>NZ_NEIU01000025.1:0-65828 GCF_002113595.1 Pseudomonas sp. B3(2017)
CCTGATCCCATCCCGAACTCAGAAGTGAAACGATGCATCGCCGATGGTAGTGTGGGGTTTCCCCATGTGAGAGTAGGTCATCGTCAAGATTAAATTCCGAAACCCCAACTGCGAAAGCGGTTGGGGTTTTGTTTTGCCCGCAGGAAAGTTTTGTTAGCGTACGCAGAACAAATTTGCACAGTTATTTTCGAATAAGAACACTAAAATAGACCCCTCTTTTTCGGAGCCAGTGCCCTTATGTCTGATTCGGTTGACGCCCCCGGGCTGTCAGATTTACCGCTGGATGACTTGGTGGCCTGCCATGAGTGCGACTTGCTGATGCGCAAGCCGAAACTTGCCCATGGCGAGAAAGCCCTTTGCCCTCGCTGCGGCTACGAACTGTACGCCCATCGCCACAACGTGGTGCAGCGCAGCCTCGCCCTGGTTGTGGCGGCGCTATTGCTTTATGTGCCGGCGAACTTTCTGCCCATCATGCAGCTCAATGTACTCGGGCAATCATCGCAGGACACGGTCTGGAGCGGCGTCGTCGGTCTTTTCGACACCGACATGCGCGGCGTCTCGATCGTCGTGTTCCTGTGCAGCATGGCGATTCCGCTGCTCAAGCTGTTGTGCCAATTGATGGTGCTGCTGACGATCCGCTTCAATGTCGGACGCAGTTATGGCCTGCTGCTCTATCGGATCTATCACCACATGCGGGACTGGGGAATGCTGGAGGTGTACCTCATGGGCGTGCTGGTGGCGATCGTCAAGTTGGCGGACATGGCGGCGATCACCGTCGGTCTCGGCCTGATGTGCTTCATCGGTTTGCTGTTGGTTCAGGTCTGGCTGGAGGTGGTGATGTCACCGCATCAAATCTGGCAGGCGTTATCAGGAGAGGATGCCCATGCGGGCGATTGATGCAGGCATTCTGATCTGTGCCGAATGCCATGAACTGAACAGGCAGGAGGCCGGCACCGATGAGCAGACGTGCACGCGTTGCGGAGCGCAGGTCCACGCCCGGCGTCCGAACAGCCTCGTGCGTACTTGGGCGTTGTTGATCACGGCCGCCATCATCTACATCCCGGCCAACGTGTTGCCGATCATGACCGTCAGCGCGTTGGGCCAAGGCGAGCCCGCCACGATCATGTCCGGCGTGATCCAACTGGTGCAGCACGGGATGATCCCGATCGCGGCGGTGGTGTTCATCGCCAGCATCCTGGTGCCGACGTTCAAGCTGGTGGGCATCGCCCTGCTGCTGTTTTCCGTGCAGCGGCACCAGCCGTTGTCCGCACGTCAGCGGATCTGGATGTACCGCTTCATCGAGTTCATCGGCCGCTGGTCGATGCTCGACATTTTCGTGATCGCCATCCTGGTGGCGGTCGTCAACTTCGGCCGGCTCGCCAGCGTCGAAGCCAATCTCGGCGCCGTCGCCTTCGCCAGTGTGGTGATCCTGACGATGCTCGCCGCTGTCACTTTCGATCCCCGACTGATTTGGGACAACACGGAGTCGGATGCCGACCATGACTGATTTGCCTGTAGCGAAAACCCGACCGGCCTCGAACTGGTCCGCCATTTGGGTGCTGCCCCTGATCGCCCTGATCATCGGCGGTTGGCTCGGCTGGCGTGCCTACAACGAGACCGGCATCGAGATTCAGGTGCGCTTCGAAAGCGGCGAGGGCATTCAGGCCAACAAGACCGAAGTGTTTTACAAAGGCATGACGGTCGGCAAGGTGAAGGCCCTAAAGCTCGACGACGAAGGCAACTCCAAAGGCGTGATCGCCACGATCGAGATGAACAAGGATGTCGGACAGTACCTCAAGACCAGCACCCGTTTCTGGCTGGTCAAGCCGAGCGTGAGCCTGGCCGGCATCACCGGCCTCGAGACCCTGGTGTCCGGCAACTACGTGGCCATCAGCCCGGGAGAAGGCGAGCCGACCCGCAAGTTCACGGCCCTGGCCGAAGAGCCGCCGCTGTCCGATTCCCAGCCGGGCCTGCACTTGACCATCAAGGCGGATCGCCTTGGCTCGCTGGACCGTGGCAGCCCGGTGTTCTACAAGCAGATCAAGGTCGGCCAGATCAAAAGCTACCTGCTGTCCGAAGACCAGAACACCGTCGAGCTCAAAGTGTTCATCGAACCGGCCTACGCCAAACTGGTGCGCAAGCACACGCGGTTCTGGAACGCCAGCGGCATCAGCATCGACGCCAACCTGTCAGGCGTGAAGGTGCGCAGCGAATCCCTGGCCAGCATCGTCGCCGGCGGCATCGCGTTCGCCACCCCGGAGAACCGCAAGGACAGCCCGCCCACCGACCCGAGCCTGCCGTTCCGCCTCTACGAGGACTTCGACGCCGCGGCCGCCGGGATCCGGGTGAAGGTCAAGCTCAGCGACTACGAAGGTTTGCAGGCCGGCCGTACGCCGGTGATGTACAAGGGCATCCAGGTCGGCAATCTCAAGGCGCTGAAGATCGATCCTGACCTGTCCACCGCCACCGCTGAACTGACCCTCGACCCGCTGGCCGAGGACTATCTGGTGGCCGGCACTCAGTTCTGGGTGGTCAAACCGTCGATTTCCCTGGCCGGCATCACCGGCCTGGAAGCGTTGGTTAAAGGCAACTACATCGCTGTGCGCCCGGGCGACAAGGGTGCGGCGCCGCAGCGCGAGTTCGAGGCCCGGCCGAAGGCGCCGCCGCTCGACCTGCGGGCGCCGGGCCTGCACCTGGTGCTGTTCACCGACAACCTGGGCTCGCTGGAGGTCGGCAGCCCGGTGCTCTACAAGCAAGTCAAGGTCGGTTCGGTGCAGAGCTATCAGTTCTCCAAGACCAAGAAGCAATTGGTCATCGGCGTGCACATCGAGAAGGAATACGAAAACCTGGTCAACGCCTCCACCCGTTTCTGGAACGCCAGCGGCGTCACGCTGACGGGCGGCTTGACCAGCGGCATCCAGGTCAAGAGCGAATCCCTGCAGAGCCTGATGGCCGGCGGCATCGCATTCGAGACGCCGCAGGCCAAGGCACCGCTGCAGAAGCGCATTCCGCGTTTCCGTCTGTTCGCCAACCATGACGAGGCGAACCAGAAAGGCGAGGTGGTGACGATCAAGGTCGACCGCGCCGACGGGTTACGCAGCGGCACGCCGATCCGCTTCAAGGGGTTGGATGTCGGCAAGGTCGAGAGCGTCGACCTGACGGACGACCTGCAGTCGGTGATCCTGACTGCCCGCATCACCGAAGTGCCGGAGCGCATCGCCCGGGTCGGCAGTCAGTTCTGGGTGGTCAAGCCGGAGCTGGGGCTGATCAAGACCTCCAACCTGGAGACCCTGGTCACCGGCCAATACCTGGAAGTGCAGCCGGCGGCGAAGAGCCTCGGGCCGCAGAAAAACTTCGTGGCGCTGGCCAGCCCGCCGGAAGCGGCGAAACAGGAGCCGGGGCTGAGCCTGGTGCTGAGCGCCGCCCGCCGGGGCTCGCTCAAGCCTGGCGTGCCGGTGACCTACCGCGAGATCACGGTGGGCAAAGTCACCGGTTACGAGCTGGGGCAGACGGCGGACCGGGTGCTGGTGCACATCCTGATCGAGCCGAAGTACGCGCCGTTGGTGCGCAGCGGCACGCGGTTCTGGAACACCAGCGGCCTGGGCTTCGATTACGGTCTGTTCAAGGGCGTGACGGTGCGCACCGAGTCGCTGGAGACCCTGATCCAGGGCGGCATCGCCTTCGCCACGCCGGACGGCGAGCGGATGGGCAGCCCGGCCCGTGCGGAGCAGACGTTCCCGCTGTTCGACAAGTTCGAGGACGAGTGGCTGACCTGGGCGCCGAAGATTCCGCTCGGCAAGTGACCTATGCGTAGGCGCCGGCACTGAAAATCCCAGGCCAAGAAAAAGGGCCGCGATCCATTGGATCGCGGCCCTTTGTTTTGCCTTCAGCCCACGCGGATCAGACCGCGTCCAGCTCCGGCTCGTCGGCTTGCGCGTTGAGGGTGGCCTTCACCACGTCGTGACGGCGGATGTACTTCCAGTCCGCCTCGTCGATGTAGATCCCCGCCGGGCCGCTGCCGCCTTCCAGGTCGATGGCGACACTGGCGCAGACCTGCGGCTTCACGCTCGCCAGGATCGGCACGAAGCCCAGCTGCAGGCTGGTCTCCAGCAGCGCGGCCTGGTTCTTCTCGTCGATGTCCGCCGCCTCGTCGAGGTAGTACGGCAGACGCACGCGGCCGGCCAGGTCGCGGTCCATCAAGTGCAGCAACAGGTACATGTTGGTCAGCGCCTTGATGGTCATGGTGGTGCCGTTGGACGCCGCACCGTCGATGTCGGTGTGGATCACCGGCTGGCCGTTGACCTTGGTGATCTCGAACGCCAGTTCGAACAAGTCCTTGAGGCCGAGCTGGTTGTGGTTGGCCGCCACCAGCCGCGCCAGGTATTCCTTGGCCTCTTCGTTCTTGTTGTCCTGCTCGGCGCTCTGGCTCAGGTCGAACACCGACAGGGTCTCGCCTTCCTCGTACTGGCCGGCGCTGTGGATGATCTGGTCGATGTGCTTGAGCGCTTCCTTGTTCGGTGCCAGCACGATGCGGAAGCTTTGCAGGTTGGACACCTGACGCTTGTTGATCTCGCGGTTGAACAGCGCCAACTGGTGTTCGAGGCTGTCGTAGTCGCTGCGGATGTTGCGCAGGGTACGGGCGATGTCGGTGACCGCCGCGCGCCGCGCCTTGCCCAAGGTGAGGGCTTCGTCGGTGCGGTGCGCGTAGGCGTTGATCAGCAGCTGCAGGCGGCGCTCCATGTCGTCTTCGCTGTCGAACTTGGCCACGCCCTTGAGGCGCACCTGGGCGTACAGCGCTTCGATCTGGCCGTCGCAGCGCAGCAGGCCCTGCCAGCTGTCCTGGTAGTCGTTGAGCAGCGGCAGCAGGTTGTCCATCGAATCGTCGACCGGATCCATGAACGGCGTGCCGAACGGCAGATCCGCCGGCAGCAACTGACGGCGGCGCAGGGCGTCGTCGAGGGTGCGTTGCTTGGCTTCCATGTCGGCGATCTGCCGGCCGACCAGCTGCAGCTTGGCCGACAGCTGCTGGACGCGTTCGGTGAACGCGTCGCTGGAGCGCTTGAGCTCGTCCTGGGCGGCTTCCATCTGCGCCAGTTGCTCAAGCTTGTCGCCTTCCTCGGCGCTCAGGGTCTGGGTGCGGCGGAAGTCTTCCAGCGCCTTCTGCGCGTCCAGCACCTGCTGGTACAGCGCTTCGGTCTGGGTCTTGCTCGCGGCGCGGTCGGCGGCCACGGCCTGCTGGGTCTTGAGTTGCTTGAGCTCTTTTTCCAGACGCTCCTTCTGGTCGCGCAGCGCGGCGCGGTCGGCCAGGGCCTGGAGGGCCGGCGGTTCGATGTGCGAGATGTCGATGGACAGGCCCGGCACCTCGAAGCGCTCGCCCTTGAAGCCGTCGAGGATCAGTTCCACGGACTTGACCCATTCTCCGGCGTCGTCCAGCGCGATGCCGTGTTCGCCCAGCGGCAGGCTGAACAGCGCACTGTTGAACAGGCGCATCAGGCGTTCGACGTCCTGCTGGGAGAACTCTTCGCGCAGGCGGGCGTAGCTGTTGTTGTCGGCGTGGTCGAGTTGCTGCTTCACCGACTTCAGGCGCTTCTCCAGATCGCGCAGGCGCTCTTCCAGATCTTCGGCGCTGAACTGACGGGACTGCGCCAGGGCGCCGGCCAGTTCGTCGTGGGCGTCCTTGGCGGCCAGCAGCTGCTGCTCCAGCACCTTGACGTCGTCGACCAACGCAAAGCGGTGCTTGAGCACCGACAGCTCACCGAGCCAGCGCTGGATGCCGGTGATTTCCCGCTCCAGGCGCATCAGTTCCTGGGTGCCGCCGCGCTGGTCGTTCTGCAGGTCGTCCTGCTCGCGGCGGTAGTGTTCGGCCTGGATCGTCAGCTCTTCCTTGCGCGCGTTGGCGTAGTCCGACCAGGTGCCGAGCAGCGAGTCGAGCAGCGGCGACAGGCGATGCAGCTTGCCGCGCAACACGTCGCGCTGCTTGACGCCGTTGGCCAGGGCCTCGACCAGCGGGCCGGCGGCCACCAGCGAGTTGTAGTCCTGTTCCATGCGGCGCACATCGCGGAAGGCTTCTTCGCAGGCGGCGATGTAGTCGACGCTGCCGGAGCGCAGGCTGTGCTCGAACGCGTCGAGGAACAGTTGCTTGAGCTTGGCTGCGGTGATTTCGCGCATGTGCAGCAGGTTGATGAACAGGGCGCGGAAGGTCTTCAGGCTTTGCTCGTTGGTGGAGCGCAGCGGGATCAGGGTCAGGTCGAGCGGGATCGACGTATGGCCGCCGACCAGCAGGCGACGCAGTTCGTCGGGCTTGAGCTCGTAGGCTTTGAGGCCTTCGCGCTCAAGGTTGCTGAACAGCTCCTTCTGGCGCAGGCAGGTGTCGTCTTTCTGGTAGTGGGCCAGGTCGAGCTTGCCGGCGTAGGCGAAGAACTGGTGGCCGAAGCCGCCGCCCGGGCCGCGACCGGCCACGCCGATCACGTGGGGGCCGTGGGGCAGGTTGACTTCGACGAGGATGTAGCTGGTGTCCGAGGCGAAGTAGAAGCGCCGCGACTGCTCCAGGCTGTACTTGCCGAAGCTCATGTCCGACATGCGCGCCAGGATCGGGAACTGCAAGGCGTTGATCGAGGCGGACTTGCCGAGGTTGTTCGCGCCGTAGACCGACAGCGGCTCTTCCAGCGGGAACAGGCCCAGGCTGTAGCCGGCGGTGTTCAAAAGGGCAAAGCGGCGGATGCCGTAGCGTTCCTGGCTCATTCGCCATACTCCTGTTCTTCGGCAATGGCCCGGGCCAGTGCGTCTTCTTCGCTTTCGTCCTCGAATTCGGACAGGTCAAGCGGGTCGTCGGTGGCCAGAAACTTCGCTTCGGCCGCGGCGTCGATCAGCACCGGCGCCGGCAGCGGCAGGACGCTGTGGACGCTGGCCGCCAGGTCGCGGTCCTGCTGCACCGACAGGCACACGTCGAGGAAACGGTGCATCGGCGGCAGGAAGCGGTACACGCCGTTCTCTTCGCTGGCGAAGCCGAGCTGGGTCATGCGGCGCATGATCTTCTCTTCGAGTTCGTCCTGGGTCTGCACTTCGGCCTGGATGAACAGGTCGCGGTACTTTTCCAGCAGCGACGGCAGTTCCTCGCGGCCGAGGCTGCCGCCGTCGAGCACGGCGATCGGGTCGCGGCCCTGGTCGGCCAGGTGCTCGACGAGGATGAAGGTGAACAGCGCCAGGCGCTGGGCGGTCTTGTTCACCGCGGCGGCGGCCATGTCCGGCACGAAGTAGTAGAAGCCGCGGGTGTCGCAGACCAGTTCGAAGCCCAGGGCCTTGAACAGCGTGCGGTACTGGTCCTGGAAGTTGGACAGTTGCGCGTACAGTTCCGGATCGCGGCGGCTGACGTGGTAGCCCTTGAACAGTTCGCGGAAGATCGGCGCGAGTTGGGACAGTTCGGATAGATCAAGATGCATGAGAAGTACCTGCAGAGAGGGGGCTCGCAGCATCCTCGGCGGCGGTGTCGCGGGCCGAGAGCAGGGCGAAGGAGCGCAGGCTGACCCGGTGCTCGTGAGTGTGGTATTCGCGGCGCTCCAGACGCTCGCGCTTGAAGCGTTTCTCCCGCGACAGGCGCGAGAACCAGTAGAGCAGTTCGTCGGTGGCGCCGTCCGGTTCCTGCTCCAGCAGCCAGTTCATCAGATCCGGCATCGGCAGGGCTTCTTCGCAGCGGTCGACCATTTCGCGCACGGTGCGCGGCGCCCGCGGGGCGTCGCCGCCCTTGGCGGTCTTGTGGGCCTTGGGGAAGCGCGCCGGTTTCGGCTCGAAGCGGGCGAGGGCGTACACGTAGGCCTCGACCTGGCTGGCGCTGCCCAGGAACGTGCTCTGCGGACGGGTGAACAGCGGCATCGCCGCCTGCGGCACGGCGTCGAGACCCTTGCGCCGGATCGCCGCCAGGGCGAGGGCGGCGCCGCGGGTCACGGCGTTGTGCCGGCGGGCCTCTTCGCGCAGCGGCAGCAGCAGTTCCCGGGCGTGGCGCAGGGTGAGCTGGGCGCTGGTCTGCATTTCGAGGATGCGCGCGTGGGTGCGCAGCAGCATGTCGTCGTCGACCAGGTGGCCCAGGCGCTGCTGTTCGCTGAGCATCTTGAGCAGCACGGTCTCGACCTTGCGCACGCCCTGTTCGAAGGCGCCGTCGGCGTTGACCAGGTCGATCATCGGCTCGACGTACTCGTCCCAGGTCGCCAGCACTTCGGCGTAGCGCTGGCGCAGCGGGATCTGCCGGTCGCTGGTCTTGGCCCGTTCGGCCACGGCCACCAGGGCCTGCTCGTCGTTGTCGAGCTTCTTCAGGACGTCGCGCACGCGCATGTCGAGCAGGCGCAGCTGACGGGCGAGGTCGTTGCCGTCGCGGATCTCGAAGGCGTCCTGGATGTAGCCGGCCAGGCGTTCGAGGTGGCGCAGGTAGGCTTCGATCTCCAGGCACAGGCCCAGGCGGTGTTCACGGCGCAGGTAGGCGAGGAAGTCGTGGATCTGCGCGTTGAGCTCGAAACGGTTCGGGCTTTTGGCCACGGGCACCAGAATGTCGAGGCGGATCCACACGTCGAGCAGGTGGGTGATGTCCTGCGGCGTGCTTTCCAGTTGCTGGGCGGCCAGTTGCGTGCGCAGTTCGTTGAGGCTCAGGGTGCCTTGGTCGAAGTGCTCGCACAGTGGCTCCAGAAGTGCCCAGTGTTCAGCGAGGGCGCGCAAGACGCGCTTGGGTTCGATCATCGGAATGGCCGGCTGGTTGGCGGATAAAAGCCGCGATTGTACTGCATCGCGCGCGGTGCGATTCATTCTCGGGACGGGCTGTCGCATTCTTTGGTGAACGGACACCGGTCAAGGCTATCGATCAACAGCAAGCGATCTTGAGCGAAGGGCGGTAGAATCAGCGCACTTTAAGTTATCCACAAGTGGCCGACCCTTGCTTATCGAGTCCCGCCGCCGCGCCTATCTGAACGCCATGCAGGTGGTCAATTGGCTGCCGCGCACCGAATTGCCCTTTGCCGCGCCGTCGCGGCCCGAGTTGCTGGAGGCGCCTGAACCCGAGGCCGTCGTGCCGGATCTGCCGGCCTCTGCGGCCTCGGCCCCGGCGCAATCGGCCCCGCGTGCGGCCGAGCGGGTGAAGATCGAAGTGCCGCGCCCGACGCCGGCCGCCGGCCGTCCTGCCGCCAAACCGGTGGAGGACGCCGAGGAGGCGGCGCCGGTCGTGCGTCCCGCACCGGTGCCGCCGCCGCGTTTCGCCCTGCAGCTGCTGCGGGCCGGGCGGTGCTTCCTGCTGGTCGAGCTGCCCACCGGCGAGCCGTTCCAGTCCCGGGATCCGGCCTACCTGCTGCTCAAGGACATGCTGCGCGCCGCCGGCCTGCCGGACGCCCCGCAGATCGTCGGCGAGCCGGTGCGCTGGCCGCTGCTGGTGCGCAGTTCGATGGATCAGGGGCCGGAGGCTGCCCGGGATTTCGTCCAGGGGTTCCTGTCGGTGCGCATGGAAGAAGCGCCGTGTGCGTTTGTGTGGCTGATCGGTCTGCCGGCGGTGCGGTTTGCCGGCGAGGCGGACGCCGAGGCGTTCAACCGCGAACTGCAGATCGAAGGGCTCGGCCCGGCCTGGGCGTTGCCGGGCCTGGAACTGTTGATGGAAGAGCCGCAGCGCAAGGGCGCCGTGTGGCAAGCCATGCGCCGGCTGATGGCGCGCTGGAAAGAATCGAATGAGTGACGCTGTATCGTTCCGCCCGATGACCGAGGCGGACCTGGACGCTGTGCTGAAGATCGAATACGCGGCGTACAGCCACCCGTGGACCCGCGGGATCTTTCTCGACGGTCTGGGCAAGTACCAGATCTGGCTGATGTTCGAAGGCCAGCAGCAGGTCGGTCACGGCGTCGTCCAGATCATCCTGGACGAGGCGCACCTGCTGAACATCACGGTCAAGCCCGAGAACCAGGGCCGCGGCCTGGGGCTCAAACTGCTGGAGCACCTGATGTCCCGAGCCTACGCGGCCGAGGCGCGGGAGTGTTTCCTGGAGGTGCGCGACAGCAACACCGCGGCGTTTCGCCTGTACGAGCGCTACGGCTTCAACGAGGTCGGCCGGCGCCGGGACTACTACCCGGCGGTGGGCGGACGCGAGGACGCCGTGGTGATGGTCTGCACGCTGGTCGACTGATCCCCTCTGGCCGCACAAGGCCTGCACGGTCTCAGCGCTTGCGGTCCAGCGGGTCGCGCCTGGCCAGTTCCGCCTCGTCCGGCCCGTCGCCGGCGCCGATGTCCCGGCTGTCGACGATGCTCAAGTCCCAGTCCGCCGGATCGTCCCGACCGGCCTCATGGGCATCCCTGGCGCCGTCTTCGCGGATCAGGGTCTCCGGGCTCAGGTCATCGTCGGTGGGCTGATGGTCGCCGACGGAAGCACCGGTCATGCCCGCTTCACGCACCCGCTGGCGGGGCATCAGCTGTTCGCGCTCCCGGGGCGGCAGTTCGTCGCCGATCTTGGCGTCCGGCTGTTCGTCGTCGAAATCCAGCTCGTGCACCGACCCCATGCGGTCTTGGGTATCATCGATCGGCGCCGGCTGCGCTGCGTCGAAGGGGCGTCGTGAGTCGTTCATGGCAATTCCTCGTACTATGCTATGGGCCTTATCTGGGTGGACTCACCGGGCACCCGAGAAATTCCGATGAAAACACTTGCCGCGCATCCGTGACCCCGACCGGCGGTCGACTGTCACACCCACGCATCTTTCTTGAGGCCTTACAGCATGCATGACTTACAAGACCTGATTGATAACAACGAGCGTTGGGCTGACGCGATCACCAAGGAAGACCCGGATTTCTTCGCCAAGCTGGCCCGCCAGCAGACGCCGGAGTATCTGTGGATCGGCTGCTCCGACGCACGGGTGCCGGCCAACGAGATCGTCGGCATGCTGCCGGGCGATCTGTTCGTGCACCGCAACGTCGCCAACGTGGTACTGCACACCGACCTCAACTGCCTGTCGGTGATCCAGTACGCGGTGGACGTGCTCAAGGTCAAGCACATCCTGGTGACCGGCCACTACGGCTGCGGCGGTGTGCGGGCCTCGATGCAGGATCGCCAGTTCGGCCTGATCGACGGCTGGCTGCGTTCGATCCGCGACCTGTACTACGAGAAGCGCGAAGAGATCGCCAAGCTGGCGACCGAGGAAGAGCAGGTCGACCGCCTGTGCGAACTCAACGTGATCCAGCAGGTGGCCAACGTCGCCCACACCAGCATCGTGCAGAACGCCTGGCACCGCGGCCAGAGCCTGTCGGTGCACGGCTGCATCTACGGCATCAAGGACGGTCGCTGGAAAAGCCTGAACACCACCATCAGCGGTTTCGAGCAACTGCCGCCGCAATACCGCCTGCGTCCGGTCGGGGCGCCGTGACGGCGTGATCAGCGCCGGCGCCTCCAGTCCTGCAGGAAGCGCTGGCCTTGCGGGTTCGGCGGTTCGTCGAACCCGGTGATCCAGCCGCGGCAGCGCGGGGCGCCGCAGCCGCAGGCGAACTGGTGCAGCACCTTGCTTTCGGTGGCGGCCAGATCGACCGTGAGCCGCTCGCCCGGCGCGATGTCCCTGAGCGCCCACAGCCACAGTTCGCTCATGTCCAGGAACACGTTCGGGTCGCAGGCATGTCCGATCAACCCGCAGAATCTCGGGTCATACAGATGCACGTCCGGCAGCAACTGCCGGGTCTGCCGGCAGCGGTAGGGCAGCAGTTGCCCCGAGATCCGGCACATGCGGCTGATGCGCAGGAATCCCTTGCGCGCCACGACGGCCGAGGGCAGGCCTTGGGGATCGTGGACGATCTCGAAGTCGTGCCGGGAGGGAAAGCCTAGGCGGACCGGCAGCCCCGCGAACGGATAGATGCCTTCCGTGTCGCGCGGCACGGGTCGTTGGACGACGCAACGGTTCATAACTGTCCCTGTCGATGGTCGTGTTGATTCCTCAAAACCGACGTCCTGTCGGTACTGTTTCGCTGATTGGCTCAATGTTCTCGCGAGCGGCCCGGCAGGTCTACTGTCAGATCTGACAGGCGAAATGGACGCATCCTTGCGTCAGCCCTGGCTGACACAAGGGGCGTCGAGCGTGCCTTACAGGTGCGGGGCGGGTTGGGCGGTGGCCGGCAACGGTTCCTTCAGGGCCTTGAGCTGCGTCTTGACCGGCGCGGTGGCGCACTTGGCCGCCGCCTGCTCCGGGGTGAGGTTGCGGATCGAGGTGTAGAACAGCTCGCAGGTCTTGACCTTCTGCGTGACTTGCCAGGTCTGGGTGCAACTGTCGAGCAGGGTCTTCGGATCGCTGCCCGGCTTGCTGCCCATGCCCGCCTGCCAGCAGGCGGCGCTCAGGTCCTGGCCCATCACCTTCAGGCCGGCCGCGTCGGCCTTGGCCTGGGCGTCGTCGCCGGTGTAGGTTTCCGGATCCGCCGCGTACCAGATGTAGCTCGGGTGGTTGGAGCCCAGCACCGGCACCTTCACGCCGTCGCTCGGGCTGATGGTCGCCAGGCCCAGCACGTTCACGGTCTGGCCGTACTGCTGCTTGATCCAGTTACGCACCGGCGCGCCGAAGGCCACCATCGGCAACGCGGCGCCGTTGGCGCTGACGCTGACCTGCTTGACCATGGTGGTCTGGTAGTCCTTGAAGTAGTCGTAGACGCCTTCCAGATCCTTGCCGGCGCTGGCCGGCGCGGCGATCGGGGCGATGTCGACGATGGTCTGGTAGGCCGGGGTCTGGTCGGCGGGGATGCCGTTGTCGGTCAGAAGCGCCGCCCAGCGGTCGGTGGTGTTGGAGCGCAGGTAGTCCTGGGCCTGGGTCAGCGAATAGTCCGGCGGGAAGTGCAGCAGCTCGACGCTCTTGCGGTTCTCCAGGGCCATGCCCAGCGGCAGGAACAGATACCAGCTGTACGCCCACTTGCCGTCGGCGTTGAGCTTGCTGGCGCCGGTGTAGGCCAGGTCGCCGGCGTCCAGCAGGGCGGACAGCGGCTTGTCGTAGCCCTGCGGCACGCCGCTGATCTCGGCGTAGAGCTGATCGTTGTCGGTCTTCACCAGCACCTTGGCGTTGGCGTACCCGTCGCGCTGCACGCTCTGGGTCAGGTAGTGCGACACGGTCTGTTCCAGCGTCCAGTTGCGGAAACAGATCACGCTGCAGTTGTTGGGGTAGGCGAAGAGGCGGGTGACGCGTTCGGTGCTGCCCAGCTTCAGGTCGACATCGGCGTGGGCCGCCGCGCTGAGGGTCAGCGCGGCGAGAGTGAGTCCTGCGAGTTTGAACATGCTCAGATCCTTTTCAGCGTGGGTCCCGGAGATGGGATGCGTGCCATATTGGATCAGCCGTACGGCGCAGAGAAGCGCCCGCACGGAGTTTTTTTGCACGCCCGCAGGCGCTCTCCTCAGACCGGAAAACGCAGGGCGGCGGTCAGGTCGCCCAGCGGTTTCTGGCCCCGGGCGGCCATGGCCTCGTCGCGTTGCCTGAGCCCGTCGAGCTTCTCCAGCCGGAACACCCGGGTGATCAGGCGCAGGATCGAGGCGGTGTCGTACACCGTATGGTCCACCGTGCCCTTGCGGGCGAACGGCGACACCACCAGCGCCGGCACCCGGGAACCGGGGCCCCAGCGGTCGCCCTTGGGCGGCGCGACGTGGTCCCACCAGCCGCCGTTCTCGTCGACCGTGACGATCACCACCATGTTTTTCCATTGCGGACTTTCCTGCAGCACCTTCAAGGCCCTGGCGATGTGGCGGTCGCCGGAGGCCACGTCGGCGTAGCCGGCATGCATGTTCAGGTTGCCCTGGGGCTTGTAGAAGCTGACGGCTGGCAGCTTGCCGGCCTCGGCGTCGGCGAAGAAGCGGTTGCTGCCCGACTCGTCGCCCAGGCCCGCGTCACGCAGGCGCCGGGCGCGCTCTTCGGGGTTCTCGGGCCCCTGCTGGCGGAAGTAGTTGAACGGCTGGTGGTGGTACTGGAAGTTCGGGATCTTGGGGATGCCGCCCGAGTCCTTGAACTGATCCAGCGTCGCTTGCCAGGCGCCGGCGTACCAGGCCCAGTCGATGTTGCGCTTGGAGAGCTTGTCGCCGATGTGTTCGTGGGTCTGGGGCACCAGGACGTTGGGCAGGTCCGGCTTGGAATAGGCCGGCCGCTCCGGGTCGCGGATCCAGGTGGGCCAGTACGGTGGCGCCAGGGTGTTCACCGCATAGCCGTCCGGCGTCAGCGCGCTCGGGCCGAACTGCGGCGGGCCGGTCATGGCGCTGGCCGGGGATTGCTCCAGCGGCTTGAGGCGCGGGTCGGCGGGGTCGTCGCTCTGCAGGGACGCGATCTGACCTTTGGCCACCGACTCGGCCGCGTGCGGATAGAAAGGCACGGTGGCGCTGATCAGGTACTGGTGATTGAGGAAGGAGCCGCCGAAAGCGCCCTGGAAGAAGTTGTCGCACAGCACGAACTCCCGGGCGACGTCCCACAGGCGCAGGGAATAGCGGCTCTGTGCGTAGTGGCCCATGGTCAGGCCGCCGGAGTCGGCCCAGGCCACGAAGCCGTCGTTCTTGCCGCCGTTGATCTGCATCTGGTTCTGGTAGAACACGTGCCACAGGTCGCGGGTCACCAGGCCCAGCGGCAAGTCTTCGGCGTTCGGCCCTTTGAGGGCGAACGGTGCGTTGGGCAGGTTTTCCTGAAACTGCACGGCGGTGGGGTACGTCACGCCGTCCAGGGTCTGCGGGCCGGTCTGCAGGATGCCGCCCCAGGCGGGAGGCAGGGCCGGCAGCAGGCTGCCGTCGCGGTCGCGCTGCTGGTAGTCGGCGGGCTTGAGGGCCGACAGCGGTCGCTCGACGCCCGGGAAGTCGCCGAACAGGTTGTTGAAGCTGCGGTTCTCGGCGTAGATCACCACCACGGTCTTCACGTGGGTTTGCAGGGCCTTGTCCAGTTCGGCCGCCGACAGCGGACGTTCGTCCGTCTTGCCCGATCCGTCGCTGCGGTTGCCGCAGGCCGCCAGCGTCGCGCCGGCGCCGAGCACCGCCACACCGCCGAGGAAACGGCGGCGACTGGTGTCGGCAGGAAGGTCATGGTCGGGGGAGGGCGGGGCGCTGTCGTTTGTGTCGTCGTTCATCTAGAAGCCTGTGTCTGCTTAATTGTTTCAGTATGTTTCTTGCGGACGCTAGCAAGGGAATGTGACGGTTGGGTGACCGTCCGCAAGGCCAGGCCCGTCGCAGCGGGAGCGCGGTGTGTCCGCGCCCCCGTCAGGCCTGAGTCCGCCAGCCGAGCCGGTTACGGCATCGCCGGCGGCAGGTAGGCCAGCGTCGTCCCCAGTGCCCACAGCAACGCCAGCACCAACGGCGTGTGCACCAGCAACTGCACGAACGAGAAGCCGATCAAGTCCCGCGCCTTCAGCCCCAGCACGCCCAGCAGCGGCAGCATGTAGAACGGGTTGATCAGGTTCGGCAGGGCCTCGGCGGCGTTGTAGATCTGCACCGCCCAGCCCAAGTGGTACTTGAGGTCGTTGGCCACCTGCATCACGTACGGCGCCTCGATGATCCACTTGCCGCCGCCGGACGGGATGAAGAAGCCGAGGATCGCCGAGTACACGCCCATCAGCAGCGCATAGGTGTCATGGGAGGCGATGCTGACGAAGAACGTCGAGATGTGGTGGGCCAGGGTCTGGGCGTCGGCGCCCTTGACCGTGGTCATCAGCGCGGCGATGGAGCCGTACAGCGGGAACTGGATCAGCACCCCGGTGGTGGTCGGCACGGCGCGGGCGACCGCGTCGAGGAAGCTGCGCGGGCGCCAGTGCAGCAGCGCGCCGAGCATGATGAACAGGAAGTTGTAGGTGTTCAGCCCGGAGATCGCGGTGATCGCAGGCTTGGTCGAGAACTCGTGGAACAGCCAACCGGCCGCCAGCAGCACCAGCACGATGATCAGCAGCGGGCTGTGTTCCAGCCACTCGCCGGGGCGGGTGCGCGGTTGCAGCGGCGGCAGGTTGAAGCTCGGGTCGATGCCGCAGGCCTGGGCGTCGCGGGCGGAGTTCGGGCCGGGGGCGGTGGCGTAGGCGATGATGATCGACACCACGATCAGCGCCAGCAGCATCACGCCGGACTGCCAGAGGAAGATGGTCTGGGTGAACGGGATCACCCCGGTGATCGACAGGATCGACGGCGGCAGGCTGCCGGGGTTGGCCTGCAGTTGCGCGGCCGACGAGGACAGGCCCAGCGCCCATACCGCGCCGAGGCCCAGGTAGGCCGCGGCGCCGGCGGCGCGGTAGTCCATCTTCAGGTCGCTGCGCCGGGCGAGGGCGCGCACCAGCAAGCCGCCGAACACCAACGACAGGCCCCAGTTGAGCAGCGAGGCGACCATCGAGATCAGCGCGACCCAGGCCACGGCCGAACGGCCGTTCTTGGGCAGCCGCGCCAGGCGGTCGATCAGTTTCACGGCGGGCGGCGAGCTGGCGACCACATAGCCGCCGATCACCACGAAGGCCATCTGCATGGTGAACGGGATCAGGCTCCAGAACCCGTCGCCGAACGCCATGGCGGCGTCGGTGGGCTTGGCGCCCATGGCCAGGGTGGCCAGGGCCACGATGATCACGGCGAGCGCGGCGAACACCCAGGAATCGGGAAACCAGCGTTCGGCAAAGTTGGAGCAGCGCAGGGCAAAACGGGCGGAGCGGCTATCTTCGATGTCAACGGCCACGGGAATACCTCGGATTCTTATGTTTATTGTGATCCGTCAGAAGCGCCGCGCCCCCTGTGGCAGCGGGCTTGTCCGCGAAGGCGTCAGGCCGGTCGGCATCGGTGCCGGACGCAACGGCCTCTTCGGGGGCAAGCCCGCTGCCACGGTGTGTCTGGCGTGGTGTCTGCGGACAGGCCCCAACAGTAAATCAGGCGCCGGCCTTTCCGTGAGCAGGTTTTGCAAAACCGGGACTATGGTCTAACGGGTTGTCCCCCGGCCCGTTTGCGTAGACCATGGGCGCCCCGGTTTTTGCCGCTGCCCGAGCCTCTGCCATGACTGCCGCCCCGCTTGCCCGACCGGCCCCTTTCAGCCGTTCCGACTACAAGACCTTAGGTCTTGCGGCGTTGGGCGGGGCGCTGGAGATCTACGACTTCATCATTTTCGTGTTCTTCGCCCTGACCCTCAGCCAGCTGTTCTTCCCGCCGGAAATGCCCGAATGGCTGCGCCTGCTGCAAAGCTTCGGGATCTTCGTCACCGGGTACCTGGCGCGGCCGCTGGGCGGGATCCTGATGGCGCATTTCGCCGACCGCCTGGGGCGCAAGAAGGTCTTCAGCCTGAGCATCCTGATGATGGCGCTGCCGTGCCTGCTGATCGGGCTGATGCCGACGTACGCGCAGATCGGCTACTTCGCGCCGCTGCTCCTGCTGGCGCTGCGCATCCTGCAAGGGGCGGCGGTGGGCGGCGAGGTGCCGAGCGCCTGGGTGTTCGTCGCCGAGCACGCGCCGCCGGGCCACCGTGGCTATGCCCTGGGCTTTCTGCAGGCCGGCCTGACCTTCGGTTACCTGATCGGCGCGCTGACCGCGACCTTCCTGGCGCAGATGTTCACCCCGGCGGAGGTGCTGGACTACGCCTGGCGCTACCCGTTCCTGCTCGGCGGCGTGTTCGGCGTGATCGGTGTGTGGCTGCGCCGCTGGCTCAGCGAGACGCCGGTGTTCATGGCGATGGAGGCGCAGCGCGAAGCGCGGGTCGAACTGCCGCTGCGCACGGTGCTGCGCGAGCACCGCCTGGCGATGCTGCCGGCCATGCTGCTGACCTGCGTGCTGACGTCGGCGGTGGTGGTGTTCGTGGTCATCACCCCGACCATGATGCAGAAGACCTTCGGCATGACCGCCAGCCGCACCTTCGCCTTGAGCGCGCTGGGCATCGTGTTCCTGAACATCGGCTGCGTGATCGCCGGCAAACTGGTCGACCGCATCGGCGCCTGGCGCACGGTCATGCTCTACAGCCTGCTGCTGCCGCTGGGCATCGGCGTGCTGTACGCCTGCCTGATCGGCGGGGGCGGCTGGATCGGCCTCGCCTATGCCGTGGCCGGGCTCGCCTGCGGCGTGGTGGGGGCGGTGCCGTCGGTGATGGTCGGCCTGTTTCCGGCGCGGATCCGGGTGTCGGGGATCTCCTTCACCTACAACATCGCCTACGCGGCCTGGGCCAGCGTGACGCCGCTGCTGCTGGTCGGGCTGATGCCGTGGAGCCCGTGGGTCTGCGTGATCTTCTGCGCCGTGATGGGCCTGGCGGGCCTGGCCGGCGCGGCGTATTTCGGCTCGCGGATGCCGCATCCGGGACAGTGCCGGGTGGCGGGAACCGCCTGAGTGGCGGGGGCCGAACTATTTTTGTAGGACAGCCCTCAAGCGCACTTCAGAAAAGAATCCCGAGGCCGATGGTTAGGTGGCATACCCGCTTTCTACCCATCGGTGCTTTCCCATGTTCAATACACGCCTGAAGCAAGAGCTCGCGGCTCTTCGCGAAGAACTCTCCAGCCTTCTGCAAGTGAAAGAGAGTCTGGAAAGCGAGATGCTGGTGCTGACCCTTGAGCCCGACGGACGCATCCAGTCCGCCAACCAGAATTTCCTCAACGAGATGGGCTACCGGAGCCACGACCTGATCGGTCGTGCCCTGGAAGACATCGTGCCGGCCCATGTGAAGTCCGATGAGTTCCACCACCGTTTCCGCGCCGCGCTGACCCGCGGCGAACACTTCGCCGGGGCCGTGCGCCTGCTGCGCGGCAATGGCGAAGAAGCCTGGTTGCGTTCCATTTCGCAGCCGATCCGCTCCTCGGACGGGCGGATCAAGTATTTCGCGATCTACTCCAGCGACCTGACCCGCACCATCGAGGCCTCGCGCGAGCACGAGAACCTGATCGGGGCGCTGGTGCGTTCGACCGCCGTGATCGAGTTCGACCTCAACGGCAACGTGCTGAGCGCCAACGACCGCTTCCTCAATGGCATGGGCTACAGCCTGGCGCAGATCCAGGGCAAGCATCACCGCATGTTCTGCGACCCGATGGAAGCCGGCAGCGCCGACTACCAGAACTTCTGGCGCCGCCTGAACAACGGCGAGTTCGTGGCCGGCCGCTTCAAGCGGGTGGACAGCCATGGCCGCACCGTGTGGCTGGAGGCTTCCTACAACCCGGTGGTCGACGCCAACGACAAGCTCTACAAAGTGGTGAAGTTCGCCACGGTGATCACCGACCAGGTCAACCAGGAGCAGGCGGTCGCCGAAGCCGCCAACATCGCTTACAGCACCTCGCTGCAGACCGACAGCACCGCCCAGCGCGGCACCGCGGTGGTGACCGAAGCGGTCAATGTGATGCGCGACCTGTCACGGCACATGCAGACCGCCGGCGAAGGCATCGAGGCGCTGAACGAGCAGTCGCTGGTGATCGGCACCATCGTCAAGACCATCAGCGGCATCGCCGAACAGACCAACCTGCTGGCGCTCAACGCTGCCATCGAAGCGGCCCGCGCCGGCGAGCAGGGGCGGGGCTTTGCGGTGGTGGCCGACGAAGTGCGGCAACTGGCCTCGCGCACCAGCCAGGCCACCGAAGAGATCGTCGGCGTGGTGCGCCAGAACCAGGACATGGCGCGCAACGCCGTGGCCTTGATGACCGACGGCAAGCTCCAGGCCGAACAGGGCCTGGCGCTGGCGGCGGAGGCGGGCACCGTGATCGTCGAGATCCAGGACGGTGCGCAGAAGGTGGTGAACGCGGTCGGCCAGTTCGCCAACCAGCTGTCCAACTGATTCAAGGCTTCTCCCTGTGGGAGCGAGCCTGTTCGCGATGGCGTCCGATCACTCACGTTCCAGGTGACTGACGGGGCGCCCTCGCACGCAGGCTCGCTCCCACAGTCATTGGGGCTGAGGCTACAATCGGTTCCTTTTCCCGGAGCAGATGCCCATGAGCGTTTCCCACCGCCGCCCGGTTCCCCTGAACAAAGCCTACCGCCTGCTCAACCACGGCCCGACCGTGCTGGTCAGCGCCGCCCACGGCGGCCAGCGCAACATCATGGCCGCCGCCTGGGCCATGCCGCTGGACTTCGAACCGCCGAAGGTGGCGGTGGTGCTCGACAAGTCCACCTGGACGCGGCAACTGCTGGAAGCCAGCGGCACCTTCGTGCTCAACGTCCCTTGTGCGCTTCAGGCCGACGTCGTGCAGACCGTCGGTTCGACCTCCGGGCTTGAGATCAGCCAGGCCCAGGGCCGGGACAAGTTCCAGGCCTTTGGCTTGCAGACGTTCGAAGGCGAACAGGTGCAGGCGCCGATGCTCGACGGCTGCGTGGCCTGGCTGGAATGCCGGCTGCTGCCGGAGCCGCACAACCATGACCGGTACGACCTGTTTCTCGCCGAGGTGATCGCCGCCCAGGCGGACGAACGTGTGTTCAGCGACGGCCGCTGGCACTTCGACGGTCAGGACGGTTTGCGCACGCTGCACCATGTGGCCGGCGGGCACTTCCTGAAGATCGGCGACCCGGTGGACGGCAAGGCGCTCAAGGCCTAAAGGCGGATATGGTTCTTCACGTGGGCACGGCTCGGCTGCGGCAGCAGAAAGTCGTGCAGCAGTGACACCCAGGCCGACAGCACCAGGGTCATGATGCCCAGCACGGCGTTGGCCAGCCACTGCTTGAGGGCCACGGGCTCCACTTCGATGAACGGTGCGATGATCAGGAAGCCGACGATGGCCCCCAGTCCGGTGCGCAGCAGCGTGAGGAAGCTGGTGCCGACCTCGGCGGTCACCTGGTAGATCGACTCGAAGCGCTCCCGCATGCGGTCTGTCTTGAGCCGGTACAGTTTCTTGTGCAGGCACACCAGGCTGTAGATCAGCAGCAGGCACACGGCGTGGTCGATCACCGGGGTGCTGGCCAGCAGGGCCTGGAGCATGGCATGCAGCTCCGAGGGACGGGTCGAGTGCATCAGCAGCGGCACCGTCCCCAGCAGGAAACCGACGATCAGCTCGGTTCTGAAACGCCGCAGAAACCTTCCGAAATCCGCGTATGAATTGCTCTGCCAGCGGTTGCTCATGGAATGCCGTGCCTTGTGCAGTTGAAGATGTAACACCTTAAATCAACGGCTTCAGGGCGGATGTCTGACGCTTCTTCGGATGTTGCAGGGCATTTCTCCACGTGGTGTGAGCAGAGCGCCGGGAACGGCCCTTGACCGGTTCTTTTCCCGGACCCGTTGCCGTCATGTCCGGGGCTGGCGGGAGCGAACCGCTCCCGCTCGACGGCGCAGCAGTCGCCGTGAGGGAACCTCAGTCCTTGAGCGGAATGTACAGCTCGACCACGCTGCGCGGATCCATCGGGCCGAAGAAGCGCTCGCCGCAGTATTCGAACTCGATGCCTTCGGCCGGGGCCATGCCGGCGGCGGGCAGCCATTCGCTGTAGGCCGCACGGAAGGTCTCCGGCAGCGTGGTCACCGAACCGTGGTGCTCGACGCGGGCGTACGGGCGGGCGGGAATGTGCAGTTCCACCATCCCGTCGGGCAGGTGGGCGCCGCTGCCCACCGGGAGCCCGGCGACGTACCGCCACTGACCGTCCGCCAAAGGCTCGCACACGCCGAAGGTGCCGACCGGCTCGCGCAGGCGGTCGATCTCGGGCTCCCTGGGTTCAAAGCGATCCCACATTTGCGCGATCGAACCGTCCTCTCCTTGCTGCCAGCTCATGCCCATGATCCGCAGCGCGGGGTAGGCGACCCGTTCGGGCGCCTGCAGGGCCGGCAGTCCGCGATCCGGCTGTGCGAGGTAGCGAGTCAGCTGGCCCAGCACGTTTTCGCTGCGCTGCAGTTCCGCGCGCAAGTGCCGGGCGTGGGCTTCGAGGGTCTCGCGCATCGCGCCGACGCTGTCGAGCCCGCCGCCTGCGGCCAGCGAGCGGATGTCCTCCAGCGCTAGGCCAAGGCCCTTGAGCCAGAGGATCCGGCCGAGGATGACGATCTGCTCCGGGCGATAGTAGCGGTAGCCGTTGTCGCGCCCGGTGAGCGCCGGGCTGAACAGCCCGATGCTGTCGTAGTGGCGCAGGGTCTTGGTGGTGAGCCCGTGGCAGCGGGCCATTTGTCCGATGGTCAGCATGAATCTCTCCTGTTTGGCTGCTCGGGACTCACGCTAAAGCCTGCCCCAAGGGCAAGCTCAATCCCCCAACGCCTCGCCTTCACGGCGCGGATCCGCCCCGCCCTCGAAAGAGACCTTTCCTTGCGCATCCTTGACCCGCACGATGGCCTGGGTGCCGCTGGTCATGTCGATCTCGTTCACCGCGTGCCCCTGGGCCTTGAGCGCCTGGATCAGGGCCGGGCTGAACTGGCCTTGCTCCAGTTCGGTGGGCCCGTTGCGGCTGCCGAAGTTGGGCAGGCTGATGGCGTCTTGGGCGTCGAGGTTCCAGTCGAGCAGGCCGACGGTGGTCTTGGCCACGTACTCGATGATCTGCGAGCCGCCCGGGGAGCCGACCGTGGCGACGAACCCGCCGCTGGCGCGGTCGAAGATCAGGGTCGGCGCCATCGACGAGCGCGGGCGCTTGCCGGGCTCGACGCGGTTGGCGACTTTCTGCCCGTTCTCCTCGGGGATGAACGAGAAGTCGGTCATCTGGTTGTTCAGCAAGAAGCCTTGGACCATCAGGTGCGAGCCGAAGGCGGCCTCGATGGTGGTGGTCATGGAGATCGCACCGCCGAAGTCATCCACCGCCACCACTTGCGAGGTGGAGATGCGCAGCGGCGAACGGTCCGGCGCATAGGCCACCTGTACCCCTGGCGGGTTGCCCGGCCGGGCGCTGCCCATGCTGCGCTCACCGATCAGGCCGGCACGTGTGGCCAGGTAGCCCGGATCCACCAGGCCCTTGACCGGCACCGGCACAAAGTCGGTGTCGGCCACGTATTGCGCACGGTCGGCGTAGGCGAGGCGTTCGGCCTCGGCGATCAGGTGCACGGCTTCAGGCGCAGGCTCAATGCCTGCGGGCAGGTCGGTCTTGCGGGGCTTGAGCGGCGTCAGCGCCAGGCGCGGGTCGCGGGTCTCGAGGGCCTGCAAGGTGCCGAGGATCTGCGCCACGGCAATCCCGCCCGAGGACGGCGGCGGCATGCCGCAGACCTGCCAGCGCTTGTAGTCGGTGCACAGCGGCGCGCGCTCCTTGGCCTGATAGCGGGCGAGGTCGTTCAGCGACAGGCTGCCGGGGTTGGCGTGGCCCTGGACCTTGGCGACGATCTCTTCGGCGATCGGGCCCTTGTACAGGGCGTCGGCGCCTTCGTGGGCGATGCGCTTGAGCACGGCGGCCAGTTCGGGATTGCGCAGGCGTGTGCCGACGGCCTTGACGCTGCCGTCGGCGTTGAGGAAGTACCTGGCCATGTCCGGCGACTGGCCGATCGCCGGGTCAGACGCCAGCAGCGAATGCAGTCGGGGGGACAGGGCGAAGCCGTCCTCGGCCAGCTTGATCGCCGGTTCGAAGAGCGTCGCCCACGGCAGGCGACCGTGCTGCCGGTGCGCCAGCTCCAGCGCCCGCATCACCCCGGGCGTGCCGACCGAGCGCCCGCCGATCTGCGCCTGGGGGAACGGCATCGGTTTGCCGTCCGCTTGCAGGAACAGCTTCTCGGTGGCGCCGGCCGGCGCGGTTTCACGCCCGTCGTAGGTGCGCACCTGCTTGCCGTCCCACAGCACGATCATCGCACCGCCGCCGATGCCCGAGGATTGCGGCTCGACCAACGTCAGCACCGCCTGCATCGCGATTGCCGCGTCGACGGCCGAACCGCCCTTGCTCAGCATCTCCCGGCCGGCTTCGGCGGCCAGCGGGTTGGCGGCGGCCGCCATGTGCCGGCTGGCGTGGCTGGCCTGCAGGCCGGTGCGGTAGCCGGAGGCGGCTTCCGGTGCCTGGGGCAAGGTCGATGCGGGCGGGGCGTTGCAGGCGGCGAGGGTGAGGGCGCTGACGATCAGGCTCAGGGCAGGCAGGCGAAAACGGCTCAGGGGCAGGGCTGGAAACACGCGGGCTTCTCCGTCCGTGGGGTGAAAAGACTGACGGACTGTATCGGCCGACCGTACGGGACGCAAACCGCCGGGTACTTTCTCCTTCAAGCCCCGGTGGATTTTCTGTAGGGTCGAAGGCACACGAGACGCCAGAAAACCTACAAGAGGCCTCCATGGACAACGCATTTGCCACGCACACCGGCTACCGCCTTCAGCGCGAACGCTTTATCGCCGCCGCGAACATCGCCGGGGCGACCCTCTTCTCTTACGCGCATCCGCTCAACGGGCCGTTCGGCGAGTCGTTGAGCACCGATGTCGCGGTGCTGGGCGATCCCCAGTCCGAGCGGCGTCTGGTGGCCATCAGCGGCACGCACGGGGTGGAGGGCTACTACGGCTCCGAGTGCCAGATCGACTGGCTGAAGCGGTTCACGCCCGACCAGTTGCCCAGGGACGTCGCCGTGGTGATGGTGCACCTGATCAACCCGTGGGGCACGGCGTGGCTGCGCAGGGTCAACGAGGACAACATCGACCTCAACCGCAACCACCTGGACTTCTCCCGGCCGTTGCCGGACAACCGGGCCTATGCGGCGCTGCACGGGATCTATGCCTGCACGCAGCTCGACGGCCCTGAGCGGCAGCGGGCCGATGCCCTGCTTGACGCGCAGATCGCCGAACACGGCTGGCCGGCGGTGATGTCGATCGTCGAGGGCGGCCAGCACAGCCACCCCGACGGATTGTTCTATGGCGGGCGGGAACCGGCCTGGTCGAACCGTACGTTGCACCGCATCGTCCAGCAGCACCTGGCGGGTGCCGAAACCGTGATGTGTTTCGACCTGCACACCGGCGCGGGCGAGTACGGCCACCCGATGCTGCTGACCATCACCCAAGGCCCTTACCCTGCGCTGGCCCAGGCTCAATCGGTTTACGGTCCGTGGCTGTACACCCTGCACACCGGCGCCGATACCCTGAGCGAAACCGGCGTCGCGGCGACGGCCACCGGCTACACCTCCCAGGCGCTGCTCGATGCGCTGACGGGCGTGCGGATGATGCCGTTCGTGATCGAGTGCGGCACCTACCCGGGGGCGCAGGTGCACCGGCATCTGCGCGACGACCACTGGCTGCACCTGCACGGCGATCCGCTCAGTGCGCAGGGGCGCAAGATCAAGCTCAACCTGCTGGAGCAGTTCTACCCGGCGGATCCGGACTGGCGGGCGATGGTGGGATTGCGCACCCGGCAGATCTGGGCGAAGGGGTTGGCGGCGCTGGGCGAGTGATGCCCGGCACTTTTCTCGGGGCATGAAAAACGGCTGTTCTTATGTGTAATTGCTGATTTTCTTTGTCATGGGTCATTCCCGGTGAAGGTCGATGTGTTTTGTGGGCGTACTGCCCCTTAAACTGTCGACCTACGCCGTGCGCCTCAAATGCTCAGGCGCTTCTAAATCCAGACAATCCTCGCGCTGCTCGCCAGTCCTTTACGATTTTGGTTACGCCCTCCGGGGAGTTATCGGCCCCGGCCTCTGGGTAATAGATCAAGTCCGACCCGGCCGGGTGTTCGCTGATTTTCTCGAAGTGCAACAGCAGCAAATCGGCGCGATCATCGTTCTCGGCTTCTGCATCCTCTTGGGCGAGTTCCTTCAGCAGCGCGACGAACTCGGCCTCGGTGTACTCTGAAAAGCTTTTTTTCAGTAATGTGTCTGTCATGGCTGACCTACTGGTTCCGATGAATATCGATGTGGTTTCGTGGTGTGTTGACTCGTAGATTATCTACGTCGTAAACGTTGCCACCCTCGGATACTTTTTCGAGATGATGAAGTTCGTAGGATCTTCTACCTCCCACACTTTCGGCGTTGCGTACACGTGGTGCTTTACCTTTACGCATACGGCCAACGCTTTGTTCGATGAACTGACCCGCCGCGGCTGACTCCGAGACAGCTTTCCAAAAGGCTGTTCTGAACGAGTCGAAACTTTGGAATTCGCGTCCTCTAAGCGCGTCAGCCACGTCCGTTGGAATTGGTACTCCCACTCCAGAGCCCGCTCCGATGAGCCAGGTTCCAAATACATCCTCACCCAGCCCCGTCACCGTCCCCGGCGTCAGTCTCGCCGGCTTGGAAAACACCACATACAGCGATTTCAGCCCGGTCTCTGCCGGGAACACCAGAATGCAGTCCTCGGCAGTCACATCCTCGCCGGGCAGGCCTTCTATCTGGCTGTCGGTGTTCTCGGGAATCGGGTGAACGAGGATTGTACCCAGTTGCTCCGCGTGTTCCGGATAGATCAGCGGCGGCAATGACCCCAGGGGCCCGCGCTGCGGCGTCCACAATATCGTGATGCCGTTGAGACTGGCCTCCATCGCTGTCTTGTCGCTGTTCCACTCGACCTTGACGGTGCGCACCGAGTCATCGCCCGAGGCGCCGGTATGGATGCCGTAGACCTGCATGACGCCTTCGGCATCGCGCCGGAACTGGAAACGCACGCGGGTAGTGGCGCGGGTCATGCGGCGCAACTGTTCATCGGTATGAAGAGTGCCGTCGCCCATCCTGGCCGGGAGCATTCCGAGGATGAACACACTCGCCGGGCCGCCTGCACCGCGTACCGCCCAGTTGAGGCGCTGCTGCAAGATGCCGCCGCCTGCCATGCGCCCCAATGCCAGATCAGCGCCGAGTGCCGTTGCTACCGCGCTGCTGGCGGACGGAAAGAGCATGGCGCCCGCCACCATGACCTTGCCGAAGTTGGAGGAGGGTTCCGCTGCCGTGCCGACATCCGTACGGCACCAGTTGTTCGCCGTGCAGGATTTGGCGAACACTTGATCTTCAGGGGACTTGGGCGTCGGCCATTCATCCTTTTCGATGTACACCGGCTCAGGCGGCGGTGGCGGGCTCCATGTGGCCCATGAGTAAACATCATTGCGACGTTTGCGAAGCCATTCATCATCGAAGAGAGGTTTGAATCGAGCCACGGCAACTCCCTGTATGGCTTGAATCGAGCCAAGGGAGCTTGTCGGTCAATGGGGGAGGCGGGCAAACCGACGGGGAGCGTTTCAGGCGCCTGATTTCACGAAAAATCCAGTTCGTACCAGGAGGGTGCTGGTTTCCCTACAGTGCTTTCCTGGACTGCGGCTTTTCTCGGGGCATAAAAAAACGGCCTACCTTTCGGTAAGCCGTTTTTAGTACTTGGTGGCTACACAGGGACTTGAACCCCGGACCCCAGCATTATGAATGCTATGCTCTAACCAACTGAGCTATGTAGCCAAGTGGCGCGCATTATTCACCCGTAATGCAGATGCGTCAAGCGCGAATTCAAAATATTTCTTCTTATTTTCAACCGCTTAACCCGCCAGGCCCGAAAAACGGGGGGAGGAGGGGTCAGCGCAGCTGAAATCTCGCGGTGTTGGCGCTCAGCGCACGGCTGCCTTCGCTCAGGGTGTCGGCCGCCAGATTCACCGCCCGCGCCCCTTCGAGCAGGCGCAGCGCCGCCTGATCGACCTGCTGGATGTTGCCGCTGACCTCATCGGCGGTGCTTGCCTGTTCGTCGACCGCCGTGGCGATCTGCGCCAGGGTGTCGGTGACGCTCTGCACGGCGCTGGCGATCTCGCCCAGGCGTTCGCCCAGGCCGGTGACCGCCTGGGCGTCCGATTGCGCCTGGCCGCAGGCGGCTTCCATCAGGCTCACCGCTTCGTCGACAGTGGTGCGCAGGCTGTCGACCGTCCCCGCGATCTGCGCCGTGGACGACTGCGTGCGCTGCGACAGGCTGCGCACCTCGTCGGCCACCACGGCGAAGCCGCGGCCCTGCTCGCCGGCGCGGGCCGCCTCGATGGCGGCGTTGAGCGCCAGCAGGTTGGTCTGTTCGGCCACGCCGCGGATGGTGTCGACCACCAACTGAATCTGCTGCCCCTGTTCGCTGACCCGGCCCAGCGCCGCCGCCGTTTCGTTCAGCCGCTGATTGAGCTGCTGGATGCTGGCGGTGGTGCGCTGGCTGTCGCGGCTGCTGTCGGCGGCGATGCGCCGAGTGTGCTGGGCACTGCCGGACGCCTGCTCGCAGCTCTGTGCCACGCCCTGGGAGGTTGCGGCCAGTTGGGTGGCCGCTGCGGCGATCTGGCTGATCTGCGATTGCTGCGCCTCGACTTCGCTCAAGGCGCCGCTGGAGTGGTCGTTGAGGCTGCGCACGGCCTGGCTCAACTGCGCGGTCTCGTGATCGACCCCCAGCAGGCTGCCGCGCAGCTGCACCACCGCGACGTTGAGCGCGGTGCTGATCGACGCCAGTTCGTCGCGGCCCTGCACCGCCACTTGCAGGCTCAGGTTGCCGTCGCGCAGGGCTTCGGCGAGCAGGGTGATGCCGCTGGCGCTGCGGCGGATCGAGGCCTGCAGGCAGAGGAACAGGTACAGCGCCAGCAGCAACAGGCAGCCGAACACCGCCGCCACGACGATGAACTGGCGGATGGCCGAGCCGTGGTAGTCGTCCAGCCGCCCGTCCAGCGAGACCAGCGATTGCTGGCGCAGCGTCGCCAGGTTGCCGAGCAGGGCGTCGAGGCTGCGTTCGAAGTCGTCCGGCTTGAGGTTGATGCTGCCGCCGAACACGCCGTCGTCCAGCACCTTGAGGCCGGTGTCGAGCTGCTTGAGGCTGTCGTGGTACTGCGCGGCCCATCCTTGCAGGTCGCTCGGCAGACGCGCCTCCAGCAGGCTGGCGGTCTTCACCAGTTGCTCGCGGGCGTCGCCGATGCGGCTGCGCAGGTCACGCAACTGCAAGCGGCTCTGCAGGGTGAACTGACCGGACACCACCGAGGCCTGCCCGACCGCCGCCAGGCGCCCGACCCGTTCGATCAGGTCCGGCGCATGCTGGGTGGAAATCTGCGTCAGCAGGTAAGTCTCCAGCCACGGCGCCAGGGTCAGGCGGTTGTCCATGGCGATCTGTTCCCGCAATGCCTGAAGGGCGCTGAGGGCGTTGGTGAAGCGGTCGTAGCCGTCCGGCCACCAGCCGACGCTGCCCAGGCTTTTCGAGTCCAGGCCGCCCAGCGCGGTCTGCAGGGCCTGATAGCGGGCCAGGGTTTCGCCGCCGGCGCCTTCAGCCTGCAAGGCATTGCCCAGCTCGGTGGTGGCCTGTGCGACGGCAGGCTGCACGCCATCGAACGCGGCCATCGCAGCGAGGGTGGCGGGCGTCGGCTGGCGGTTGGTTTCCGTGGCGCGCCAGCGGGCGGCGCGGTCGCGTTGGGCGGTGAGCAGGTTGTCCAGCGCGTCGAGGGCCAGCAACTGGCGGACGCCGGCCCGTTCGCCGGCGATGAGGTTGAGCCTGTCGCGGTAGTCCTGGCCGATCATCAACAGGCTGCCGGCCAGCGGCAGGATGAACAGCAGAAACAACAGCTGGAATTTGCGGGCGAAACCAAAGCGCCCCAGCAAACCGATCCCCGGCGATAAAAAAGCCTGCATGCCCCATGACTCCTCTGGACACCGCGCACCATCGGCGTGCGTCGCGGTCGTCGCGACCTCGACCGGTGCCCTGCTAAAAGGCCTCGAAAGTTCACTCTCGCCCGCTCTGTGGGCCGGCTCTGTAGCGAAACTTCCCATTCTCGGTTCCCTTTGTAAGGGGCCGCGTTCAAGGGGACAGACAAGGCAAGATTCAGACCATGGCGTTGAGCTATCACCGTTGCGGCGATGAACGATTAGTTCGTTAGCTGGCTAAGGGGATGGCGCTTGCGCACCGAAAAATGGCACATTGGCGCACCTGCCTGCGTGCACCCATCCGCTGTCCGGAAATTCCCATGGCCATCAGCAACGTCCAGCCCGCCGCTTCGGCGCCGGCGTCTCCCCAAAGCAGCCCACTGGTGATGCGCATCATCGGCGCCGTGGCGCTGGCGCATTTGATCAATGACCTGATCCAGTCGGTGTTGCCGTCGATCTACCCGATGCTCAAGGCCAACTACGGCTTGAGCTTCACTCAGGTCGGCCTGATCACCCTGACCTTCCAGTTGACCGCCTCGCTGCTGCAGCCGTGGGTCGGTTACCACACCGACCGCCATCCGAAACCGTGGCTGCTGCCGGCCGGTTCCGTGTGCACGCTGGTCGGCATCGTGATGATGTCGATGGTCGGCAGCTTCCCGTTGATCCTGCTGGCGGCGGCGCTGATCGGCATCGGCTCTTCGACCTTTCACCCTGAAGCCTCTCGTATCGCACGGCTGGCGTCGGGCGGACGCTTCGGACTGGCGCAGTCCACTTTTCAGGTCGGCGGCAACGCAGGTTCGGCATTCGGTCCGTTGCTGGCGGCTGCGATCATCATTCCCTTTGGCCAAGGCAACGTGGCGTGGTTCGGGCTGTTCGCCATGTTTGCGCTGTTCGTGCTGTACCGCATCAGCCGCTGGTACGCCGATCACCTGAACCTGTTCAAGCTCAAGGCCGGCCAGGCGGCGACGCACGGATTGTCGAAGGGCAGGGTGACCGGTGCGCTGGTGGTGCTCGGGCTTTTGGTGTTCTCCAAGTATTTCTACATGGCGAGCCTGACCAGTTACTTCACCTTCTACCTGATCGAGAAGTTCGACCTGTCGGTGGCCAGCTCACAGCTGCATCTGTTCCTGTTTCTCGGCGCGGTGGCGGCGGGGACGTTCTTCGGCGGCCCCATCGGCGACAAGATCGGGCGCAAGGCCGTGATCTGGTTCTCGATCCTCGGCGTGGCGCCGTTCACCTTGCTGATGCCCCATGTCGACCTGTTCTGGACCAGCGTCTTGAGCGTGGTGATCGGCTTCATCCTCGCCTCGGCGTTCTCGGCGATCGTGGTGTACGCCCAGGAGCTGGTGCCGGGCAACGTCGGGATGATCGCTGGGGTGTTCTTCGGGCTGATGTTCGGTTTCGGCGGGATCGGCGCGGCGCTGCTGGGGCACCTGGCGGACCTCTACGGCATCGAGCAGGTGTACCTGCTGTGCTCGTTCCTGCCGTTGCTCGGGGTGCTGGCGATCTTCCTGCCGCGCACGAAGAAGGCCTGATTCCGGGCCAGCAGGAATCGCGGGTGTCGGCAGAGTGGGCGGCCGCCACCCATCCTGTGGGAGCTGGCTTGCCAGCGATAGGGCCGGCACTGCTGGCATCTCTGTCGCCTGACCTGCCGCCATCGCTGGCAAGCCAGTTCCCACAGGGTTCCTTGGCGAGTGACAGGCACAAAAAAGCCGCGTATCGAACGCGGCTTTTTCATGGGCGCTGTGTGTTACACGTTGAAGCGGAAGTGCATCACGTCGCCGTCTTTGACGATGTAGTCCTTGCCTTCCAGGCGCCATTTGCCGGCTTCCTTGGTGCCGGCTTCGCCCTTGTACTGGATGAAGTCGTTGTAGGCGATGACTTCGGCGCGGATGAAGCCTTTCTCGAAGTCGGTGTGGATCACGCCGGCGGCCTGCGGCGCGGTGGCGCCCACGCGTACGGTCCAGGCGCGGACTTCTTCGACACCGGCGGTGAAGTAGGTCTGCAGGTGCAGCATTTCGTAGCCGGCGCGGATCACGCGGTTCAGGCCAGGCTCTTCCAGGCCCAGGGCCTCGAGGAACATGTCCTTCTCTTCGCCGTCGTCCAGCTCGGCGATTTCCGCCTCGATCTTGTTGCACACCGGAACCACCACGGCGCCTTCTTCTTCGGCGATGGCCTTGACCACGTCCAGGTGCGGGTTGTTCTCGAAGCCGTCTTCAGCGACGTTGGCGATGTACATGACCGGTTTGGTGGTCAGCAGGTGGAAGCCCTTGATGATCGCCTTTTCCTCGGCGCTCATGTTCTTCATCAGGCTGCGCGCAGGCTTGCCTTCGGTGAAGTGCGGGATCAGCTGTTCCAGCAGGGCTTTCTGCGCCACGGCGTCCTTGTCACCGCCCTTGGCGTTGCGGGCGACCTTCTGCAGTTGCTTCTCGCAGCTGTCGAGGTCGGCGAAGATCAGTTCCAGGTCGATGATCTCGATGTCGCGTTTCGGATCGACGCTGTTGGAGACGTGGATCACGTTCTCGTCTTCGAAGCAGCGCACCACGTGGGCGATGGCGTCGGTCTCGCGGATGTTGGCCAGGAACTTGTTGCCCAGGCCTTCACCTTTCGATGCGCCGGCCACCAGGCCTGCGATGTCGACGAATTCCATGGTGGTCGGCAGGATGCGCTTCGGATTGACGATTTCCGCCAGCGCGTTCAAGCGCGGATCCGGCATCGGCACGATGCCGCTGTTCGGCTCGATGGTGCAGAAGGGGAAGTTCTCGGCCGCGATCCCGGACTTGGTCAGGGCGTTGAACAGGGTGGACTTGCCGACGTTAGGCAGGCCGACGATGCCGCAATTGAATCCCATGGTGTTTCCCCTCGGATAAGAGTCAGGCCTTCTGGCTGTGCAGGTTTTTCATCGCGCGGTTCCATTCTCCGGCGAGGATATCCGGCAGCACGCCGAGGGCGAAGTCGATGCTGGCGTCGAGCTTTTCCTGTTCGGCGCGCGGCGCACGACCCAGGACGAAATTCGACACCATGCTGGCCACGCCCGGGTGGCCGATGCCGAGCCGCAGGCGATGGAACGTGTTCTGATTGCCCAGTTGCGCAATGATGTCGCGCAACCCGTTGTGACCGCCATGGCCGCCGCCCTGCTTGAGCTTGGCGACGCCCGGAGGCAGGTCGAGTTCGTCGTGTGCCACCAGGATCTCTTCGGGCTTGATGCGGAAGAAACCGGCGAGTGCCGCCACGGCCTGGCCGCTGCGGTTCATGTAGGTGGTGGGAATCAGCAGACGAACGTCCTGACCTTGATGCGAATAGCGTGCGGTCAGGCCGAAATACTTGCGGTCGGCCACGAGGCTGACGCCTTGTGCGTGGGCGATGCGCTCAACAAAAAGGGCCCCTGCGTTATGCCGGGTCTGTTCGTATTCGGCGCCTGGATTACCCAGGCCGACGATCAGTTTGATGGCAGTCACGATAGGGGCCCTTCTATGGAGTGGTGGATGTCATCGCCGCAGCTCGTGCATGCGGCGAAAACGGACGAAAGATGCGCATTTACCTGGGATGTAAACTCCGCGTTCTCGCCCGCTTTCTCGCTACGCTTAAGTCCGCGATGTTCCGCCCGCTCCGGCAAGCAGAGTGAAATTACTCTGCTGCGCCTTCTGCAGCTTCTGGAGCAACACGTGGAGCGTGAACGTTGGCGACAGCCAGGTCGTTGCCATGAGCCAGTGCCACGAACTCAACGCCTTTGATGGCCTTGATGTCGGACAGGTGGATGATGGTGCCGACTTCGGCCTTGGCCAGGTCAACTTCGATGAACTCAGGCAGGTCTTTGGCTTCGCACGAAACTTCGATTTCAGCCACGACGTGGGAGATCTCGCCGCCTTTCTTGACTGCGGCTTCTTCGTTGATGAAGTGAACCGGTACTTTGGCGGTCAGTTTCTGGCCGGCAACAACGCGCACGAAGTCAGCGTGCATGATGAACTGCTTGGCTGGGTGACGCTGCAGGGCCTTGACGATGACGTTCTGCTTGGTGCCGTCGACGTTCAGCTCGATCACGTGGCTGAAGGCAGCTTCGTTTTCGAACAGCTTGGTGATTTCCTTGGCCAGGATGGTCAGGGACTGAGCGTCCTTGTTGCCACCGTAGACAACGGCCGGGATGTTGGCGGCGTGACGCAGGCGGCGGCTCGCACCTTTCCCCAGGTCAGTACGCGCTTGTGCGTTCAGGGTGAAATCAGTCATTTCATATCTCCAAAATAGCCATCACCGAGTGGCGTTTGCGACCAGCGCCAAACACGGTATGGGCAAAAAAGCCCCGCCCCGGACAGGAATGCCGGGGCGGGGCGCTTTTCGTCAACAGGACATTTCGAGAAGGGCAGGGCCCTTAACGGAACATCGCGCTGATCGATTCTTCATTGCTGATGCGGCGAACCGCTTCGGCAACCACCGGTGCGATATCCAGTTGACGGATACGCGCACAGGCTTGTGCTGCAGCGGACAGCGGGATGGTGTTGGTCACCACCAGCTCGTCCAGCACGGAATTCTCGATGTTCTCGATGGCCCGGCCCGACAGCACAGGGTGTGTGCAGTAGGCGAAGACCTTGGCTGCGCCGTGCTCTTTCAGGGCCTTGGCCGCATGGCACAGGGTGCCGGCGGTATCGACCATGTCATCGACCAGGATGCAGGTGCGACCTTCGACATCGCCGATGATGTGCATCACTTCGGAGTGATTGGCTTTTTCACGGCGTTTGTCGATGATCCCGAGATCCACGCCCAGGGATTTGGCAACGGCCCGTGCACGCACGACGCCGCCAATGTCCGGGGACACGATCATCAGGTTCTCGAAGCGCTGGTCTTCGATGTCATCCACCAGAACCGGGGAGCCGTAGATGTTATCTACCGGAATATCGAAGAAACCCTGAATCTGGTCAGCGTGCAGGTCAACCGTGAGCACACGGTCGATGCCGACGACGGTGAGCATGTCAGCGACGACTTTCGCGCTGATGGCCACACGTGCGGAACGCGGACGGCGATCCTGACGGGCATAACCAAAGTAAGGGATAACAGCAGTGATACGAGTAGCCGAGGAGCGGCGGAAGGCATCAGCCATCACTACCAGTTCCATCAGGTTATCGTTGGTCGGAGCGCAAGTCGGCTGAATAATGAAGACGTCTTTACCGCGAACGTTTTCATTGATCTCGGCAGTGATTTCGCCGTCGGAAAACTTACCGACAGAAATGTCACCGAGAGGGATATGCAGCTGACGTACGACACGCCGAGCCAGATCGGGGTTAGCGTTCCCCGTAAAGACCATCATCTTGGACACGCGCAGTACCTGAAGGCTGAGGGTATACCTGGATGAGTATAGGAAAATGGCAGGGGCGGCTGGATTCGAACCAACGCATGGCAGGATCAAAACCTGCTGCCTTACCGCTTGGCGACGCCCCTGTATCTGTTGCTGCAAGTGCCGTGCACTTGGTTCCGTTAGAGCAGGCTCTGTAGCTTGCGATGCAACATCGAAACGTTGCTGCCTTTGGCTACAAACCCTGTAAGGGTCTCTGTCAGAAGGGCCGAGACTTTATCAGCTTCAGCTTTGCTTGGGAAGCCCCCAAACACACAACTTCCAGTTCCGGTGAGTTTTGCTTCGGTGAAATTACCTAGCAAATTCAATGCGTTACGTACTTCTGGATAACGCCTTGCAACCACCGGCAAGCAGTCATTTCGACTGTTTCCCTCGGGAACGGGGCGCACTTTAATGGGCGGTGTGTTACGTGTCAACAACGGATCGGAAAAAATTTCTGCCGTACTTACAGAGACTTGCGGAACCAGCACGACGTACCAGGGTTCTGCGGGCTCGACCGGGGTCAGTTTTTCGCCCACGCCTTCGGCGAAGGCGGCATGGCCGCGCACGAACACCGGGACGTCGGCGCCCAGCGACAGGCCGAGGCCGGCCAGGCGGTCTTCGTCCCAGCCCAACTGCCAGAGATGGTTGAGGCCCAGCAGGGTGGTGGCCGCGTTCGAGCTGCCGCCGCCGATGCCGCCGCCCATCGGCAGGATCTTGTCGATCCAGATGTCGATGCCCAGCGTGCAGCCGGACTGCTCCTGGAGTTTCTTCGCCGCGCGCACGATCAGGTTGCTGTCGTGGGGCACGCCGTCGAATTCGGTGTGCAGGCGGATCACGCCGTCGTCGCGCACGGCGAAGGTAATCTCGTCGCCGTAGTCGAGGAACTGAAAGATCGTCTGCAGTTCGTGGTAGCCGTCGTCGCGGCGGCCGAGAATGTGCAGCATCAGATTGAGCTTGGCCGGCGACGGCAGGGTCAGGCGAGGTGCGCTCATGTTCACAGCCCCAGCTTGCGCGGTTGCCAGGTCTTGATGACCAGGGTCACGTCCAGATCGGTGCCGTGCAGCTTGATCCGCTCCGGCAGCCAGAAACCGTTCTGTTCGGCATAGCTCAGGTACTCGACCTGCCAGCCGTCCTGATCCAGGCTGGCCAGGCGGCTGTCGGCGTCGAGGGTCAGGCGGCTCTTGCTGTCCGGCGCCGGCAGGCCGCGCACCCACCAAGCCAGGTTCGACACCGGCAGTTTCCAGCCCAGTTGCTCTTCGAGCAGGGCTTCCGGCGACTGTGCGTCGTAGCGGCCCTGGTTGGCGACCTCCAGCGAAACCTTGCCCGGCCGCCCGGTCAGGCGCGCCGCGCCGCGGCCCAGCGGGCCGGACAGGCGGATGTCATAGTAGTCCTGGCGCTGCAGCCAGAACAGCGTGCCGCTGCCGGAGTCCTTCGGCGCGCGGATGCCGATCTTGCCGTCGATCTGCCAGCCGTCGAGCCCGGTCAGTTGCTGCTTGTGCTCGCGCCATTGGGCCGGGTTGCCGTGGCCTTCGACCGATTCACGGGCGCCGAAGCCTGCGCAACCGGCGAGCAGGGCGATGAAGCTGAAAACGATGAGGTGGCGCAAAAACATGGGTTATAGGGTCTCGGATCCGGTCAGGCGCTTGATGGTGCTGCGCAGGATGGTGCTGTCGGGCTGATCCTTGAGGAACTTGCCCCAGATCTGCTTGGCTTCGCGCTGGTTGCCCTTGGTCCACAGCACCTCGCCCAGGTGCGCGGCCACTTCGTGGTCGGGGAAACGCTCCAGCGCCTGGCGCAGGTAGCGCTCGGCTTCGTCGAGGTTGCCCAGGCGGAAGTTGACCCAGCCGAGGCTGTCGAGCACCGCCGGGTCTTCCGGGTTGAGCTGGTGCGCCTGTTCGATCAGGGTCTTGGCTTCGGCGTAGCGGGTGGTGCGGTCGGACAGGGTGTAGCCCAGGGCGTTGAGCGCCATGGCGTTGTCCGGGTCGCGCTTGATGATCAGGCGCAGGTCCTTTTCCATCTGCGCCAGGTCATTGCGCTTTTCCGCCTGCATGGCGCGGGTGTAAAGCAGATTGAGGTCGTCCGGATACTGCTGCAGGGCTTGCTGCAGGGTTTTCCAGGCCTTGTCGCCCTGGTTGTTGGCGGACAGGGTCTCGGCCTCGATCAGGTACAGCTGGATCGCGTAGTCCGGCTGTTCGTCGCGCTGGACGGCCAGTTTGCTCAGGGCTTCGGCGGTCTTGCCGTTGTTCATCAGGATGTCGGCCTGGCGCAGCTGCGCCGGCAGGTAGTCGTTGCCCGGGCCGACCTGGGCGTACTCGATCAGGGCGCCTTGCGGGTCGTTGCGTTCCTCGGCGATGCGGCCCAGGTTCAGGTGCGCCGAATCGACATGGCTTTCCCGGGCGATCAGGTCTTCCAGGTAGCCCTTGGCCTCTTCCCAGGCCTTGGCCTCCAGGCACACCAGCGCCAGTGAATAGCGCAGTTCGTCGTCTTCGGGGTATTGCTGCACGAGGGAGGAGAACTCGGCCTTGGCGTCGTCCATCCGGTCCTGCTCGACCAGCATCCGCGCGTAGGTCAGGCGCAGGCGCTTGTCGTCCGGGTATTTGCGGATGCTCTTCTGCAACAGCGGCAGGGCCTCGTCGCCGCGGTTCATGCCTTGCAGCAGACGCGCGCGCAGCAGGATCGGGGCGATTTCGCCGTCCTCCGGCGGATTGTCCTCCAGCAGGGTCAGCGCGCCTTTGTTGTCGCCGTCCTGCTGCAGCAGCAAGGCCTTGCCGAAGATCAGCTGGTTGTTGTGCGGGTGACGCTGCAGCAGCCGGTCGAAGCTTTTCATCAGGCCGTTGCGGGTTTCCTGGTCGGTGTCGGCGGCCGACAGCGCCAGGAAATCGAAATGGGTGTCGCCCTTGCCCTGCAGGACTTTCTCCATGTAGACCATCGAGTCGTCATAGCGCCCGGCCCGCGCCAGCTGCACGGCGGCGGCACGCTGCGCCTCAAGGTCGTCCGGGGCGTTCTTCGCCCAGATCAGGGCGGTGTCGAGGGCCGGCTGGTCCGCGCCCAGGTACTCGGCGATGCGGAACGCCCGCTCGGAGACGCCCGGATCCTGGGTGTTGATGGCCTGGGTCACGTAGTTGTCCAGGGCGATGTCGAACCGGTTGCGCTGGCCGGCGAGTTCGGCGCTCAACAGGCTGAAGACGGTTTCCTCGCTGAACGAGCTGTAGACCTTGGCCTTTTCGGGCGCCGGGGCCGTGTCTTCGACCGGCGGGGTGCCGTCCGTCGAAACGGGGGCCAGGGACTGGCAGCCGCTGAGGAAGGCAATAGCGAGGAACAACGCGGAAGATCTATTCATATGGGGGAAGTGGCGACTAACCTGCGGTCGGATCATCATGACACAAGCCTTCGGCCAAACATAACCGAGTCTCGATTGTGGCCATTATAGGGGCCGGCAATGGAGACAATAGTCGGCGGTAGTTGTTCTGGATCTTTCGAAGTAGGACAATTGCCGGCTTCACGTCACCATCAGCGACCTTGAATGGCCTTCCTCGCACTCGGTATCAACCACAAGACTGCTTCAGTAGACGTCCGCGAGCGCGTGGCCTTTACCCCTGAGCAGCTGGTCGAGGCCCTGCAGCAGCTCTGCCGGCTCACCGACAGCCGCGAAGCGGCGATCCTCTCCACCTGCAACCGCAGCGAACTCTATATAGAACAGGATCACCTGTCGGCGGAGATCGTGCTGCGCTGGTTGGCCGAATACCACCAATTGAGCTTCGACGAGCTGCGCGCCAGCGCCTACGTGCATGAAGACGATGCGGCCGTTCGTCACATGATGCGCGTCGCCTCCGGGCTCGACTCGCTGGTGCTGGGCGAGCCGCAGATCCTGGGCCAGATGAAGTCGGCCTACGCCGTGGCCCGCGAGGCCGGCACCATCGGCCCGTTGCTGGGGCGCCTGTTCCAGGCGACGTTCAATGCCGCCAAGCAGGTGCGCACCGACACCGCCATCGGCGAGAACCCGGTGTCCGTGGCCTTTGCCGCCGTCAGCCTGGCCAAGCAGATCTTCAGCGACCTGCAGCGCAGCCAGGCCTTGCTGATCGGCGCCGGTGAGACCATCACCCTGGTCGCCCGCCACCTGCACGAGCTGGGGGTCAAGCGCATCGTCGTGGCCAACCGCACCCTGGAGCGCGCCAGCCTGCTGGCCGAGCAGTTCGGCGCCCACGCGGTGCTGCTGTCGGACATCCCGGCGGAGCTGGTGCGCAGCGACATCGTCATCAGTTCCACCGCCAGCCAGTTGCCGATCCTGGGCAAGGGCGCGGTGGAAAGCGCGCTGAAGCAGCGCAAGCACAAGCCGATCTTCATGGTCGACATCGCCGTGCCCCGGGACATCGAGCCGGAAGTGGGCGAGCTGGACGACGTCTATCTCTACAGCGTCGACGACCTGCACGAAGTGGTCGCCGAGAACCTCAAGAGCCGCCAGGGCGCTGCCCAGGCCGCCGAGGAGATGGTCTCGGTCGGCGCCGACGATTTCATGGCGCGCCTGCGCGAACTGGCGGCGGTCGACGTGCTCAAGGCCTATCGTCAACAGAGCGAGCGCCTGCGCGACGAAGAGCTGCAGAAGGCCTTGCGCTCGCTGGCCAACGGCGGCAACGCCGAAGACGTGCTGGGCCAGCTGGCCCGGGGCCTGACCAACAAACTCCTGCACGCGCCGAGCGTGCAGTTGAAAAAGCTTTCTGCCGAAGGCCGCGTCGATGCGCTGGCCATGGCCCAGGAACTCTTTGCCCTTGAGGGCTCACCGGATAGCTTTTCGGATAAAAAACCGCAATGAAAGCGTCACTGCTCAATAAGCTGGAGACTCTCCAGGAACGTTTCGAGGAACTGACGGCGCTGCTGGGCGACGCCGAAGTCATTTCCGATCAGGCCAAGTTCCGCACCTATTCGAAGGAATACGCGGAAGTCGAGCCGGTCGTCGAGGCCTACAAGAAGCTGCTCAGCGTGCAAGGCGACCTCGAAGGCGCCCAGGCGCTGCTCAAGGACAGCGACCCGGACCTGCGCGAAATGGCCGTGGAAGAAGTCCGCGAAGCCAAGGAGCGACTGGTGGTTCTTGAGGCCGACCTGCAGCGCATGCTGCTGCCCAAGGATCCGAACGACGGACGCAACGTGTTCCTGGAGATCCGTGCCGGCACCGGCGGCGACGAAGCGGCGATCTTCTCCGGCGACCTGTTCCGCATGTACTCGCGCTATGCCGAGAAGCGCGGCTGGCGCGTGGAGATCCTCTCGGAGAACGAGGGCGAGCACGGCGGCTACAAAGAAGTCATTGCCCGGGTCGAAGGCGACAACGTCTACGGCAAGCTGAAGTTCGAGTCCGGCGCCCACCGTGTGCAGCGTGTGCCGGCCACCGAATCCCAGGGCCGCATCCACACCTCGGCCTGCACCGTGGCGGTGCTGCCGGAGCCGGACGAGCAGGAAGCGATCGAGATCAACCCGGCGGATCTGCGCGTGGACACCTACCGTTCCTCCGGGGCCGGCGGTCAGCACGTGAACAAGACCGACTCGGCGATCCGCATCACCCACTTGCCGACCGGCATTGTGGTCGAATGCCAGGAAGAACGCTCCCAGCACAAGAACCGCGCGCGGGCGATGGCCTGGCTGTCGGCCAAGCTCAACGACCAGCAGACCGCCGCCGCCGCCAGCGCCATCGCCAGCGAGCGCAAGCTGCTGGTGGGCTCCGGCGACCGTTCCGAGCGCATCCGCACCTACAACTTCGCCCAGGGCCGGGTCACCGACCACCGCGTCAACCTGACCCTGTATTCCCTCGACGAGATCCTCGCCGGCGGCGTCGAAGCGGTGATCGAACCGCTGTTGGCCGAATACCAGGCTGACCAGCTCGCAGCGATAGGTGAATAAATGACCATCATCGCCAGCCTGCTGCGCGCCGCCGAACTGCCCGACTCGCCCACCGCCCGCCTGGACGCCGAGCTGCTGCTGGCCGCCGCCCTGGGCAAGCCGCGCAGTTTCCTGCACACCTGGCCCGAGCGCATCGTGCCGAGCGAGGTGGTGCTGGTGTTCACCGAATACCTGCAACGCCGCCGCAGCGGCGAGCCGGTGGCCTACATCCTCGGTCAGCAAGGGTTCTGGAAACTCGACCTGGAAGTGGCGCCGCACACCCTGATCCCGCGCCCGGACACCGAGCTGCTGGTGGAGGCCGCCCTCGAATTGCTGCCGGCGACCCCGGCCAGCGTCCTCGACCTCGGCACCGGCACCGGCGCCATCGCCCTGGCCCTGGCCAGCGAGCGCCCGGCCTGGCAGGTCACCGCCGTGGACCGCGTGCCGGAGGCCGTGGCCCTGGCCGAGCGCAACCGCCAGCGCCTGAACCTGAGCAACGCCAAGGTGCTGAGCAGCCATTGGTTCAGTTCGCTGCAAGGCCAGCGCTTCGGGCTGATCATCAGCAACCCGCCGTACATCCGCGCCGCCGACCCGCACCTGGCCGAAGGCGATGTGCGCTTCGAGCCGGCCAGCGCGCTGGTGGCCGGCGCCGACGGGCTCGACGACCTGCGCCTGATCGTCGCCCAAGCGCCGCAGCATCTGGAGGCCGGTGGCTGGCTGATGCTCGAGCACGGCTATGATCAGGCCGAGGCCGTGCGCGACCTGCTGCTGACCCGCGGTTTCGAAGACGTCCACAGCCGCACCGACCTGGGCGGCCACCAACGGATCAGCCTGGGGCGCCTGCCGTGCTGAATGATCAGGAATTGTTGCGCTACAGCCGGCAGATCCTGCTGCAGCACGTCGACATCGACGGCCAGCTGCGGCTCAAGGACAGCCGGGCATTGATCGTCGGCCTCGGCGGGCTCGGCGCGCCGGTGGCCCTGTATCTGGCGGCGGCGGGTGTCGGCGAGCTGCACCTGGCGGACTTCGACACGGTCGACCTGACCAACCTGCAACGCCAGATCATCCACGACACCGACAGCGTCGGCATGACCAAGGTCGACTCGGCGCTCAAGCGGCTGGGGGCGATCAACCCCGAGATCCGCCTCGTGCCGCACCGCCAGGCCCTGGACGAGGATTCCCTCGCCGCAGCGGTGGCGGCGGTGGATCTGGTGCTCGACTGCTCCGACAACTTCTCCACCCGAGAGGCGGTCAACGCCGCTTGCGTGGCGGCCCGCAAGCCGCTGGTCAGCGGCGCGGCGATCCGCCTCGAAGGGCAGCTGTCGGTGTTCGACCCGCGCCGGGCCGAAAGCCCCTGCTACCACTGCCTCTACGGGCACGGCAGCGAAGCCGAACTGACCTGCAGCGAGGCCGGCGTGGTCGGGCCGCTGGTGGGCCTGGTCGGCAGCCTTCAGGCGCTGGAGGCCATGAAGCTGCTGGCGGGGTTCGGCGAACCGCTGGTGGGGCGGCTGCTGTTGATCGATGCGCTGGGTTCGCGGTTCCGTGAGCTGCGGGTCAAGCGCGATCCGGGCTGCAGCGTGTGCGGTGCGCCGCATGCGTGAGGCCCCGGTCGCGGTGTTCGACTCCGGCGTCGGCGGCTTGTCGGTGCTGGCGGAGATCCAGCGTCTGCTGCCCGGCGAATCGATCCTGTACTTCGCCGATTGCGGCCACATTCCCTACGGCGAGAAAACCCCGGAATTCATCCGTCAGCGTTGCGCCCTGATGGCCGCCTTCTTCCGCGAGCAGGGCGCCAAGGCGTTGGTGCTCGCCTGCAACACCGCCACCGTGGCCGCCGTGGCCGACCTGCGGCGGGACTTCCCCGACTGGCCGATCGTCGGCATGGAGCCCGCCGTCAAGCCGGCCGCCGCCGCCACCCGCAGCGGCGTGGTCGGTGTGCTGGCCACCACCGGCACCCTGGCCAGCGCCAAGTTCGCCGCACTGCTCGACCGCTTCGCCACGGACGTGAAGGTCATCACCCAGCCCTGCCCGGGCCTGGTGGAGCTGATCGAAGGCGGCGACCTGCACAGCGACGCGCTGCGCCGGATGCTGCACGGCTACGTCGAGCCACTGCTGGCCGCCGGCTGCGATACGATCATCCTCGGCTGCACCCATTATCCGTTCCTCAAGCCGATGCTCGCGACCTTGCTCCCCGCGGACATCAGCCTCATCGACACCGGCGCCGCCGTGGCCCGGCAACTCCAGCGGCTGTTGGCCGAACGCGGCGCGCTCGCCGAGGGGCCGAGCCGGCCGGCGCGGTTCTGGACCAGCGGCGATCCGCAGGCCTTCAGAACAGTCCTGCCATTGCTGGGGCAAACGTCTGACGATGTGCAAAGCTTGGGTTTGTAAGAAATTTGTGTAATAACCGAAAAATAAGCTGAACTTCAGTTTAAGCGCGGACTTCTATAGCGTTGAGTCACATAACAACCATACGACCGTTCGGAAAAGGATGTTTCAAGTGAAGCGACTATTCTGCTTGGCCGCGATTGCGGCTGCACTGATGGGGCACAGTTTTACCGCACAAGCCGCCGGCGTCGAGTTCGGGGTCGGGGCGACCAGCGATTCGACCATGACCTATCGCCTGGGCATGAACTTCGACTGGGACAAGAGTTGGCTGCAGAGCGATGTCGGTCGCCTGACCGGCTACTGGAGCGGCGCCTACACCTATTGGGAAGGCGACAAGACCTCCAGCAACAACAGCCTGTCGTTCTCGCCGGTGTTCGTCTATGAGTTCGCCGGCCAGTCGGTCAAGCCGTATGTCGAGGCGGGGATCGGCGTCGCGGTGTTCTCCAACACCAAGTACGAGGACAACAACATCGGCGGCGCCTTCCAGTTCGAGGATCGCTTCGGTTTCGGCCTGCGCTTCAACGGCGGGCATGAGGTCGGGATCCGCGCGACGCACTACTCCAACGCCGGCCTTGCCAGCAGCAACGACGGGGTAGAGAGCTACTCGCTGCATTACACGATGCCGCTGTAGGTTCCCGAGCACAGCAGCCGATCAGGGGGCGCCGGCGCCGTCAAGGCGCCGGGCCATTCCGTGCAGCAGCGGGAACAGCAGCGCCCACAGCAGGCCGATGCCGATCAGGGTCGGCCATTGCCCATAGGCGAACCCTACGCCGGACAGTTGCCCGCCGGCGCCATACGACAACGCACCGCCCGCCGCGCCGAGCAGGCTCGCCCGCCACCACGGCCGGGCGCTCCATCGCAGGCAATGGCGCAGCGTGGTGCCCAGCAGCGCCCACAGCAGCATCAGCCACAGCGGGATCAGCGGCGACGGATCCGGGAACTCGAACACCCCCGATCCCCGCAGCACGCTGTCCACGGCGGTGCCGACGATCACCACGCAGAGGATCAGCCGGCCTTCCGCCGCCCAGCTGCTGATCCAGCGCAGGTGGATCACCAGCACCGCCAGCGCCAGCAGCAGCCACAGGCTGTTGCCCCCGAGCACGCAGGCCAGCCAGCCGATCTGGAACAGGACGGCGTTGGCCAGGCGTTCAGGCATCGAAGCGTCCCAACAGCGGCGCCGGCATGGCCGCCGGTTTGGCCAGCAGCAACTGGGCGGTGCCGATGGTGCGCTCCAGGAAGCCGCCCTCGCAGTAGCACAGGTAGAACTCCCACATCCGCAGAAAGCCGTCGTCGTAGCCCAGTTCGGCCAGAGGCCCCCGGGCGCGGCGGAAGTTCTCGTGCCACAGGCGCAGCGTGCGGGCGTAGTGCAGGCCGAAGTCTTCCATGTGCAGCAGGTTCATGTCGGTGTCGCGGCTGACGATCTCGAGCATCTTCTGCACGCAGGGCAGGGCGCCGCCGGGAAAGATGTAGCGCTGGATGAAATCCACCCCGCGCCTGGCCTGCTCGTAGCGCTGTTCGCGGATGGTGATCGCCTGCAGCAGCATCAGGCCGTTGCTTTTGAGCAGGTGCGCGCACTGCTTGAAGTAAGTCGGCAGAAACCGGTGGCCGACCGCCTCGATCATCTCGATCGACACCAGCTTGTCGTACTGCCCTGTGAGGTCGCGGTAGTCCTTGAGCAGCAAGGTCACCCGATCCTGCAGGCCAAGGCGTTCGATGCGCGCGGCGGTGAACGCGTACTGCGCCTTGGACAGCGTCGTGGTGGTCACCCGGCAGCCGTAGCGCTGCGCGGCATACAGCGCCATGCTGCCCCAGCCGGTGCCGATCTCCAGCAGATGGTCGCCGGGCGTGAGCGCGAGCTTCTGGCAGATCCGCTCCAGCTTGTTCAGTTGCGCCTGCTCCAGGCTGTCGTCGGGGTGCAGGAACTGCGCCGCCGAATACATCATGGTCGGATCGAGGAATTGCTCGAACAGGTCGTTGCCCAGGTCGTAGTGGGCGGCGATGTTCCTTTGCGATCCCTTGTGCGTGTTGCGGTTGAGCCAGTGCAGGGTGCGGATGAACGGGCGTCCGAGCAGCGCCATTCCGCGCTCCATGCCGTCGAGCACGTCGAGGTTGCTGACGAACACCCTCACCACGGCCGTCAGGTCGGGCGAGCTCCAGTAACCTTGAATGTAGGCCTCGCCGGAACCGATCGAGCCGTTGGCCGCGACCATGCCCCAGACCGCTGCATCGTGCACGTGGATCTCGCCGGTCGGCCCGCTGCCGGCGACGCCGAAGGTCTGGTGACGACCGTCCTCGACCAGCACCAGTTGCCCGTGCCTGATCCGCGCCAGCTGGCGCAGCACGCCTCGGCGCAGCAGGGAACCGCTCAGCCCATGGACGCAGAGCAGGCCGGCCCTGGCCGAAACGCTAGGGGACTTCATGGCGGTGTTCCTCGGCAGGGAGGGTGGCCGTGCGCATATGACCGTCGGCGGCGTGATGGGTGAACAGCGGCGCACGCTTGAGCAGCAGGCGCAGGGCCTGCCAGTAGATCGTCACGGCGGTCTTGCCGGTCATCCACGGGAACCGCCGCAGGTGGCGGTGCAGGCTGTGGCGGTCGAGCGTTTCGCGGTGCAGGTCGAGGGTGGCGTCGAACAGCTTGCGGCCGTCCTGCCAGTCGGCCATGTGCACACCGAGGGCCTCGCCGACGGGGCTGAAGCTCATGCGGTACTCAAGGTCCGGCGGCAGGAACGGCGACACATGGAACGCCTTGGCCACCGTGAAATGCCGGTGACTGTCCGGCGGGTCGTCCGACCGGGCCGGCAGCACGTAGTGGTAGCGCTCGCGCCACGGCGTATTGCTGACCTCACAGAGAATCGCCGCCAACCGGCCGCAGGGTTCGTGGCAATAGAAGAAACTCACCGGGTTGAACGCCAGGCCGAAGCTTCGGGGCTGGGTCAGCAAGTGGATCGCGCCTTGAGGCTCATGGCCGATGGCGAGGCCGACCTGGCGGCGCACGGCGTCGCTCAGGCGTTCGCCGGGCTGGGAAAACGCCTTGAGGTAATCGCGCTCGCGGAACGAGAACGGGGCGAAACGGCTGCGCCCCGCCAGCGGCGAGAGCCCGAGCACGGTCTCTTGCTCGGTCAGATCCAAGTACAGCAAGCCGATCCGGTAGCGGAACGCATGGCGGCAGGGGGCGAACCGCCGGTGCGTGATCCAGCCGCTGTACAGGGCGCTGTTCACAGCCGTTCCCCGAACGCGGCCGCCACCCGCAAGGCACTGGCCACGCCGTCTTCATGAAAGCCGTTGGCCCAGTAGGCGCCGCAGTAGTGGGTGTGTTGCCGGCCATCGAGTTCGGTCCAGCGTGCCTGGGCCGCCACCGCCGCCAGGCTGAACTGCGGATGCGCATAGAGGTAGCGGCCGAGGATGCTGGCGGGCGTGATGCCGGCACTCTGGTTGAGGCTGACGCAAAACGTGGTGTCGCTCTGGATGCCCTGCAGGATGTTCATGTCGTAGGTGACCGCCGGCAAGGCATCGCCGGCGCCGCCCAGGCGCACGTTCCAGCTGGCCCGGGCCCGTTTGCGGGTGGGCAGCAGTCGGATGTCGGTGTGCAGCACCACTTCGTTGTCGGCGTAGGGCAGGGCGCCGAGCACTGCCTGTTCGGCGGAACTGGGGCGGTCGAGCAGGCTCAGCGCCTGGTCGCTGTGGCAGGCCAGCACCACTTTGTCGAAGCGTTCGCGGCCGGCGGGGCTGTGGATATCGACGCCGCGCCCGTCGCGGACCACCCGCTCGACCGGGCAGCCCAGACGGATCCTGTCCCGGAATGCAGCGCTCAGCGGTGCAAGGTAGGCGCTTGAGCCGCCTTCGATCACCTGCCATTGCGGGCGGTCGCTGACGGACAACAAGCCGTGGTTCTCGAAGAACCGCACGAAGAACCGCAACGGAAACCTGAGCATCCCGGCCATGGGCATCGACCAGATCGCCGCTCCCATCGGCACGATGTAATGCAGGATGAAGCGTTCGCCGTAGCCGCCGGCCTTCAGGTAGTCGTCCAGGGTGGTGTCGGCGGCGATCCGTCGTTCGGCCAGGTCGCGCCGGGCGCTCCGGTTGAAGCGCAGGATGTCGCGCAGCATGCCCCAGAACCCCGGCGACAGCAGGTTGCGGCGCTGGGCGAACAGGCTGTCGAGGTTGTTGCCGTTGTATTCGAGGCCGGTGTCCGGGTCGGTCACCGAAAAGCTCATTTCGGTGGGCCGGAAGCGCACGCCCAGTTGCCCGAGGATGTGCATGAAGTTCGGGTACGTCCTGTCGTTGAACACGATGAAGCCGGTGTCCACCGCGTACTCGCGCCCCCCGACCGTCACCTGGGCCGTGTGCGTGTGGCCGCCGATGCGGTCGGCGGCCTCGAACAGGGTGACGTCGTGCCGTCGCGCAAGCAGGTAAGCGCAGGTCAGGCCCGCGATGCCGCTGCCGACGACGGCGATGTTCACGTGGCGTCCTTGAGCGGCGGCGTGCTGCGCACCATGCGCTTGCCGATCGCCAGTTGCGCCCGCGCCGGCAGCTTCGACAGCGGCCACAGCGCCGCCATGAACAGCGCCGGGAACGCGATCTCCAGCGGGCGGTTCCGCAGGCTGGCGAAGATGTGCCGGGCGGCCTTGTCCGCCGGCCAGCTCAACGGCATCGGAAAGTCGTTTTGTGCAGTCAGGGGCGTATCGACGAAGCCCGGGCTGACGACAGTGACTTCGATGCCTTCGTCCGCCAGGTCGATGCGCAGCGATTCGAACAGGTAGCGCAGGCCGGCCTTCGAGGCGCCATAGGCCTCCGCCCTGGGCAGCGGCAGGTAGGTGACCGAGCTGGCCATGCCGACCAGGTGCGGCGCCCTGCCCTTGCGCAGCAGGGGCAGGGCGGCTTCGATGCAGTAACTGGTGGCGAGCAGGTTGGTGCGCACCACGTGTTCGACGATCGAGGCGTCGAACTGATGGGCATCGACGTATTCGCAGGTGCCGGCGTTGAGGATCACCGTGTCCAGCGAGCCCCATTCTCCGGCGATCCGCTCGCCAATTTCCCGCACGGTCTGGCTGTTCGTCAGGTCGCCCGGCACCACCAGCACCTGGCCCGGATAGCGTTGCGCCAACACCTTGAGCGGTGCGGTCTGGCGGGCGCTGACCGCCACATGCGCCCCGGTCTTAAGAATCTCCTCGGCCAATGCCGCACCGATGCCGCTGCTGGCACCGGTCAGCCAATACCGCCGCTGAAGCGTGCGACGATTCATCCCATTCTCCTTTTCAGCCAGGCGATCGCCCGGCCCAATACGGGTAGATGTTCATAAAGTAGCGCCCCGGCATCGAAATAGTCGCGGTGGCGGTAAACCTTGTCGCGCCAGAGCAAGTGCGAGCAGCCGCCGACCCGGATCGGCCGCCCGCGGGCCAGGCGCGGATGGCGGTAGGTCATGACCCAGCGCAGATAGCCCTCGCAGTCGCCGATCTGGTCGAAGCCGTGAAAGTCGAAGCGCAGTTCGCTGACATTGGCATACATTTCGCCGAACAATTCACGTAATTGCGCCAGTCCCTGCACTTCGTGCAGCGGATCGGTGAAATGGATGTCGTCACTGTACAGCTCGCCGAGGCGGTGCAGGTTGTCCTTGTCCAGTTCGGCGAACCGATGGGCGAAGCGGCGCAGGAACTCACTCATGGCCCTCTCCTGTAGACGAACGGGACGGCAGGTTCTTGAAGGCCGCCAACGCCCGTTCCCGTGAGGTGCCCAGGTTGACGATCGGCGCCGGGTAGTCCGCCACGCCGAACAGGCCGCCGAGGGCCGCCGGGTTGTGCACGTCCTTTTTGTTCAGCCCGGCCAATTGCGGCAGCCAGTGTTTGATGAACACGCCTTCGCCGTCGAATTTCTCCGACTGGCTCAGCGGATTGAAAATGCGGAAGTAGGGCGCCGCATCGGTGCCGGTCGAGGCGCTCCACTGCCAGCCGCCGTTGTTCGCCGCCAGGTCGCCGTCGATGAGGTGGCGCATGAAAAAGCGCTCGCCCTCGCGCCAGTCGATCAGCAGGTTCTTGGTCAGGAACATCGCCACCACCATGCGCAGGCGGTTGTGCATCCAGCCGGTCTCCAGCAATTGGCGCATGGCCGCGTCGATGATCGGCAGGCCCGTGCGCGCCTCTTGCCAGGCCGCCAGGTCCTCTGGCGCATCGCGCCACGGCAGGGCTTCGGTTTCCGGGCGGAAGGCGCGATGGCGGGAGACCCGTGGGTAGCCCACCAGGATGTGCTTGTAGAACTCGCGCCAAAGCAGCTCGTTGATCCAGGTGACGGCGCCGGCCTTGCCGCTTTCGAACTCGCCCTGGTTGCTTTGCAGCGCGGCGTGCAGGCATTGGCGCGGCGACAGGACGCCGGCGGCGAGGTAAGCGGATAGCTGGCTGGTGCCCGGCTTGGCGGGGAAGTCGCGTTCGCTCTGGTAATAGTCGATCTGCGCGTCGGCAAAGGTGTCGAGGCGCCGCTGGGCTTCGGCCTCGCCGGCCGGCCAGAGGGCGCGCAGGGATGGGCTGGGGGGCGCAAACCCTACGACGGCTTCGGGCACCGGATCGCTTTCGATCTCCAGCGGCGCCTGCTTGCCCGGCGCTCTCACCAACGACGGCATCGAACGGTGCAAGCGCTCGTGGCAGACCTTGCGGAACTGGCTGAACACCTGAAAGTAGCCACCGGTTTTGGTCAGCACACTGCCGGGCCTGAACAGCAATTGGTCGAGGTGGCTGGTGAACGTAATGTCTTCGGCGTGCAGGGCACGGGCGACGGCGGCGTCCCGGCGGCTTTCGTGGAGGCCGTACTCTTCGTTCACGTGCACGGCCTCGATCCGCAACTGCCGGCACAGGTCGAGCAGCACCTCGGGCACCTGATCCCAGCGAGGTGCGGTGCGGATCAGCAGGGGAATGTTCAGCTCGCCCAGGGCCGCGCTCAATTCATGCAGGTTGCGCAGCCAGAAATCGACCTTGCAGGCGGCATCGTCATGGATCTGCCATTGCTCGGGGCTCAACAGGTACACGGCCACGGTCGGGCCCCGGCCGGCGGCTGCGGCGAGGGCGGTGTTGTCGTGTCGGCGCAGGTCGCTGCGCAGCCAGATCAATTGCATGGTGCCTTGTTCCAACCTCATCAGATCAATCCGCACTGAAGGAGCCCCTGGTGGGCCGACAAGGGATCTTCGGCCAGGGACAACTCAGTGTGTTCGCAAGCTTGGCCGGACAGCTCGGCGTGGTGGATGCGCACCGTCGCTCCGGCGATCATTGTCGGGCAGCCGACGCCGCTCAACAGTTTCGGCAACTGGGCCAGGTTCAGGGCCTTGCTGGAATACAGCAGGACGCCCCGCGCATGCAGCTGTTCGGCCGCCATCGCCAGCTCTGCCGGCGGCAACGGCCAGTCGAACACCTGAACCGGGCAGTCGCTGCCGCTGATCAGCCAGGCGCAGAGCCACAGGCGCGGCTCCAGCGCCAGGTCCGACTGATTGACCAGCAGCAGCGGCGCCGTGCGCAACTGGCGATTGTTATGGTAGATGCGCGCGCCGAATTTGCTGCGCAGCCAGGAATAAAAGAACACCCGCTCCATCTCGCTGCCGAACTGGCCCTGCCAGCGTTGTTCGAGCGCCGCCAGCAGCGGCATCAGCAGTTGGTCGCACAGGGTGCGCGGCGGGTACAGGGCCATGGCCTGGTTGAAACCGTCATCGAGGCTGCGTTCGTTCAATTGCGTGACGGCGGTCAACAGGTTCTGCAACTGCGGCTGCCAATCGCTGGTCGCCGTTTCGTTGAACGCCTGCGGGGTGTCGAGCAGCGGTTTGACCTGGCTGACCGCGACCCCGCGGTCGAGCCAGGTGAGGATCGCCCGGATGCGCTGCACGTGCTCGGCCGAGTACAGACGGTGCCCCTTGGGAGTGCGCTGGGGCACCACCAGGCCGTAGCGGCGCTCCCAGGCGCGCAGGGTGACGGCGTTGACCCCGGTCTGGCGCGCCACCTCGCGGATCGGCAGCCAGCCGTCGTCCAGGGCTTTCTTGAAATCCGCGCCCAGGTCTTCCCGGGCGCTGGTGTCGGGTGTGGCGTTCATCAAATGGCGTTTCGCAGGCTGAGGTTTTCGGGGGGCGGCTGCAGGTACACCTGCTGCGCGATGTAGGGATCCGGATGGCGCCGGAAGTGGTGCTTGAGCAGCGTCAGCGGCACCACCAGCGGCACGATGCCGTGGCGGTACTGGCCGATGACCTGCTGCATTTCCTGTTTGTCCGCCGCGCTGATCGCCTGCTTCAGGTAGCCGCTGATGTGCTGCAGCACATTGCTGTGGGTGCCGCGCGTGGCGCATTTCTTCAGGGCGGCCATCAGTTCGCTGAAATAGTGCGGGGCGACCGTGGCCGGATCGCTGTGGCCCATGCTGCCCAGCAGATGGCCGAGCGCCTTGTAGTGGACAGGGCTGTGGGCCATCAGCAGGTATTTGTAGCGCGAGTGGAATTCGGTGAGGGCCCGGCGGCTCAGGCCCTGTGCGGTCACGGTCTGCCAGTCGCGGTAGGCGAACACCCGGGTGATGAAGTTTTCCCGCAGCACCGGGTCGTTCAGGCGTCCGGCTTCCTCCACCGGCAAGTCCGGGCGCCCGGCGCAGAAGGCCTGGGCGTAGATCCCGCGTCCGCCGCCGACCGGCGCGCCGTTGTCGTGGTAGACCTTGACCCGCTCCAGCCCGCAGGACGGAGACTGCTGCATGAAGATGTAGCCGCAGATGTCATCCAGCCCGTCGGCCATGGCCCGTCCGTAATCGGCCAGGTCCCGGGTGACGTCGAGCCGGCGGTCGACGGTGCCGAGGGCTTGCGGGTGATCCGGATCGCCCACCAGCCGGATCGGCTGCCGGGGCGTGCCCAGGCCGATCGCCACTTCCGGGCACAGCGGCACGAACTCGAAGTAATCGCTGAGGGTGTCGGTGCACAGCCGCGAGGCCTTGTGCCCGCCGTTGTAGCGCACTTCGGCGCCCATCAGGCAGGCGCTGACGGCGATTTTCGGGGGGGAGGGGCAATGGTCGGGCATGGCGACACCTTGAATCGAAGTCCTGTACAGATTTCAAATTCTGTACAACATTGCCTTCAGCATAGATTCAAAGGTGTACAAGTCAAACAGTTTGTATAGATTTTTGGGCGAGAAGGGCAGCCCGACGGGAGCGAGCCTGCCCGCGGTTGCGGGCAGATCGGCTTACTGCAAATGCGCGTGCAGCCTGCGTGCCGCTTCCTGGCCGCTGAGCCAGGCGCCTTCGACGCGTCCGGACAGGCACCAGTCGCCGCAGGCGTACAGGCCCAGGTCGGCATCGGCCAGGGTGCCCCATTCATGGCTGCTCGCCGGGCGGGCATACAGCCAGCGGTGGGCGAGGCTGAAGGCCGGGGCGGGCATGGCGCTGTGCAGCAGTTCGGCGAACGCGCCGTGCAGGTGTTCGATCACCGCTTCCTTCGGCAGGTCGATGTGCTGGCGGCTCCAGGCGCTGCTGGCGTGCAGCACCCAGGTGTCGAGGGTGGTGTCGCGTCCCGGCTTGCTGCGGTTGCGCGCCAGCCAGTCGAGGGCGCTGTCCTGGACGAAGCAGCCTTCGATGGGGGTGTCCAGCGGTGTCTCGAAGGCCAGGGCCACGGCCCAGGTCGGTTCCATCTTCACCCCGGCGGCGGCCCCGGCGAGTTTCGGCGCGGCGGCCAGCAGCGCCGTGGCCTGCGGGGCTGGCGTGGCGATCACCACATGGCTGAACGGCCCGTGGGTGAAGCCTTCGGCATCCTGCAGGTGCCAGTGTTCTTCGCCGCGGTAGACCTCGGTGATGCGGCAGGCGAAATGCACCTCCAGGCCTTCGAGCAGGCCGCGGGTGATGGCGCTCATGCGCGGCGTGCCGACCCAGCGGGTCTGCTCGTCCGGCGACAGGTTCAGTTGCCCGCCGTGGAAGGTATAGAGCTGCGGCGCCCATTCGGCGACCCAGCCGTTGCTCTGCCAGCGCTGCACTTCGGTGACGAAGCGCCGGTCGCGGGCGGTGAAGTATTGGGCCCCCATGTCCAGCGCGCCGGCGTCGCTGCGCTTGCTCGACATGCGCCCGCCGCTGCCGCGGCTCTTGTCGAACAGCTGGACGCTGTGCCCGGCGTCGGTCAGGGCCTGGGCGGCAGAGAGTCCGGCGATGCCGGTGCCGATGATTGCGATAGGTACAGTCATAGGGGCCTCGTTTACCTTTCTGTACAGACTACGCCGTGATTGAAAGCTGTACAATTTTGTTTTCTGGTATAACTTCCAGCGATTTCGTTCTGACAGCTTGGCCTATTGTTAAACAATAGAGCCCGCCCAATAGAAAAGATCCCTGCCTATAAAAATAGACTAGTGATCCGGGATAAACGCCACGCGAGGAAGATGTCATGCACATATTGCTGACCGGCGGTACTGGTTTGATCGGGCGGCAGCTCTGTCGGCACTGGCTGCAGCAGGGACATCGGTTGACCGTATGGAGCCGCCGCCCGGAACAGGTCGCCAAGCTTTGCGGTGCACAGGTGCGTGGCATTGCGCGGTTGCAGGACCTGGATGACGGCCCGCTGGACGCCATCGTCAACCTCGCTGGCGCGCCCATTGCCGACCGGCCCTGGACGCACCGGCGCAAGGCCTTGCTGTGGAGCAGCCGCATCACGCTGACCGAATCCTTGCTGGCTTGGCTTGAGACCCGTGCGCAGAAACCGTCGCTGCTGATTTCGGGCTCGGCGGTGGGCTGGTACGGCGACGGCGGCGAGCGGGAACTGAACGAAACCGCTTCGCCGGTGATCGATGATTTCGCCAGTCAGTTGTGCGTCGCCTGGGAAGAGACCGCGCAACGGGCCGAGGGCCTGGGCATCCGGGTGGTGCTGGTGCGCACGGGGCTGGTGCTGTCGGCCGAGGGCGGCTTTTTGTCGCGCCTGCTGCTGCCGTTCAGGCTCGGGCTGGGCGGGCCGCTGGGCAACGGCCGGCAGTGGATGCCGTGGATTCATGTCGACGATCAAATCGCCCTGATTGATTTTCTTCTGCACCTCAACGGGGCCAACGGTCCTTATAATGCCTGCGCGCCGAAACCGGTGCGCAACCGCGAGTTCGCCAAGACCTTGGGCCAAGCGCTGCACCGCCCGGCGTTCATGCCGATGCCGGCCCTGGCGCTGAAGGTCGGCCTCGGCGAGCTGTCGCAACTGCTGCTCGGCGGCCAGAAAGCCATGCCGGCACGCTTGCTGGAAGCAGGATTCACTTTCCGGTTCACGGATTTACGCGCGGCCCTGGACGATATCGCCCGCCGCCTCTGAAATAGGATGTTGCATGACCGATCACGCCTTGCTTCTGGTCAACCTGGGTTCGCCGGCCTCCACCTCGGTGGCCGACGTGCGCCGCTACCTCAATCAGTTTCTGATGGATCCCTACGTGATCGACCTGCCTTGGCCGGTGCGGCGTCTGCTGGTGTCGCTGATCCTGGTCAAGCGCCCCGAGCAGTCGGCCCACGCCTATGCCTCGATCTGGTGGGACGAAGGCTCGCCGCTGGTGGTGCTCAGCCGCCGCCTGCAGCAGCAGATGACCCAGCAGTGGACCCATGGTCCGGTGGAGCTGGCGATGCGTTACGGCGAGCCGTCCATCGAGTCGGCGCTGGTCAGGCTGGTGGCCGCGGGGCACAAGCGCATCACATTGGCGCCGCTGTATCCGCAGTTCGCCGACAGCACCACCACCACGGTGATCGAAGAGGCCCGACGCGTGCTGCGCGAGAAGCGCCTCGACGTGCAGTTGTCGGTGCTGCAGCCGTTCTACGATCAGCCGGAATACCTCGACGCGCTGGTGGCCAGCGCCCGGCCGCACCTGCAGCAGGATTACGACCACTTGCTGCTGAGTTTCCATGGCTTGCCGGAACGGCACCTGAAGAAGCTCAACCCGGGCCACCGTTTCGAAGGCGGCGGCGACTGCTGCGCCGGGGCGCCGCCGGAGGTGGTCGCCACCTGTTACCGCGGCCAGTGCCTGCGCACCGCGGCCGAGTTCGCCAAGCGCATGGGCATCCCGGACGGCAAGTGGTCGGTCTCGTTCCAGTCGCGGCTGGGGCGCGCGAAGTGGATCGAACCCTACACCGAAGCGCGGCTGGACGAGTTGGCCAAGAACGGCGTGAAGAAGGTGCTGGTGATGTGCCCGGCGTTCGTGGCCGATTGCATCGAAACGCTGGAGGAGATCGGCGACCGCGGCAAGGAGCAGTTCCTTGAGGCGGGCGGGGAAGAGTTGGTGCTGGTGCCGTGCCTCAATGACGAGGAACAGTGGGCGAAGGCGCTGGCGACCCTCTGCGAACGGGCGCCGCTGGCGCTTTAAACGACATCGCCAGCAGGCTGGCTTCCACAGAGGTTCACTGAACACCTGCTGTGGGAGCCCGCCTGCTGGCGATGGTTTTCTTTCAGGCCGAAGCCTTAGAGCAGCGGCTCATCCGCCTTCTTGTGCTTCCAGCTGTCGTTGCCCGGCAGGATCAGGTTCAGCGCAATCGCCACCACCGCGCACAGCGCGATGCCTTTGAGGCCGAAGTCGTCCGGGCCGTTGCCGGTGCCGATCAGTACGCCGCCGATGCCGAACACCAGGGTCACGGACACGATCACCAGGTTGCGCGCCTCGCCCAGGTCGATCTTGTGGCGGATCAGGGTGTTCATCCCCACCGCCGCGATCGAGCCGAACAGCAGGCACAGGATCCCGCCCATCACCGGCACCGGAATGCTCTGCAGCAACGCGCCGAACTTGCCGATGAACGCCAGGCTGATGGCGAAGATCGCCGCCCAGGTCATGATTTTCGGGTTGTAGTTCTTGGTCAGCATCACCGCGCCAGTGACTTCGGCGTAGGTGGTGTTGGGCGGGCCGCCGAACAGGCCGGCCGCCGTGGTGGCGATGCCGTCACCGAACAGGGTGCGGTGCAGGCCCGGCTTCTTCAGGTAGTCGCGGCCGGTCACGCTGCCCACCGCGATCACGCCGCCGATGTGCTCGATGGCCGGGGCCAGGGCCACCGGGACGATGAACAGGATCGCCTGCCAGTTGAACTCCGGTGCGGTGAAGTTCGGCAGGGCGAACCACGGGGCCGCGGCGATCTTCGCGGTGTCGACCACGCCGAACCAGAACGACAGCGCAAAGCCCACCAGCACGCCGGAGATGATCGGCACCAGGCGGAAAATGCCTTTGCCGAACACCGCCACGATCAGCGTGGTCAGCAGTGCCGGCATCGAGATCATCATTGCGGTCTGGTAGTGGATCAGTTCGGAGCCGTCGCCGGCCTTGCCCATCGCCATGTTCGCGGCGATAGGCGCCATGGCCAGGCCGATGGAGATGATCACGGGGCCGATCACCACCGGCGGCAGCAGGCGGTCGATGAACCCGGTGCCCTTGATCTTCACGGCCAGGCCGAGGAAGGTGTAGACGAAACCGGCCGCCATCACGCCGCCCATGGTCGCGGCCAGGCCGAACTGGCCCTTGGCGAGAATGATCGGGGTGATGAAGGCGAAGCTCGAGGCCAGGAACACCGGCACCTGACGCCCGGTGACGATTTGGAAGAGGACGGTGCCGAGGCCTGCGGTGAACAGCGCCACGTTCGGGTCAAGCCCGGTGATCAGCGGCATCAGAACCAGGGCGCCGAAGGCCACGAACAGCATCTGCGCGCCGGACAGCACCTGGCGCCAGAGCGGATCGTTGAACTCGTCCTGCATGGTCACGCGTCCTTCTGCTTGGTGCCGAAGATCTTGTCACCGGCATCGCCAAGCCCTGGGATGATGTAACCGTGTTCGTTCAGTTTCTGGTCTATGGAAGCGGTATAGATGGTCACGTCCGGGTGAGCCTGCTCGACTGCGGCGATGCCTTCGGGCGCAGCCACCAGCACCATGGCGCGGATGTCCTTGCAGCCTGCTTTCTTCAGCAGGTCGATGGTGGCGACCATGGAGCTGCCGGTGGCGAGCATCGGGTCGATGATCATCGCCAGGCGCTCGTCGATCTCCGGGACGAGTTTCTCAAGGTAGGTGTGGGCCTGCAGCGTCTCTTCGTTGCGGGCCACGCCCACGGCGCTGACCTTGGCGCCCGGGATCAGGCTCAGTACGCCTTCGAGCATGCCGATGCCGGCGCGCAGGATCGGCACGACGGTGATCTTCTTGCCGGCGATCTTCTCGACCGACACGGTGCCGCACCAGCCTGGGATGTCATAGGTCTCCAGGGGCAGGTCTTTGGTGGCTTCATAGGTCAACAGGGCGCCGACTTCCTGAGCGAGCTCGCGGAAATTCTTGGTGCTGATGTCGGCGCGGCGCATGAGGCCGAGCTTGTGGCGGATCAGCGGATGGCGGATCTCGAGGATGGGCATGGGAAAGGCTCCGGCGGCGGGCAAAAAAACCGGCCTAGATTAATCTATCCGAGAGTGATGTCCTATAGGACATACAGTACGTTAGTCCACAAAAGCTTGATTCGGCCGTTCGGGATGCGTACCTTTGCCCGCTTTTCCAAACTAGCCCCCCCTATAAAGTCCCCCTGGAGAGCGCCATGTCCGCTGATCTCGAGCATATCCGTCAAATCATGCGAGAGGCTGACTGCCTGTACACCGAAGCTGAAGTCGAGGCGGCCATCGCCCGCGTCGGTGCGCAAATCAACGAGCAACTGGCAGACCGCAATCCGGTGGTGTTCTGTGTGATGAACGGCGGCCTGATCTTCTCCGGCAAGCTGCTGACCCACCTGCAGTTCCCGCTGGAGTCGTCCTACCTTCACGCGACCCGCTACCGCAACGAAACCACCGGCGGCGACCTGTTCTGGAAGGCCAAGCCGGAAGTCTCGTTCATCGACCGCGACGTGCTGATCATCGACGACATCCTCGACGAGGGCCACACCCTGGGCGCGATCATCGACTTCTGCAAGCACGCCGGCGCCCGTCAGGTGCACACTGCCGTGCTGATCGACAAGGATCACGACCGCAAGGCGCGGCCTGACCTGAAGGCCGACTTCGTGGGCCTGCCCTGCGTCGACCGCTACATCTTCGGCTACGGCATGGACTACAAGGGCTACTGGCGCAACGCCAACGGGATCTTCGCCGTCAAAGGCATGTAATCCCGCCGCAGCCTTACCCTGTGGGAGCGGGCAAGCCCGTTCCCACATCCCTGTGGGAGCCAGCCTGCTGGCGATGGCGTCAGTGAAGGCACCTGCTGATCCCCCCGCAAGCCCATGCTAGAGTGCTCGGCCCCGCCCCCGGAGCCTGTCATGAGCCTCTTGATCCGCAGCTGCGCCGCCTTGTTCCTGACCCTCAGCCTGCCCCTGGCCGCCGCGCCCCTGCACAGCCAGTTCCTGCCGCCGGACGACCTGACCCTGCGCGACGCCGAACCCGAGCAGCAGCAATTGCTGCAGGTCACCGACTATTCGGTGGTGGTGGGGGCCCAGCGTCAGTCCAACCAGCAGCCGATCCCGGTCACCTCGTCGCTGATGATCCGCCTCAAGGGCAAGTCCTTGAACAAGGGCGCGACGGTCACGCAGGTGCTGGTCAATTTCGACGGCGAAAGCAAAAGCCTGAAAAAACCGGCGTATGACGACAAGGCCAAGACCCTCACGCTGTTCTACCCGCTGGCCCAGTACCGGGTGGTGATCGATCTGCTGCGCAACGACACGGTGTATGTCCAGTTCCTCAGTTACGCCAACGGCCACATCTGGGCCGATTTGCACACCGGGTCCGTGCGGTCGCGTTGAGCGCCGAGCCTGCGCGGGGGTAAACTGCCCGCCCCGTGAAATGTCCGCGAGCTGGAGTCGGCAATGCGTAAAGATAAGAAGCAAGTGATTGGTGACGAGATCGGCGATGAGCAGATCAAACTATTCCTGGACTTCGAGCCGGCCGATGCCACCTCGCCGTCGCTGCACAAACTGATCAAGGCCTATCGCGGTCTGCGCATCGACGACTTCGAGCGCTTCCTGACGTTTTTCCTGGCCGCCGGCCTGGATCTGGACGGCAAGGACGAGCAGGGCAAGACCTTCGTCGAGCTGGTCCGCGATCAGCGCAACGCGCCGGAGTACATCGAGCTGATCGAGAAGGCCCGGGGCTGAGCACCCTGTGGAGAGGGAGCAGGCTCCCTCTTCGCAGAGGCATAAAAAAACGCCCCGCACTCACTGAGTGCGGGGCGTTTTTCATGGGCGCGATCAAGCGAAGCTTGGGGTCTCGCTGCTTTCCTCGACCAGCTCCAGGGCGATGTTGTTCTGCGTGTTGATCTTGCGGTACAGCGCAGCATCGGTTTCCAGCGCCTTTTCACGGGCCGGGAAGATTTCCGCCAGTTTGGCGGCCCACTCGCCCTTGGCCTTGCCCGGGAAGCATTTCTCGATCAGCTCGAGCATGATCGACACGGTCACGGAGGCGCCTGGCGAAGCGCCGAGCAGGGCGGCCAGAGAACCGTCCTTCGCCGCCACCAGTTCGGTGCCGAACTGCAGGATGCCGCCCTTTTTCGGGTCTTTCTTGATGATCTGCACCCGCTGGCCGGCCACTTCCAGGCGCCAGTCCTCGGCTTTCGCCTGCGGGTAGAAGCGGCGCAGGGACTCCAGGCGCTGCTCCATCGACTGCATCACTTCGCTGACCAGGTACTTGGTCAGGTCCATGTTGTTCTTCGCCACGGCCAACATCGGGCCGATGTTGCCGGCGCGCACCGACATCGGCAGGTCCATGAACGAACCGTGCTTGAGGAACTTGGTGGTGAAGCCGGCGTACGGCCCGAACAGCAGGGATTTCTTGCCGTCGACCACGCGGGTGTCCAGGTGCGGCACGGACATCGGCGGCGAACCCACGGCGGCCTGGCTGTAGACCTTGGCCTGGTGGTGCTTGACCACTTCCGGGTTGTCGCAGCGCAGCCACTGGCCGCTGATCGGGAAGCCGCCGAAGCCTTTGCTCTCTTCGATGCCCGAAGCCTGCAGCAGCGGCAGGGCCGCGCCGCCGGCGCCGAGGAACACGAACTTGGCGTCGACTTCACGGCTGTTGCCGCTGTTGACGTCCTTGATGCTGACGGTCCAGCCGTTGCCGTTGCGCTTGAGGCCGGTCACGCGCTTGCAGTACTTGACCTGGGCATCGGGTGCGCTGGTCAGGTGCTTGAGCAACTGATTGGTGAGGGCGCCGAAGTTGACGTCGGTGCCATTGAGCACGCGGGTGGCGGCCAGCACCTGATCGGCCGGGCGGCCCGGCATCATCAGCGGCATCCACTCGGCCATCTTGGCCTTGTCTTCGGTGTATTCCATATCGGCGAACGCGTGGTGCTTGCTCAGCACCTTGAAGCGTTCCTTGAGGAACGACACGCCTTTGTCGCCTTCGACATAGCTCAGGTGCGGCACCGGGCTGATGAACGATTTGCACGAGCCGAACGTGCCCTTGCGGGTCAGGTAGGACCAGAACTGCTTCGACACCTCGAACTGGGTGTTGATGTGCACGGCCTTCTTGATGTCGACGGTGCCGTCGGCAGCCTGCGGCGTGTAGTTCAGCTCGCACAGGCCGGCGTGGCCGGTGCCCGCGTTGTTCCACGGGTTGGAACTCTCCGCGGCTCCGGAATCCATCAGCTCGACGACTTCCAGCTTGATCGCCGGGTCGAGCTCCTTGAGCAGCACCGCAAGGGTGGCGCTCATGATGCCGGCCCCTACCAGAACTACGTCGACTGCTTCGTTATGCGCCATTTAACGCGTCTCCAAAATCTGCAGCACCAAATTGTCGGCATGGCTGCCAGGTGTTCCGGGGCAGGTCAGTGGCGCCCCAGGTAACCCATGGCCAGGATCGCCATGTCCGAATCTTCGCAATTTTTCGCAACTTCGACGGATGCAGACGGCCCGGCCTCATGAGCTCCATGAACTCATTTCGGCGCGCGGCTGGCAATTCGACTTATGGTCGAGTCATCCGTTCGTGCAACCAAATCCGTAGCGGACAGGCATCAGGCTCCGGTGTTCGAGGCGTACGCGATCCTGTGTCGTTGGGCTGTTGTAGACGCTAATGGTGCATGTTCAGACGCAAAACTATTCATTTGCTCGCCACACTCTTGTGAAGTTGTGAAAACCCGTTTTTTTCACGCTCTTTTGAAGACGTGAACCTCAAAAAGGGCTGCCCCGGCCGGGCACCGTGCCCGGATGGATGGCCGCCGGTGAACACGGGGCGGGCAACACGGGCAAACAACTCAGTGACCGAGCGTCATGACAGCTCTGCAGATTCGCGAAAAGCGGGTTTTTGCCTGGGAAACAGCAAGCGCGCCGGCTTCACTCGATCTGTGTGGGCGGCTCTCTGTGGGCGGTTTCGGATGCCAATGCCTGGGCATTGACGCTGTTGCGGGGCCCGATCAGGAGACGACCTTATAATCGGGGGGAGATTGTATCGAAGAAATGCGGGGATTTGCTCGTGTTTGATGACTTTTATTAGGCATCCGGTCAGATGCCGAAAACCGCTTGCGCCCGTGCGCGCGGCCGCGACGCTTCGACGCGGACGCTGGCCGGCAGCGGCTTGTGCAGCCAGTTGAGGCGAATTTCCTCGATTTCCACCCAGCCTTCGCCCATCGGTTGCAGGCTGCATTGCTTGAACGCCTGGCAATGGCCGTTGCGGTCGAGCAGGGCGAAGCTGCGGTGCAGGGGGCGCGGCGCGAAGAGCGAGATCAGATGGCGCATGGCGAAATACCTTTTGGAGTACGTGCTGCGAAGGTTGCCGCCAGGCCATGACGTCATCGTGTAGGGGCGGTGAACAATCTGTGACAGGAACCGCCCAGGGCCGGGCCTGTCTGAGATTCCGTGCTGGTGAGCCGCAGTGGCCCACCGCTATACTGCCGGCCTGTCTGTGCCTGATTCTGGAGAGAAGAGCATGTTGCAACGCCTGTTGTTCGGTTTGATCACAGTGACCGGTTTGACCCTGGCCGGCTGCGCCCACAGCCCGCAACAGCTGAGCCCGGAACCGAAGCTGACCAGCCAACTGGCACCGGTCGGCCGCGGCCAGCCGGTGGTGGTGCGCGTGGTGGACGGCCGTCCGTCGCCGACCCTGGGCACCCGCGGGGGCCTGTACCCTGAGACCAGCGCCATCACCGTGCAGCGCGAACAGATCCTGCCCAAGCTGCAGGCCCAGGCCGAGGCGGCCGTGCGTCTGCTGGGCTTCACCCCGTCCAACGGCGCCATGAACGCGCCGCAGCTGACCGTGACCCTGACCGAGCTCAAGTACCAGTCGCCGAAGGAAGGCATGTACGTGACCGAGGCCACCATCGGCGCGACCTTCCGCTCCGACGTGCAGAGCGGCAACCGCCGCTACAGCGGCCGCTACGGCGCCTCGCTGGATCAGCGCTTCGGCATGGCGCCGAACCAGGAAACCAACACCAAACTGGTCAGCGACGTGCTGAGCGACGCCTTGACCCGTCTGTTCAAGGATCCGAGCATCGGCCAGATCCTCGCCGAGTAAGCGGTTCGCCTGATGCGCAAAAGCCCGGCGCCAGCGATGGCCCCGGGCTTTTTCATGTCCGCCGCCGGACGCTGCCCCCTCCAGGGAGCCTGTTCGTGATGAGGGTGTGTCAGGCGGCATGCGTATTGAATGTCAGTCCGTTATCGCCAGCAGGCTGGCTCCCACAGGTTCGGAGGCAGTCGCAGGTTGCGTGCACGACGCGGTCGTTATGGGAGCCAGCCTGCTGGCGATGGCTTCGACGGCGGCCGGGCGTCAGGCGGCCTGGGAGTAGAAGTCCAGCACGCTGACGCCCGTCAGCAGGTCGGTTTCCGGCAGATCGGCGTGCTGATGGCCGCCGAGGGCGCAATACACCAGCCAGCGGCGGTCCTGCACGTTGAACGCCAGGCTGCCGACGAGGGCCTGCTGTTCGTCGGTCGGGGTGATGAGGTAGAGGCGGTCCTGGTTTTCGGCGTGAAGCATGCTGCGTTCCGTGTCGGTTTCGAGGCGCGCATGGTGGCCGATGCAAATGACGAAGTCGTGACACAGGGCAACCATCGGTCGATTGCGCCGTTGTTTGTCGCAAAGGGTGGGGACGCAGGGGAGGGTTGCGCTAGAATCCGCGCCGCGGTCGTCGGTCTGGCGTTCGCCATACCGGTTCAGTTCGAGGCTCAAAGATGTCGCTGCACTTGATGACGTTGTTCACCGCCCATCCCGCCAAGTTGATCAACCTGCTGGCGCTGGCGTTCGCCTTCCCGGGCAGCTGGCTGCTGCACGCGACCCGCCGCCGTGAGCAGCGCGCGCTGGCGAACATCGCCGCCCAGCGCCGGATCCAGCCGGACCAGGAGCCGGTGCTCGACTGGGCGACCCTGCGCATGAACCGGTTCTTCTACCGTTTCGGCTTCGCTTGCCTGGGCCTTGCGCTGCTGGTGTCCTGGATCAGCACCCGCGTCTGAAGGCCGTGCAGGCCCCGTGGGGTGAACCCGCCCCATCACGAAGAACGGCGCCCGAGGGCGCCGTTGCTGTGTCTGCCTACAGCGGCAACCCCGCCTTGACCCGGTACTGATTGCGCACCGGCGTCGCATATTGCAGCACCAGGTACGGACGGTGCTCCTCGGGGCAGGCGTCCAGCCGGCGCTGCCACTCTTCCCGCGCCTTGGCCAGCTCATCGACGCCGAACACATCGGCGGCCTTGGGCACCTGCAGCTGCGGATCGGCGTCCGCCCACTGCGCGTACGCCAGGTAATGCACCGGGAACAGGCGGTAGCCGCCGAGGATCTGCCGGTCCATCTCCACCGCCAGTTGCTTGGTGTCTTCGTAGAACGCCGTGATCGGCGCGGCGAAGTTCACGTGCACCCGGCCCTTGTAGCCGGTGATGCCCTTGGCGATGCTCACGTCGTCTTCGCCCGGCGCCTTGCTGTAGGTGCCGGTGGTGGCGCGGATGTACAGCTCGCGGGCCTTGGCCTGGTCGCACGGGTCGTATTCGTAGCTGATCGACACCGGGGTCAGGTTCAGCGACTGGATGACCTCGCCGAACGGCTCGTCCTTGCGGCTCATGTGGAACATCTTGAGGATGGCCGACTCGGTGCGGTCGTCGCCGTCCTTGGCCCGGCCCTCGGCCTGGGCGATCCAGATCGAGGCGCAATCGTTGCGGATCGAATGGTTAATGTACGCCGACAACAGCTGGTACGCCGCCATCTTTTCCCGGCGCCCGGTGATCGAACGGTGCACGATGAAGCTCTTGTTCAGGCGCATCAGGTCGCTGACGAAGGGCTTTTGCAGCAGGTTGTCGCCGATCGCGATGCGCGGGGTCGGCAGGCCGGCGTGGTACACGGCGTAGTTGACGAAGGCCGGGTCCATCACGATGTCGCGGTGGTTGGCGATGAACAGGTAGGCGCTGCCGGACTTGAACTGCTCGACGCCGGTGTAGGTCACGCCGTCGGTGGCCCGCTCGATGGTGTGGTCGACGTAGAACTCGACCTTGTCCTGCAGGGTGGCCACCGAGGTCACGCCGGCGAACTCACGGCGCAGCCGATGGGCGATGAGGGGCTTGAGCATCCAGCCCAAGGCACCGGCGAAACGCGGGAAGCGGAAGTGGGTGAGGATATCTAGAAACGCCTTGTCGCCGAGCAGCCGCGCCAGTACCGCAGGTACTTCGCTGTCGTCGTAAGGTCGGATGGCATCGAATTCGCCCATCATGCTCTCTTGTTGGAAACGGCTAGGGTAAGTAAAGGTGTTGATCGAAAACCAACGGGGCACGGTCTGAAAAGGTAGCCAGACAAAAAAGGCCCTGCAAACAGACCGGCGATTATACGCACAAGTCACTCGGGAGACCGCGATGCTGGAAGCCGCAAGTTATGATTGCCCGTACTGCGGGGAAGAGGTCGAGACCACCGTGGACCTGTCCGGCGGCGACCAGGAATACATCGAAGACTGCCAAGTGTGCTGCAAGCCGATCCGGTTCGTGTTGCAGGTGCACGGCGAGGAGTGGTTGCTCGACGTGTACGGCGAAAACGACTGAGGGGCGCGCATGCAGCGGATCTACGAGCCGGAAAACCTGATGGAAGGCGAGATGCTCAAGGGCATGCTCGAAAGCGAGGGCATCGAGGCGCACCTGGTGGGCCGCGACCTGCTCGGCGGGGCGGGCGAGCTGCCGGTCTTCGGCCTGCTCGGGCTGTCGGTCGACAATGATCAGGCCGAGTACGCCAGCGAACTGATCCGGGCGTACAATGCCGCGCTGCCGCTGCCCGGCGATGAACCGGACAGCTACCCCGGTACGCTGGTCTGTTAGGCTGGCGTTCGATTTATTTGCGAGCCGTGTTGCCCCATGTGTGGACGTTATGCCCTGTTCCGCTGGAACCGTGATTTTGCGGCCCTGCCCGGTTTCCCGGCCGATCAGCAGGCGCAGTGGAACATTTCCCCCAACGATTCGGTGCTGATGCTGCGCGCCGAAGCCGACGGTCAGCGCACGCTGGCCCGTGCCCGCTGGGGCCTGACGCCGCCGTGGCTGACCGACCTGTCCCGCACCCCGGCCCATGCCCGGGCCGAGACCGTCGCCGAGCAACCGATGTTCCGCGAGGCCCTGCGCCAGCGCCGTTGCCTGCTGCCGGCCAACGGTTTCTACGAATGGCGCGGCAGCGCGCGCAAGCGGCCGTACTGGCTGACGCCGGGGGAGGGCGCTTCGCTGTTCTTCGCGGCGATCTGGGAGGCCTACCCGGTGCAGGAGCAGGTGTGGCTGAGCACGGCGGTCATCACCCAGCCGGCCATGAGCCAGCGCCGGCCGCTGATCCTGGATGAAGCGGGGCAGGCAGCGTGGCTGGATCCGCAAACGCCGCTGCATGCCTTGCACGCGCTGCTGGCCGGCGAGCCCGTGGCGCTGCGCGAGCGGGTGCTGGCCAACCTGGTCAACGATCCCAAGCTCAACGGCCCGGAGTGCCTGACCCCGGCCTGACGCGGAACCCGAACCTCCACCATCGCCAGCAGGCTGGCTTGTATGCTGGTACTTGAAGGGAGGAGGAGGGACTAGGCTGGATTCTGACTGTTGACGCAGTACAGACCCGTGGGAGATTTC
>NZ_NEIU01000026.1:0-65550 GCF_002113595.1 Pseudomonas sp. B3(2017)
CCTGATCCCATCCCGAACTCAGAAGTGAAACGATGCATCGCCGATGGTAGTGTGGGGTTTCCCCATGTGAGAGTAGGTCATCGTCAAGATTAAATTCCGAAACCCCAACTGCGAAAGCGGTTGGGGTTTTGTTTTGCCCGCAGGAAAGTTCCTACGTCGAGTTTCCTGGTGGGGGGGGCACTCGCAGGGGGCATGGCTGATGATTGCCGTGCAGAAGAGGGGTGTGGGGCTGTTCAGGATGGCCTCTCGCAAACGCAAGCGATTGTTTGCGCCCCAACTGCAATGGTGGCAGCACGTGGCTGTGATGACCGCAGAGAGGGGCTGTGCCGCGCCCTGGAGGCGTCGAGCGATGGGCATTGGTCGCTGCACTTCCAATGCCTTGCCTCGGCTTGATCGCCGCGCAGCGCGGTTCTGGTCGAGCTGGCGCCGTGCAATTGATCAGCCGCAGTGGCGATGACGAGTTTCTTGCCATTGCTGATGGCGGGACATTGCTCGCCACTATCCGGAAACGGGCAGTGGCAGCGCCCAATGCATGGGCGCATGCCTGATCAGATTCGCGATCGGTGAGGGAAGGGGTGGGAGATAAACCCCAAAAACAAAAAAGCCCGCTGTTAGCGGGCTCTAGAGATGTTACGTAGACGTTGGTAGTCGTCTATGTGTTGCAGATGGTGCCCGAGGGAGACTGTAGTGTTCTAGTAAACTCAAGGCTTCCAGAGAGGATTGCTTTTTAGGGATACATGTAGGGATACATGTTCGCCATTGCTGTGGGCAGCAACTCCATGCAATAGCCTACAGCTGTGATCGCTTGAGTCCACACGTACCATTTCCATTTGGTCATTTGAACTGATCTGTAACCGCCCAGTAAACACTCGCTCGTACGTGGCTTAGAGTAGCTTGGGATGCAGATGAGGATGCGCAGGCTTCTGGCACAGTTCATAAGCCCGTTCATCAGTCGGGTTTCTTCGAAGCTGGCTCCTCGACTCGCAGCTCTGTTTCACGGATGACCCGGCCTTTGATTCCATCAATTTTGAGTACCTTGGTGCCAATCAGAAGGAAAGTGGATTTGCTATCCGAAAGGATCAAGTGGCCAGTGAGCCTCTCGCCTTTATCAGTTATGACCGTATGAATGTCATCTAGACCTTTAGGCACTTCCTGGTGCGTATATTCCGCGAAGTCTTTCAATCCCCTCTCTGCGCCAGTCTGAACACCTATTCCAGGCGCAAAAGAAATGAGCAGTAACGAGAAGCCGATCCAGCTCGATAATCCAATGATGACTCCCTCCTTCAGTCGTTTTGTGATGAGTAGAAGGAACAACGCGGATATGCAGATGTAAGCTGTAGCGAGCAGACCTGTACCTAACAAGGGCAAACGGTGGGTGACGGACAAAGCACCAGACAGGATATTTACGTATCCGTACAGCAGTAGGGTAGGTGTGCCAAGGGTTAGCTCGTTCGTATCAATGCCAAATTGCTCGTAGTAACCGACCAGCAGTGAGTATCCGATGATCAGTAGAGCTGTCTGAGATACAACTGCTCCGTAGATCAAAAGCTTGAACGCGAGCTCCGTATTGACCTTCGGTTGATCTACCGGTAGCACCGTCTCGGTCGGTGCAGGGCAATCCCTCGCTTGGGGCAGCGTAAGGCTGACAGGTGAAATCAACTCAACCTTGATCCTGTTTTCCTTGTTCCAGAACACGGCAAATCCTTTGGTATTGGTAGAGACGTGACGATACGCAGCCATCAAGACGGTTGCCAATGGTGAGAGCTACATTTTCGCTCGGGGGCCCCTGGCGAGTTGAATCCAGTACGGGGTCGGAAACCCGCGGAATCTTGGTAGTGGCAGGCCCTCCAGCTTACTGAAATTTCAGTCATTGAAATCGAAAGGATTTGGATGAAAAAAGACCATCATTACCGCATTGGTAACGATGGTCTTTCGTGTCGATGATTTTGCACGTCTCGGGCTGTCAACCAATGCAAAAAATCATCCACTACCAGGATCACGCAGGTTTACGACCCGTGTCTTTCAGGTTTGCTCTGGGGGGCGAGTTTTTGCGACCCTTCCACTTGCACTGGTGAGCAGTTTGCTCTCCCGGTTCACCTGCTCAAAGCTGGATTCTCTCTTGCTAACAAAGTCCCGTGGGTTTCCGACTCCAAATGTGAATATCACTATAGAGACCCTGATCTGTCCGCTGTTGGAGTCTCTGCGTATGGGGAGTGGGGCGGCCCACTCGATAATGGGTGTTACTAGTGTTACAGGTGTAACGGTTTAAGATAAGTATATGAATTTTATGAATAAATTGTGAGTTACACCTGCCTGCTCTTCTCGCGTGATAGGTGTAACAACGACCAACGGTGTAACGGTCTACGTGTCAAAGTCATAAGAAAAAAGGGTGTAGCGACCAAGATTCATCGTCGCTACAGACCGAATTTTGTGGAGGCGTACCTGCTCACTGGAAGAAGGTTAGGCTCATATTGTTAGCTTGAGAAAAAGAAATTTTGTGCTTTTTACACCTTTCCCGGTCAATCTCAATTTTCATTGAGCCGCTTTGGTTTACCAAAGCGGCGGGCGCAGATTTAGCAATGATGACTAGATGAAAATATATCTCATCTCCTTGGTGCTACGGCTAACGTCTGATGGATCCGAACACAAAATATACGTTAAGTTGCGCTCGAGGAGACGTAGTGGCATTCTGACTTCGTCGTAAAAATCGGAGCTCCCACAGACAACAGGGATGGTGATTTTTTGTATGTATAAAATCGATAGCTATCCCTGTTCGTGTTGTCTCAAAACGTCGATTGTGAAAGCTTAAGTGTGTATGGGGAATTTATATGGATATAATTTATACTGCTATATCTGATGACTTGCCAATAAGGCAGGGAGATATAATAAAGAAAAAAAGTAAGTTGGGTGATACTTACGGTTTGGTTATTACTGCTGACTGCGATATCGCCAAGAGTAAACACAAGAATCACTACACTTGGATTGAGGTTGTTCCAACTCAAGTTTACATGGATACGAGGTGGGCTCTTGAAGAGATTGAAAGAATTCAGATAAGGCAGGCAAAGCCTGTTTTGGAATTTGTAAATAAAAAACTTAAAGACAAAGGATTGTCTCAGATAACAGAACAAAAATTGCTAGCTTGGATTGGCGAAGTTGGGGTTGAGTCGTTTTTATCAAAGTTGGTTGCTGATGAGTGTCCAGCTGATATTAGGAATAAGATTGAAGGGTTGTTTGTAATTTCTTCTAGTGCTGAGAGTAGCGCTCTGGAGAAAATCCAGAAAACTGCACGGCTATTCAATCTTGGAATGGAGAAGTTAGTTGAAGATGCGCGAAAGCATTTAACAAAAGATGATGGGTTTCCAGATTATTTTTTTATACCTCGCCTACCTGATGAATTAGCTAATGGGTGTGTTGCCCTGTTGAGGCATATATACTCAGTTCATGATGAGAATATTTTTACTTCTGAAGCAAATGCACGAATTGAGGGTAAGCCCTATTCGTTTTTCAGGATGTGCAGGTTGGCAGATCGAGTAAAATATTCTGTTGTTCAAAAAACCACTTTTCTATTTTCTAGAATTGGTATGACTGCCGAATTCGAAACTGCTACATCTTCGAGCGCAAGTTTCAGTGCCAATAATATATTTAAGGAGGTTGTATGAGCCTGGATGCAATTGTAATTGAACAATCGGCTTTATCTATTCTTGATTCTGCAATAATTGAAGAGGATTGGTTTGCAGAGTTCGGGGTTCCTCCTCAGGATGGGGGGCTGAGGCGCGTCGTGTATAATAATATTGCGTATATTTTTACAGGAGACGCTGATGAGGATAGTGGTCTTTTAGTTGTTAATACAAAGTCTGATGGGGTTTTCAGTTCGACGATAAATCCACTCCAGATTTTTGAAAGAATTATTAGGGTGGCGCTACGTCAGTTTGATCGAGGTATATCGATACCCGTTCAGTGGTCGCCATTTAATGATGGATCTTTGTTTAGTATATTTGCAACGAATCTTTCGAGAAAGAGCAATGTCAGGGTTTATTTTAATAGATCCCCTGATGAGTCAAATAATATATATGCTTATGCGATAACTGATGGTCCAAAAATATTAACTGAAGCCCCTTCAAATATAGAAGTCTACAAAAAAGCTGTAGACGGCTACCTAGATGCTATTCTGACTGAGGACCCCCTGCCGAAGCCATTGGCCGCTGGGAACTATGGTTTGGTACTCAGCAAACCGTTGGGTAGCTTTCTTGCTAGACCGGGAGATATTTCAGAGTGGGTAGAAAGAATTTTAACAGATGAACAATTAGCGTTCGTTAATAGTGATACCAAATCTCCTATTAGGCTGCGTGGAGCTGCGGGGACCGGCAAAACTCAAGCCATGGTAATAAAATGCCTAAAAGAGTTATACCATGACGCTGATATTGGGGGCGATAAAACATTTTTATTTCTTACTCATAGTTCCGCCCTGGCTCAGGAAGTAGTACGAGGTATGCTTTACGCGCTGGATCCAAGCGGCAGATGGAGTGAACTTCTTACAAGGGACGGCGAGAAAAAACTTTTGATAGGTACGCTGTATGAACTCGCCCAAGCAAAATTGGATTATCAAAAAAAGGGACTTAGGCCAATCTCTATAGATGGAACTGAAGGTAGGGAGCTTCAGAGGGATATAATTAAAGAGATTATCATAGCGATTAAGAATGATGCCTATATCAATATTGAGCTGCTTGATAGCTGTGAGATGTTAAAGGTCAGGATTCATGACGATAGATATCATCCAGAGCTTATTGATGAAATCGTGAACGAATTTGCCTGCACGCTTGATGCGGAGAATATCAGGAAAGGATCGAAAGAGGCTGAGCAATATATAACCTCTCAGCGTGATCAGTGGCAGATGCAATTGTACACTCCGTCGGAGCGGCGTGTAATTCTTGAAATATATGAAATGTATCGCATCAAGTTGAAGCAGGAAAAGTTTTTCAGCCTAGACCAGATGATTGCAGACTTTTGCAGATACTTGAATACCTATGAATGGGACCAGCTTCGTGATCGTGATGGATTTGATCAAATTTATGTAGATGAATATCATTTTTTTACAAAAATAGAGGCTATGACATTTCAGCCTCTTTTCAAGCCCCGCTCCGCTACTGAAGGGAGATGGCCAATCATAATGGCTTACGACTTGAAACAGAGTACCACCGATGCACCTTTGTCCGGTGGAATCGCTCGGTTTGTGAACCCTGGTGTTGGTGCTTCGGTGGCTATGGAGCTGAATCAGGTATTCCGATATACGCCTCAAATTACCAGTTTTCTGTCAGATATCGACGGTGCATTTCCTGCAATGGATCTTGAGGGGGAATTTATAAATTACACAGCTACTTCAAGTTTAGAGCAGGGGCCTGTACCGAGGCTCGATGTGTTCAGGACTGATATCGAACTGATTGATACGATCTTTGAAGCCGCTCAGCGACTTGCTGCTAGCAATTCGGAGGGAGGGCAGCAAGTAGCTGTGCTTTGTTTGAATACCGAACTTTATGAGCGCTATTTAGAGGTTGGAAGGATTAAGAAATATCATATCCCGATTAAATCGAGGGAGGATTTGAAAGAGCTGAGATATGCTAAGAAAAAGTGCATATTCAGCATGCCGGAGTATGTTTCTGGATTGCAATTTGAACACGTATTTTTGATTCATGCGGATGAAGCGGATTTGACTAGTGAGTATCTGAGTGAGGGCGCGAAGAGAAGATATATTTCGCGAGTATACGTTGGTGCAAGTCGAACTAAGAAGAATCTTACCATTGCATCATCGCTTGAGAGAGGTGGCGTTAGTAGCGTTTTGACCACTCCACTGGCAAATGGAACTTTGTCGGATCATTGAGCTTGATGATGGCGTCCAGCATCGATTTTGTTTCGATGCTGGACGTTTAAGTTCTTTATTGTCGGTGATTGTAGTATTTGATGTAGTACGCTTTTATCTAGTGATTGTTAATTTTCATGTTGTATTTTGTTTCGATGTGGGAAATAAATTCTTTTATAGTTAGTGAGATGGCGTCAAGTATATGTATATATGCTTCTTTGCTCAGGCTCCTATCTATTGCGAAGTGATGCACTATACCGTGGCGATATTGTATTATTTCTGAGATTTTGTTTTCTAAGAATGTTATAGATTGACCTATGCGTCTTTTTTTATACAGGATTTTTCTAACATCGATATCCAGCCAATCTTTGTAAGCTTTGTTAAGCTGGTCTAGATTTTGAAAAGTGTAGCCTTCAGCTATTATGCTTTCTATTGTTTGCTTTTTTTGCTGGACATTTAGCATCGTGGAGAAGTCTATTTTAGCTTTATGGGTCTCTCTTTTTTCCAGTGCTTGTTTGTCATAGGCAATTAATATCTGAAATGATTGCGAAAAAAAGTACTCAAACATCGCAACTGCAAAAGGAACGAGTCCGTTGTAAATTACTCGGCTGGGATCTAAGGTGTTGGCAAACTCTAAAAAATCGTCAATTTTGTTTCCGGACAGATTTTTGTGATTTATCGATGGTGGTGGAAGTGAAAATTTAACGGAGGATATTTGTTGAGTTACATGTTCGTAAACTCCTGATATTCCTCGGCTTATTGGTGTGCTTTCGTCTTTCCATAGTGGTGCATACTTATTTGTTCCATAGTCCCCCTTTATTGTTCCCCCAAATTTTTTTCTCGCGCCTCTAAGGACGTTGTTCAACATTTCTACATCGTGCCAGCTCGCGCTGTATAAGTTGCGCACGTGTAAGGCCCAATCATTTCCTGTAATTTTTTTTTCGTCCGGAGATGTGGGAAAAATGTCGGCGGAAACGCCATCGATAGACTTAAAGTCTTGGCGTTCGAACCATGAATAATTTAGAGTGCCCTTAGGCCAGTCCCAAAAGTGGCCGCATCTTTGAAAGCCAAGACTCTCTAAGTATTCTCTTAGCTCCCTTCTAGATGCTTTCTTTGGGTACAATGTGACGTCTCGTCCCATGGTTCGTTAATTCCTGGGTAATGTTTCTATAGGTGAGGGAAGTAGGGTTTTTATGCGATGGGCCTTCTCTAAGAATTATCTATGAGGAATGTTTTTCTTTGAAATGGCCTTTCGGAAAGAAGAATTGCCATGGTTATTCGACTGCTCCCAATTCGCCGTTGCCTCATGCATAAAATATTTATGAGTTTATTGGTCTTTATCGAGATTCTCTATCTGTCTGCTCCATCTCCGTCGTTTGATTAGATTGGAGAAGATATTTGTCTCTCCATAATGCGTATGAATATCTGTAATTTAGATTGAATTCCCTCAAAAAAAAAGGACCTCATAGGGTCCTTTTTAATTAAATCAAATTTTAATGGGGTAGCCAGCTCTCAACCTCTTCGGCGCCGTGCTTGGTTTTCCACTCCTTCAGCGTTTTATGATTGCCGCCTTTGGTTACAACCACTTCACCGGTGTGCGGATTCTTGTAGACCTTGGGCTCGCGAGGCTTGCGCTTGCCAGGTGCCGCGGCCGGCGTTGAAGCGCGCTTCGTGCTCTGTGGATCCAGCAGGTTGATGATGTGCTTGAGGCTGAAACCGTACTGATTCAGCAGCTCTCGCAGCTTGGTCTCGAACTCGATCTCTTTTTCCAGTGCCCCGTCGCTCTTCATCGTCTCCAGTGCCTAGAGCTGCTCGGCGAGGTGTTTTTCCAGCTGACGGTATTCGAGAAGTTTTGACATGCTTATTTCCTGGCGTTTTGATGATAAAGGTTTGAATGTTCGGGCGGCTCACAAGTTCAGCGCTATTCTGGCAGTTTCAGATATTCTCGGATGCTTATGATCTCCGCCTTGATCAATTTAACGGTGAGAATCTCGACTTTCGTTTTTATGCGGGGTTTGTCCACGAATTCCAGCATTTCCTTTAAGGAGACTATTCGTGCTTTCAGTAGGTCTTTCCAGTTGGGGGTGTTTCTAAGGTCAAATTGAATGATCATTTTTTAGCCTGTTGAGGTTAAACAGCCTACTTGCGCAGGCTGTTTCGGTGGCTCAATGCCCTACAGCGAAAGGATGTCTTGCACGCTGTATTTGCCGGATCGATCCAACAGCTCGCGCCAGGTCCAGCTGTGGAAGTCTTCGCCTTCTTGCGGCAGTACCAGTTTCATCAGGCTGAGGTGTTCCCCTCCCAACATGCCTTGTACATTCCACAGCTTGCCGCCCAACTCCATCAGCGCTTGCGCTTGTTCGTTCCATTGTTCCTCCAGCACTGTGCGGGCAAGGAACATCGCTGTTTTTTGGATCGAACCGTATTCCCTTTGCGCCTCGGCAATGTGCTGGTCGACGATGGCCAGCTCCTGTTCTAGTGCAGTGATGATCAGGTGTTGACGACGATTGTGTTCGGTCGCCGTGGCGAGGTTTTTCGCGGCCTTCTGCGCGTCGGCATTGGCGTTCTTTTCGCCCTCGGTATCGCCCCAGGCCACGGCCTGCGCGTAGGCGGTGGCGGCATCGGTTTCGGCTTGCCGGGCCTTGGTCATGTCGTCCTCCGCTTGCTGCTGGATCTGCGCCAAGCGGGTGCTGAGGCTGTCGCGTTTTTCATTGAGTTCTTGTTCGTCGGCTTTCCAGTTCGCCATCGACTCGGTGTAACCCGCCATCAGGGTTTCATGATTGAGCAGTTTCTCGCGGCGAGTGATCTTCGCATCGAGCAGCCAGGCACGGTGCTTACTGGCGTCGTAAGGAACTTTCAGGCTGCTGTGCTCCTTGCGGATTTCGGTCAGCCGTTCCTCCTCGATGACTTCGTCGCCTTCCAATAGCGCCTCCAACGGCGCCATCTTGGTGTGGTGCTGTTCAGCGACGCTCAGGTGTTTATCGCGTTGGGCGGTCAGATGGTTGATCTCGTCGATCAACCGTTGTTTCTTGTCACAATGACCGGTCGCGGCAGCGTCGTCCGAAACCGGCCGTGCCAGCCCGGTGGACTCGCGGCTGAGCAGTTCGTGTTTTTCGGTAGAAGCGTGGAATTCGTTCATCTGTCTTGTTCCTTCAAAAATGGGTTTGGGTTGAATGAGCGGCTGGCGAGGCCGGGAATAAGCCGGCGCTACCTCGATCAGCGGACGTACCTTCAGGCAGCCCGAGCCTCGCTCTCATCCGTTCCCGGAATCCTCTTCACGATGTAGCAGCGCTGGGGCCCAAGTCCGGGTAATCGGACCAGACTCGATGCCTTGCCATCGCTGGCCGGCTCCAGCACGCCGCGCTGCAACAACTCCTTGTTCACGGCGTTGATGTTCATGCCCCGGAAGATTTCGGAGCGCCATGCCTCCGGCAGCACGTAATAGGTGTTGGTGGTGTGCATGGTGTCACCCATGCCGTGCTCCAGCGTCTTGCGAAAACCTAGGCGGTCGATGGTACGCGGACCGTGTTCATCGATCTTGGCCGCTGCCGATTCCCAGCGAGTGAAACGGCTTTCACCGAAGCGCTCTATGACCTGGCGCAGCCGCGCCAAGATCGCGTCGCCTTCGAAGTTACCGGCGCCGCCGCGCTCGTGGAGCCAGGCGTTCAAGCACTCACGTGCGGCGGTGGTGGCCGTGCCGTCCGGCCAGCCGGTGATTCCCATCGCGGTGGCCAACTCGCCGGCTGCCGCTGCAAGGCCGAAGCGGGCCGCAGCACGGTGTGCCTGACCACTGGCAGAGGCAGGTAGCGCTTGGGCAATAAAACCTTCCAATGTGCGGCGCAGGATTGCCGCCCAGCCGTGGCGCTTGCCGGGTTCGCACAGCGCAGACAGGAACGCGGTGAGCGGGGTGCCGTAGTAGTTCGCTACCCGCGCCTTGAGCGCGTCGGACAGGGCGGCGGCATCCTCGAAACCGTTGAGCGTGTCGAACATGCCAAGGCCTTTGCTGGCATCGGCCGGGACGGCGAGCATCCTCACCTCCATACCGGCTTTCAGTTCCTTGTTGGCTTCGGCCATGTGCTGGGCCAAGGTCTTCTCGCCGGTAGAGAGAAACAGCAGGCGCCATTCCTGCACCTGCCGGCCTGCTTGGCCTCGATCATTGGCGCGGGCCTTACCGGTGCCGTTGCCGAGCATGTACACCGTCTCGCCGATGATGCGGGCATCACACATGCCGATTTCATCGAGCACCAGAAGCCCGTCGGAATGTGCGGCAGCGATCGACTCCAGCGCGTTGTCGGTCGAGCGCCACGAGCGCACCAGACGGGGCCCACCGTAGATCGAGGCGGCAACCTGCAGGTGCGTGGTCTTGCCGCCCGAGCTGTCGCCGTACAGGTGAAAACCGCCCGATTCGTGGCCGAGCATGTGCAGCAGGGGGCCGGCGAAGGCCACACCGACGACAAACGCCAAGCGATGATTGCCGATGCACAGCGCGCCGATCTGCTGCTGCCATTGTTCGAGCGTGCCCGCTTCGCTGATCGGCGGAAGCTGCGCGCCGGCTTCATAAAAGTGCAGGTGTTCCGCGTGCATGCCGACCTGCTGCTCAGGCAACAGAAAGGCGTTGTCATGCCAGCCCAAACGGGTGACCAGTCGCGCACGTTGAGCACTGTCGAAGCCGCCCAGGTAACTCTGCAAATCGTTGCGTGCGTTACGCCCCGAACGACTGCCGGCCAGACGCAATCCCATATCCACCAACGGGCCTAGCACGTCCTTGCCGAAGTCGCCGGTCATGGTGCGTGCCGGGATGTTCCAGCGTTTCTTGGTGCCGTCGGGGTCGTCGAACTCAACCAGCAAACCCCAGTTGTGGCCCTTCTCGTCACGGGTGCGCGCAAGGATTGCCAGCGGCGAACACACAGGGCGTGCTTCGCCGTCATCGCCGGCATAAAACACGCCTTCGGGTGTCAGGCGAAAGCCACCGGGCATCAGGTCGTTTTTCGATTTTGCCGGTCGCTTGGCCGCTGCTTTGGGTTTCGCTTCCGGCTGCGGTTCCGACTCGGGTTTCACCTGGGCAACTACCGGCTTTTCCTCGATCACACCGAACAGCTCGCCGCCGTTTTCCAGCGCGGTGAAGTGGCCGGCGGTCCAGCCTTTTGCGAGCGCATCGGCGGCATCGTCGCCGTCATCCCATTGACCACCTTTTGCGAACGCGGCGCGGTCGTTCTTCAGCGTCGGCTTGCGTTTGAACACCTCCAGCGCGATGACCCGGACCGAGGCGGCGCCGATTTCGCGCAGCTTTTCGGCAACGGTGGCCATGCAGGCTTTACCGCTGTCGTCGTTGTCCGGCCACAACAAAACGTCGCGTCCCTTGAGCGGCGTCAGGTCGGCTTTGTGCCAGGAGTTGGAGCCGTTCGGCCAGCAGGTGGCCACGTAGTCCGGCAGCAACTCGGCGGCGGCATCCGCAGCTTTCTCGCCTTCGCACAGAACCAACGGTGAGTCAGCGCGCTGGGCCAGTTCATCAAGGCGCAGCAGCGGACGCGGATCCGGCAGACCCTGCCAGCGCCATTGCTTGATTTGGCTATCGGCACGCTGACACCACGTCAGGGGCGCAAAGACCTTCTGCGGCTTGCCGTCTTCATCGGGGCTGAGGTCGAAGCGATACAGCGCCATGAGCGGTTGACCCTGCACGTCGCGGTAGATCCAGACCTTGGACGGCACACCGTGATCACGGTGCTTGGCCGGACACTTGTTCATGGCCTCGGTCGGGATCGGCTGGATGGCGGTCCACGTCGGCGCCTTCGGCTTGCTCGGGGCGGCTTTCGTCTTGGCGCCGCCGGACGCAACGTTCAACCAATCCGCCAGTTTGTGGCAGGCTTCAACATCGGTCCCGCCGTCCAGATAGCGCACCAGATCGATCAGGTCGCCGCCTTTGTCGCCGGTGGCAAAATCCGCCCAGGTGCCCTTGCTCAAACTGACCTTGAGCGAACCGGCGCGCTTGTCGCTGCGGGTTGGATTCGGAGCGGTGTATTCCTTGCCGCCGTCCACGCGCTTGCCGTTGGGGAGCCAGTGCGACAAGACACGCTCGATGTCTTTCAACGCGGCGGCTTTCACGTCGGCAAAGCTCGGGCGTTTGGCGTTGTTCGGGCGTTGGCTCATGTGTCAGCCCTCGGCAGAAACAGCGCATCGTTGATGTCGTCGATCAGCGCTTTGGCCATCTCGCCCAGGTACAGGGCGGGCCAACTGAAACGCTCGCCGTGGTCACTCATGGCCGCGTCGAAACTGAGCTGGTTCGCGTGATGCTGCAGTAACGACACCATCTCCAGCGCGTCTTCGACTGGTACTCCGGCATTCACCCGAAATAGCTTCAGGTCGGTGGCATTAACGCGAGAAAAGGTAGCGTGGCCCGGTGTGGTGGAAATGCTCATAGCACACCGCCTTTCTGCACCGCAGGCGTCGAAGTGTTGTCACCGTGCATGGCCAGCGTTTTGATCAACCCGAGGGTGCCGCGCACGTCCCAGAGGACGGCGGCGATGACGTGATTGGCGAGGCGTGAGGATTCGTTTTCGAAGTGATCCTCAAGCAGCGTGAGTACCGAGTCAGCGCGGTCAATGGCGCAGGTGATGGCGTCGATGGGTACACCGGCTTCGGCAGTTGGGTTCACGCAAAGCAGATCTTCGGGCAGGGCAAAACTCAGGGCGTTGTTCATTGGGCACCGCCTGCGGTTTCGAGCGCGCGGGCTTTGGCCATGTGAGCGTTGTAGCGGGAGAGGCGTGTAGCGAGACTGGAGTTGGCGTGTAAAGCGGCGAGAGCCATTGCACGATGTGCAGCAGCGCGAATTTTGGACGGATTGAGGGCGTGCATGGGTGGAGCTCCTTCTTAAGTGGGAACTGCCACGATTCGTCGCCAAACGAATTGGGGTGGCAGCTGTGCGCAGGTTGGCGAACCGGGTAAGAAGGAACCCGGCAGACCCGAAGGTCTCCCACGCACAGCCGCCATAAAGCAGGAATGCGGGCACAAAAAAAGCGCCTGCAATCGAGATGGGGGCGCCTGTGCGCCTTCTTAAACTCGGGTCGCCAAACCCGGTCGCTGATTTTGCAGCGACGGCCAGAGAGTAACGTCCGTTTTTCGAAAGTGCAACTGCGCTGATGGCTTGCGGATTTTTCAGGTGCGGCATAAATTGTTCGTGCATGTAGATTGACCTCAACGCCTCCGGATCGCCCCCGGAGGCGTTTTTGTTTCAGGCATGGGCTTCCCAGCGCAGGGAAAGAAGGGGCAGAAATCCGCCGCTGAGCAAGGAGCGGGCGTCTTCGTAGGCGTCGACTTGCTGGCCTTCGTCGACGACAACGGCCCCGGTCTTTTCGCAATGGAGGGAGAGGGCGCACCAGGTACCGTCGGCCCAGCTGAGCACGCTAACAACGCGACCTTGCCTGTCCTGCTGGCTGCGGTAGCGTTCAAGACGCTGCATGACGCGAGACGAAAAACCGATCCGACGCAACACGGAAAAGGGGTGCATCAAAGCGTTGTTTGCGGTCTTGTGGCTCATGCAGCCACCTGATCACGTGCCTCGATGCGGCTGCGCGCCCACGCTTGAACTTCGGAAAGCACCCAGGCGACAGGGGCGCCGCGTGCGTTGCTGTTGCTCAGTTTGACGGGCTGCGGAAAGCCGCAGTCGGTGCGCTGCATCAGTTTGTAGATGGTCGAACGTTTCATCCCCACGATGCCTTCCACCTCCCGCATGCGGATTAACGTGGAAGCGGCATCAAAAAGTGAGGCGGCGTTGGCGGGAGTCTTGCGGGGAAAATCGGTGACAGAGGTGTTCATAGGTATTGCTCTCGATTGATTTGGACAACGAGAGCAATGGTCTAGAGATTGCTCGGCGGTGAGCAGTTCACTTCCATTTGAAATGACATTGAAATATTGGTCACACCACAAAATTGCGCTTGAGGATTCCCTCCACGCTTTTACGGGTTAGTGCTTTTTCGGTTTCCAGTGTCACCCATTCAGCGCGCTGTTTGAGTGGTTTGGACACCTCCCGTTTCAGACAAGCGTGAACCGCCGTGGTCACGTCTCGCCGTGACATTCCGCTAGCCACGTAGTGTCGACCTTGCCTAATGATTGCCGTATCCCGTGCGCCGATTTCTTCGTTACGTTCCATTCCGCTGATGATGCCGCCCTTCGTGCGTATAGCGTTCTTGATTGCTCTGTAAGCGATAGGGGTCAGCTCGTCACTGATCAAGCAGGGTAAGGATGTTATGGGCTCCAAAAACAGTACGTACTGGTCCAGTGCCTCAATGCGTTCGTTAGGATCGACCTGCCTTTCCACAACCTGACAATAAAGGTCCCACGGCCAATCCGTCGGCGGCTCGGCAACATGCGACCAAGCCTCTTGTTCGGTGAAGCGCATCCAATCAGCTAAGGCGCTCAGTGCTTTTACCGCGCAGGCCATGACGTAGGCGGCATATGCCTCTTGTTCCGATGCGGAATGACACTTGCTGTATTGGCGAACCCAATGCGCGAGACGGTTTTTTTTGTCGGTTGAGGCGTACTGAAAAATAGCCTCCTCATGCATCGTTGTCTGGATGCACATGCTGCTCATGTCGCCGGTCTGGATGCGAATGCAGCACTGATTGATCAGCTCGCACATGTCAGTGATCTGTTCATTGCAGAACTCGTAGAGTGGCTGCCCTGAGAGATATTGGATCAGTCCAGCGGTTAGCGCCGAGTGCAAAATTGGGTGGGTATCAATCATGCGAATGGCTCTCGACGTGCAACGCGCTGTCCCGCGCCCTGCGAGTTGGAAGCGTAGCCAGCGGGCTTTGCGCTATGGCCAAGTGTGAGGGAGTGTCGGCCCGCAGCAGGCAAGGGGCTTGTTGTAGCGTTACACAATCGGCGTGCGTTACATCGAGTGTACTGAATGGGTGCTGGAGTGTAACGGGGTTTAAAATCAATGAATCCGGGTGTTTGGCCGGCACTGTTACACGAGTAACACTCGTAACATGGGTTTTGGAGAGGGTATGGATAGGTGCATTCATACCGCTTTTCCAAATTGTCCCTTGGTCACCTGATCGTTTGCCAACGCATCAAGGTGATCTGCATACCATTGCATCATTTTCACCCTATGCTCTAGGTATTGAGCCTTGTTGTATACCCCGGATATTCCCTCTTCTTTGTGAGCAAGCTGCGCTTCGACATGCTCTTTCGGCCAGCCGTGTTCCCTGAGCAAAGTGCTGGCGGTGTGACGAGTCCCATGCCCAACCAAGCGGCCTTTATAACCAACCGTCGCGAACACTTTATTGATTGTGTTTTCACTAATCGTTGGATTCTTCGCGCCCACTCCGGGGAACAGCCAGCGACTGCGACCAGTGAGGCAGTGAAGTTCTTTGAGAGCTGAAAGCGTTTGCTTAGGGAGTGGGCATACAAAGTCCCTGCGCATCTTCATCTTGGCGGCAGGCGTCGTCCATAACGCTTTATCAAGGTCGAACTCTTTCCATTCAGCTAACCGAACCATGCCCGGTCTAGATGCGGTCCAGATACAAAGCCATGCTGCAGTCCGGGCCGTCAGCCTGCTGGGAGTGTTTTTGAGTGCTTGGAGAAACTCTGCCAACTCAGGCTCAAGTAGATGAGGATGCTGCTGAGTCTTCGGAGCTTGAGCTGCAATATCTCGTAGTCGACTGCCTGGGTCGTTTTCCGTGAGGCCCAAACCGATGGCTCGCCCGAATATCTGATTGATCCAAGTGCGACACTTTTCCGCCACGTTGTGTGCGTCCCGGGCTTCGATGGATGCTTGGAGTTCCGCGCAGTCGGTACGGGTGATTTCGTCTAGAGGCTTATCTCCCAGTGCCGGGAGTATGTCTTTGTCGAGGTAGGTGCGGATTTTGTTGAGAGTGGAGGGCGCGAGACCCTTTTCCTCTTTTGCCTTCAGCCAGGCATCAGCGGCAGCTCGAAAGGTTCGGGTCTTGGCCGCATCGATAGCAGCTTTCGCGGATCGCTTTTGTTCAAGGGGATCGGCACCGCTACTCACTACTTTGCGTAGATCGGCAGCTTTGTCCCTTGCCAACGCGCCACTAACTTCCGGGTAACCCCCGAGCCCCATCCAAGCCCAGTTGCCCGCCGGACGTTTGTAGCGGAGCTGCCAAGATTTACCACCATCAGGTTTAACCCTGAAGTAGAGGCCGTTTCCGTCCAGCTCCCGGTATTCCTTTGATTCCGGCTCCAATCCCGCAAGTGTCGTGTCAGCGAGAGGGCGGCGCTTGATGTCTGCGCGCTTCATCCTTGTATCCCAAAGTTCGGTATTTTTCTCAGGATACAAGCAGGGATACAGGGATACAACGGATAAGGGGAGACAGGGGTAAACAGATAGGCACAAAAAAACCGGCCAAGTGGCCGGTTTCTCTGGGTCTGAGAGGCTGGTAGAGACTCTCAGATACTGCTATGTGGTGCCCCGAGGGAGACTCGAACTCCCACTCCTTTCGAAAACGGATTTTGAATCCGCCGCGTCTACCAATTCCGCCATCAGGGCTTAATGGCGGCGAAGTATAGAGAGGCGACTACCGTTGGTCAATCACGTTTCATGGTCAATTTTTGATATTTCCGCTAGACTTTCCGGCCCTGCCAGACGAACCCCATCATGCGTGTTGCTGACTTTACCTTCGAGCTTCCTGATTCGCTGATCGCCCGCCATCCGTTGGCCGAGCGACGCGGTAGCCGGCTGTTGACCCTGGACGGGGTCAGCGGTGCCCTGGCACACCGTCAATTCACTGATTTGCTTGAGCATTTGCGCCCTGGCGATCTGATGGTGTTCAACAATACCCGGGTGATTCCGGCGCGGTTGTTCGGGCAGAAGGCGTCCGGCGGCAAGCTGGAGATCCTCATCGAACGGGTGCTCGACACGCACCGCGTGCTGGCCCATGTGCGCTCCAGCAAGTCGCCCAAGCCGGGTTCGAAGATCCTCATCGATGGCGGCGGCGAGGCCGAGATGCTGGCCCGTCACGACGCGCTGTTCGAGCTGGGGTTCGCCGAAGAGGTGCTGCCGCTGCTCGACCGCGTCGGGCACATGCCGTTGCCTCCTTATATTGACCGTCCTGACGAAGGCGCCGACCGCGAGCGTTACCAGACCGTGTACGCCGAGCGCCTCGGCGCGGTGGCGGCACCGACCGCCGGCCTGCATTTCGACCAGACCCTGATGGAGGCGATCGCCGCCAAGGGCGTCGAGACCGCGTTCGTCACGCTGCACGTCGGCGCGGGCACGTTCCAGCCGGTGCGGGTCGAGAAGATCGAAGACCATCACATGCACAGCGAATGGCTGGAAGTCGGCCAGGACGTGGTCGATGCCGTCGCCGCCTGCCGTGCGCGGGGTGGGCGGGTGATCGCGGTGGGCACCACCAGCGTGCGTTCGCTGGAGAGCGCCGCCCGCGACGGCGTGCTCAAGCCGTTCAGCGGCGACACCGACATCTTCATCTACCCGGGCCGGCCGTTCCATGTGGTCGACGCCTTGGTCACCAACTTCCATTTGCCCGAATCCACGCTGTTGATGCTGGTTTCGGCGTTCGCCGGTTATCCGGAGACCATGGCGGCCTACAAGGCTGCGGTCGACAACGGTTACCGCTTTTTCAGCTACGGTGATGCGATGTTCATCACCCGCAACCCCGCTCCACGCGGCCCAGAGGAAACAGTATGAGTCGCACCTGTCGCATGTCGTTCGAGTTGCTCGCCACCGACGGCAAGGCCCGCCGTGGCCGCCTGACCTTCCCGCGCGGCACCGTCGAGACCCCGGCGTTCATGCCGGTGGGCACCTACGGCACCGTCAAGGGCATGTTGCCGCGGGACATCGAGGCGATCGGCGCAGAGATCATCCTGGGCAACACCTTCCACCTGTGGCTGCGTCCGGGCATGGAAGTGATCAAGAAGCACGGCGACCTGCATGACTTCATGCAGTGGAAAGGCCCGATCCTGACCGACTCCGGCGGCTTCCAGGTGTTCAGCCTCGGCGCCATGCGCAAGATCAAGGAGGAGGGCGTGACCTTCGCCTCTCCGGTCGACGGCGCCAAGGTGTTCATGGGGCCGGAAGAATCGATGCAGGTCCAGCGCGACCTGGGTTCCGACATCGTGATGATCTTCGACGAATGCACCCCATACCCGGCCGACGAAGACGTCGCGCGGGTGTCCATGGAGCTGTCCCTGCGCTGGGCCCAGCGTTCGAAGAACGCCCACGGCGACAACACGGCGGCGCTGTTCGGCATCGTCCAGGGCGGCATGCACCAGGATCTGCGCATGCGCTCGCTCGAAGGCCTGGACAAGATCGGCTTCGACGGCCTGGCCATCGGCGGCCTGTCGGTGGGCGAGCCCAAGCACGAAATGATCAAGGTGCTGGACTACCTGCCTGGCCAGATGCCTGCTGACAAACCTCGTTACCTTATGGGCGTTGGCAAACCGGAAGATCTGGTTGAGGGTGTGCGCCGCGGGGTGGACATGTTCGATTGCGTGATGCCGACCCGCAATGCCCGCAACGGGCATCTGTTCATCGACACCGGTGTGCTGAAGATCCGTAACGCGTTCCATCGCCATGATGATTCGCCGCTGGATCCGACCTGCGATTGCTACACCTGCCGGAACTTCTCCCGCGCTTATCTGCACCACTTGGACAAATGCGGCGAAATGCTCGGCAGCATGCTCAATACCATCCACAATTTGCGCCATTATCAGGTGCTGATGGCTGGTTTGCGCGAGGCTATTCAACAGGGTACATTGGCCGCCTTCGTCGAGGCCTTCTATGCCAAGCGCGGGCTTCCCGTACCGCCTTTGGACTGAGTTTCCTGACCCCAAGATTCAACATTTTTGCAACTGGAGTGCTAAATGAGCTTTTTTATCTCTAACGCCATGGCCGACGCGGCTGCACCGGCTGCGGCGCCTGTCGGCGGCGGCTTCGAGTGGATTTTCCTGGTCGGTTTCCTGGTCATCTTCTACCTGATGATCTGGCGTCCGCAGGCCAAACGCGCCAAAGAGCAGAAAAACCTGCTGAGCAGCCTGCAGAAGGGCGACGAAGTGGTCACCACCGGCGGCATCGCCGGCAAGATCACCAAAGTGGCCGATGACTTCGTGGTGCTGGAAGTGTCCGACACCGTGGAAATGAAGTTCCAGAAGGGCGCGATCGCCGCCACGCTGCCAAAAGGCACGCTCAAGGCGATCTAAAGTTTCAACTTCCACTCAATCGACGGGGCGCGCAAGGCGCCCCGCGTCATAGCGGGCGGCGTGATGCTGAACAAATATCCTCTGTGGAAATACATTCTGATCCTGGCGGTGCTGGCGATCGGTCTGATTTATTCCGCTCCCAATCTGTACCCCGATGACCCGGCCATCCAGATCAGCGGCGCCAGCACGGCCCTGCAGGTCAACCAGGCCGACCTGGACCGTGCGGGTACTGCGCTCAAGGAATCCGGGATCGCCGTCAAGGCCGCGAGCCTGTCTGCCAACGGCAAGGGCGGCCTGATCCGCCTGACCAAGGCTGAAGACCAGCTGCCGGCCAAGGACGTGGTGCGCAAGGCATTGGGTGACGACTACGTCGTCGCGCTGAACCTGGCCCAGACCACGCCGCAGTGGCTGCGCAACCTGGCCGCGCACCCGATGAAGCTGGGTCTCGACCTGTCCGGCGGTGTGCACTTCCTGCTGGAAGTGGACATGGACAAAGCCATCGACGCTCGCCTGAAAATCTACGAAGGCGAAGTCAAGAGCCTGCTGCGCAAAGAGAAGCTGCGCTACCGCAGCTTGCCGCAACTGGGTGGCGCCATCCAGCTGGGCTTCAGCGACGATGCGTCCCGCGAACAGGCCCGTGCGCTGATCCGCAAGAGCTTCAACGATTTCGACATTGTTCCGGCCGACCTCAACGGCCAGCCGGTGCTGCGTCTGGCGATGACCCCGGCCAAGCTGGTGGAAATCCGCGAATACTCCATCAAGCAGAACCTGACCACGGTGCGTAACCGCGTCAACGAGCTGGGTGTCGCCGAACCGATCGTCCAGCGCCAGGGCGCCAACCGTATCGTGGTTGAGCTGCCGGGCGTGCAGGACACCGCCGAAGCCAAGCGGATCCTGGGCAAGACGGCCAACCTTGAGTTCCGCCTGGCCGCCGAGCCGGGTGCCTCCAAGGCCACCTCCGAGACCTTCGAGTTCCGCGAGGGCAAGCGTCCTCCGGCGCAGATCGAGCGCAGCCTGATCATCACCGGTGACCAGGTGACCGACGCCAAGGCCGGTTTCGGCGAGCACGGCACCCCTGAAGTGAACATCCGCCTGGACGGTCACGGCGGCGAGCTGATGAGCCGTGCGACCCGCAGCAACGTCGGTCGCAGCATGGCGGTGATCTTCATCGAGCAGCGTCCGGTCACCACCTACACCAAGCAGGTGGTCGACGGCGTCGAGAAAGACGTGGCGGTGCAGTCGTTCAAGGAAGAGAAGAAGATCATCAGCCTGGCGACCATCCAGTCGCCGCTGGGTGCGCAGTTCCGCATCACCGGCCTGAACGGCCAGGGCGAGTCCTCCGAACTGGCGCTGCTGCTGCGCGCCGGCGGCCTGGCGGCGCCGATGTACTTTGCCGAAGAACGCACCATCGGCCCGAGCCTGGGTGCGGACAACATCACCAAAGGCATCGACGCTTCGCTGTGGGGCATGCTGTTCGTCTCGCTGTTCATCATCGCCATCTACCGCTTCTTCGGTCTGATCGCCACGGTCGCGCTGGCCGTGAACATGGTGATGCTGCTGGCGCTGATGTCGCTGCTGGGCGCGACGCTGACCCTGCCGGGCATCGCCGGCATCGTGTTGACCATGGGCATGGCGGTCGACGCCAACGTGCTGATCTTCTCGCGGATCCGCGAAGAGATCGCCGCCGGCATGACCGTGCAGCGCGCCATCAACGAAGGCTTCGGCCGGGCGTTCACCGCGATCCTCGACGCCAACCTGACCACCCTGCTGGTCGGCGGCATCCTCTTCGCCATGGGCACCGGCCCGGTGAAGGGCTTCGCGGTGACCATGTCCCTCGGGATCTTTACCTCGATGTTCACGGCCATCATGGTGACCCGCGCGATGGTCAACCTGATCTTCGGCGGTCGTGACTTCAAGAAGTTGTGGATTTAAGGGGCTGCCATGTTACGTACTATCAACTTCATGGGCGTTCGCAACTTCGCGTTCGGCGTCACATTGTTCCTGACGGCCCTGGCCTTGTTCAGCGTGTTCCACAAGGGCATGAACTGGGGTCTGGACTTCACCGGCGGTACGCTCATCGAGCTGACCTACGAGCGTCCGGCCGACGTCACCAAGGTGCGCGAGCAACTGACGACGGCCGGTTACCACGAGGCCGTCGTGCAGAACTTCGGCGCGACCACCGACCTGCTGGTACGCATGCCGGGTGAAGACCCGCAGTTGGGCCATCAGGTGGCCGAGGCGCTGCAGAAGGTCGGCGGCGAGAACCCGGCGACCGTCAAGCGCGTCGAGTTCGTGGGCCCGCAGGTGGGCGAGGAGCTGCGTGACCAGGGCGGCCTGGGCATGCTGCTGGCGTTGGGCGGCATCCTGCTCTACCTGGCTTTCCGCTTTCAGTGGAAATTCGCGGTGGGCGCCATCGTTTCGCTGATCCACGACGTGATCGTGACCATCGGCATCCTGTCGTTCTTCCAGATCACCTTCGACCTGACGGTGCTGGCGGCGGTGCTGGCGATCATCGGCTACTCGCTCAACGACACCATCGTGGTGTTCGACCGGGTCCGCGAGAACTTCCGTGTGCTGCGCAAGGCCAACCTGATCGAGAACATCAACATCTCGACCACCCAGACCCTGCTGCGCACCATGGCGACCTCGATCTCGACGTTGCTGGCGATCGCGGCGCTGCTGTTCTTCGGCGGCGACAACCTGTTCGGCTTCTCCATCGCCCTGTTCATCGGTGTTCTGGCGGGTACATACTCGTCGATCTACATCGCCAACGTGGTGCTGATCTGGCTGAACCTGACCAGCGAAGACCTGATCCCTCCGGCCAACACCGACAAGGAAATCGACGACCGTCCTTGAGGCCGGCTTCTCCTGACGGTGTCACCCGAAAAAGGCGCGAGTTGAACTCGCGCCTTTTTTCATGCTCCAAGGCTGGGAGAAGCGCGGGCACGCCCCGCATGTGATGGTCAGGAGGTTCATGTGAACAAGTCGTTGCTGGTTGGTGCGGTATTGGGTGCTGTCGGTGTGACCGCCGGGGGTGCTGTTGCTACCTACAGCCTGGTGAAAAGCGGCCCTGAGTACGCGCAAGTGCTGGCTGTCGAGCCGGTCAAGACGCAGATCAAGACTCCACGTGAAGTGTGCAAGGACGTCACCGTGACCCGTCAGGCGCCGGTGAAGGATCAGCATCAGATCGCCGGTACGGTGGTCGGTGCGCTGGCCGGCGGCCTTTTGGGCAACCAGATCGGCGGCGGCACGGGCAAGAAGATCGCCACGGTGGCCGGTGCGGTCGGCGGCGGTTACGCCGGCAACAAGGTGCAGGAGGGCATGCAGGAGCGTGACACCTACACCACGACGCAGACACGCTGCAACACCGTGAATGACATCAGCGACAAGGTCGTCGGCTACGACGTTCGTTACTCGCTGGACGGCAAGGAAGGCAAAGTGCGGATGGACCGGGATCCGGGCAACCAGATTCCGGTGGACAAGGAAGGCAAGCTGATCCTGTCCCAGGCCCAACCCGGGCAGTGATCAAACATGAAAAAGCACCCTGCGGGGTGCTTTTTTGTGCCTGTCGTTCGGCGTACGACTTGGGGGCTTGGCTGACTCCATCGCCAGTAGGCAGGCTCCCACATGGACTGTGGTGGCTGCCGAAAGCGTGCCAATCACAGGCATAAAAAAAGCACCCCGAAGGGTGCTTTTTTCGTATTGCGCAGCGCTTAACGCTTCATCGAGGCCGGCAGGTGCGGCTGGATGGCCGTCAGCACGGCCTTGAAGCATTTGGTGTTGCCGGCGACGACGTGGCCTTTCTCCAGGAAGTCGTGACCGCCGGTGAAGTCGCTCACCAGGCCGCCCGCTTCCTGAATCAGCAGGGCGCCGGCTGCCATGTCCCACTCGGACAGGCCCGATTCCCAGAACGCGTCGAAACGGCCGGCGGCCACGTAGGCCAGGTCCAGGCTCGCCGAACCTGCGCGACGGATGCCGGCGGTCTGGCCCACCAGGGCGCGGAACATGCCCAGGTAATTGTCCAAGTTGTCCATCTGGTCGTCACGGAACGGGAAACCGGTGCCCAGCAGGGCGCCGTCCAGGCTGGTGCGGCCGCTGACGCGCAGGCGACGGCCGTTCAGTTGGGCGCCACGGCCACGGCTGGCGGTGAACTCTTCCTGACGGACCGGATCCAGGACAACGGCGTGTTCCAGGCGGCCACGGTATTTGCAGGCGATGCTGACCGCGAAGTGAGGGATGCCGCGCAGGAAGTTGGTGGTGCCGTCCAGCGGATCGATGATCCACAGGTACTCTTCGCCTTCGATGCCGGAGCCAGCGTGCATGCCGGTCTCTTCACCCATGATCGAATGATTCGGGTAGGCCTTGCGCAGGGCGTCGATGATTTTCTGTTCGGCGGCGCGGTCCACCTCGGACACGTAGTCCTTGGCGTCTTTTTCGTCGACCTTGATGGTATCCAGGCGCTCGATGGAGCGGAAGATCAGTTCACTGGCGCTGCGGGCGGCGCGCAGCGCGATATTCAGCATGGGCTGCATGGATGTGTCACCTAAGGTTGTTAAAGAAAGCCGCGCATTCTATCAGAAGTTTTCTTCAGGTGAAGGTCGCTGTTCGCATTCATGGCTTAACGGTAGGCTGTTCTGTAAGATTTGCACCCCTTTCCCGAGTCCGAGAGCCTGCGCCGTGCTGCAAAACATTCGTGTCGTCCTGGTCAACACTAGCCATCCGGGCAACATCGGCGGGACCGCGCGCGCCATGAAGAACATGGGGCTTTCGCGGCTGGTGCTGGTGGAGCCCCGGGTGTTTCCGCACCACGAAGCCGATGCCCGCGCCTCGGGCGCCGGCGACATCCTTGAAAACGCGCAAGTCGTCGCCACCTTGGAAGACGCGCTGGTCGGCTGCAACCTGGTGCTGGGCACCAGCGCCCGTGACCGGCGGATCCCGTGGCCGTTGCTCGATCCTCGCGAATGCGGCGCAAAAGTGGTCTCGGAAGCCGGGCAGGGCGCGGAAATCGCCTTGGTGTTCGGGCGCGAGGACTCCGGCCTGACCAACGAAGAGCTGCAGCGATGTCACTACCACGTGCACATCCCCTCCGATCCGGAGTTCAGCTCGCTGAACCTCGGGGCGGCGGTGCAGGTGTTGAGCTATGAAGTGCGTATGGCGTGGCTGGCGGCGCAGGGCCAGCCGAGCAAGTTCGAGAAGGAAGAGGTGGCCTCCGTCAAAAGCAATGAGCTGGCGACCATGGATGAGCTGGAGCGGTTCTATGAGCACCTGGAACAGACCCTGGTGGCCATCGAGTTCCTCGATCCTGAGAAGCCGCGGCACTTGATGGCGCGCCTGCGCCGGTTGTACGGACGCAGCTCGGTCAGCCGGGCGGAAATGAATATTTTGCGTGGCATCCTCACGGAAACCCAGAAAGCGGCCCGTGGCGAGCTCCTTAAACGGAAGGAATGATGATGTTCGAACGTTTGCGTGAAGATATCCAGAGCGTATTCCACCGAGACCCGGCGGCGCGTAACGCTTTTGAGGTTCTGACCTGCTACCCCGGCATGCACGCGATCTGGATCCATCGGCTGTCGGCGATGCTGTGGCGCGCGGAGCTGAAATGGCTGGCGCGACTGGTGTCGAACTTCGGCCGCTGGCTGACCGGGATCGAGATCCATCCGGGGGCGAAGGTCGGTCGCCGCTTCTTCATCGACCACGGCATGGGCATCGTGATCGGTGAAACGGCCGAGATCGGCGACGACGTGACTCTGTACCAGGGCGTGACCCTCGGCGGCACCAGTTGGAACAAGGGCAAGCGTCATCCGACGCTGGGCGACGGCGTGGTGGTCGGGGCCGGCGCGAAAGTGCTCGGGCCGTTCACCGTGGGCGCCGGCGCCAAGGTCGGCTCCAATGCGGTGGTCACCAAGGAAGTGCCGCCGGGCGCGACCGTGGTGGGCATTCCGGGGCGGATCATCGTCAAGTCCGATGACGAGCAGGACGCCAAGCGTAAGGCGATGGCCGAGAAAATCGGCTTCGATGCCTATGGCGTCAGCGGCGACATGCCGGATCCGGTGGCCCGGGCCATCGGTCAGTTGCTCGATCACCTGCAGGCGGTGGACGGGCGGCTGGAGGGCATGTGCGGCGCACTGAAGGATCTGGGCAGCAATTACTGTGCGAAAGATCTGCCTGAGCTGCGCGAAGAAGACTTCGCCTGCGTCAAGGGCAAGGAAGACACCACGGCGGGCTGAGGCCTGCCCGAGGGGCGGCGCGAGCGGCGCCGGCCTTCGGGTGTCGTGATCAGGCAACGGCGCAGCGCTGGCCGGTGTGCCATTAAGCCGCAGACCCTGCTATCATGCGCGCGCTCTTTGCGGGTAAACCCGACTAAAGCACTAGGTCTTATAGTTGACTTAAATGCTCGGGAATTGCATACTCCCGCCCATTCCGAACTCCGTGGTAATTGTCCATGCGACTGACTACAAAAGGCCGATACGCCGTGACCGCCATGCTTGACCTGGCGTTGCACGCGCAGCACGGGCCCGTGTCCCTGGCCGATATCTCCGAGCGCCAAGGCATTTCCCTGTCCTATCTCGAACAGCTGTTCGCCAAGCTGCGCCGCAGCAACCTGGTGTCCAGCGTCCGTGGTCCGGGCGGCGGTTACCAGCTGTCCCGCGACATGCAGGGCATCCAGGTCGCTCAGGTGATCGATGCGGTCAACGAATCGGTCGATGCGACCAAATGCCAGGGCCAGGGCGATTGCCATTCCGGCGACACCTGCCTGACCCATCACCTGTGGTGCGACCTCAGCCTGCAGATCCACGAATTTCTCAGCGGTATCAGCTTGGCCGACCTCGTAACTCGCCGTGAGGTGCAGGAAGTGGCCCAGCGCCAGGATCAGCGTCGTTGCAATGGCAAGGCGCCGCGCCTGGACAAGATTGAAGCGTCCGCCGTCGAATGACAGCCAGAGAGCCAGCGGTACGCCAGCCAGCCTGATTTAGGAGATAGTCCATGAAATTGCCGATTTACCTTGATTACTCTGCGACCACCCCGGTCGATCCGCGCGTTGCGCAAAAGATGAGTGAATGCCTGCTGGTCGACGGGAACTTCGGTAACCCGGCGTCCCGCTCCCACGTGTTCGGCTGGAAGGCCGAAGAAGCCGTGGAGAACGCCCGTCGTCAGGTGGCCGACCTGGTCAACGCCGACCCGCGCGAAATCGTCTGGACCTCCGGCGCCACCGAGTCCGACAACCTGGCAATCAAGGGTGCGGCACATTTCTACGCCTCCAAGGGCAAGCACCTGATCACCACCAAGATCGAACACAAGGCCGTCCTCGACACCATGCGCCAACTGGAGCGCGAAGGTTTCGAAGTGACCTACATCGAGCCTCGTGAAGACGGTCTGGTCACCCCGGAAATGGTCGAAGCCGCCCTGCGCGAAGACACCATCCTGGTGTCGGTGATGCACGTGAACAACGAGATCGGCACGATCAACGACATCGCTGCCATCGGCGAACTGACCCGTTCCAAAGGCATCCTGTTCCACGTCGACGCCGCTCAGTCCACCGGCAAGGTCGAGATCGACCTGCAGAAGCTGAAAGTCGACATGATGTCGTTCTCCGCCCACAAGACCTACGGCCCTAAAGGCATCGGCGCGCTGTACGTCAGCCGCAAGCCGCGCGTGCGCATCGAAGCGACCATGCACGGCGGCGGTCACGAGCGCGGCATGCGCTCCGGCACCCTGGCGACCCACCAGATCGTCGGCATGGGCGAAGCCTTCCGCGTGGCCAAGGAAGACATGGCCGCCGAGAACGTGCGGATCAAGGCCCTGAGCGACCGCTTCTACAAGCAGGTCGAGCACCTGGAAGAGCTGTACGTCAACGGCAGCCTGACCGCCCGCGTTCCGCACAACCTGAACCTGAGCTTCAACTATGTCGAAGGCGAGTCGCTGATCATGGCGCTCAAGGACCTGGCGGTATCGTCCGGTTCGGCCTGCACCTCGGCGTCGCTGGAGCCTTCGTACGTGCTGCGCGCCCTGGGCCGCAACGACGAACTGGCGCACAGCTCGATCCGCTTCACCTTCGGCCGCTTCACCACCGAAGAAGAGATCGACTACGCCGCGCAGAAGGTCTGCGAGGCCGTCACCAAGCTGCGCGCCCTGTCGCCGCTGTGGGACATGTACAAAGACGGTGTCGACATTTCGAAGATCGAGTGGGCGGCACACTGATTTCAAGTCGCCGCGAACCAGCCCTGCGGCCAGAGGCGGCAGGGCCCAAAGAGCGACTCTCTGATGAGTGAGGATTAAGCATCATGGCTTACAGCGAAAAGGTCATCGACCACTACGAAAACCCGCGCAACGTCGGCAAGATGAACGCCGAAGACCCGGATGTCGGCACCGGCATGGTCGGCGCCCCGGCGTGCGGCGACGTGATGCGCCTGCAGATCAAGGTCAACGAGCAGGGCGTGATCGAAGACGCCAAGTTCAAGACCTACGGCTGCGGTTCGGCGATCGCTTCCAGCTCCCTGGCCACCGAGTGGATGAAGGGCAAGACCCTGGACGAAGCCGAAACCATCAAGAACACCCAACTGGCTGAAGAACTGGCCCTGCCGCCGGTGAAGATCCACTGCTCCGTGCTCGCCGAGGACGCCATCAAGGCGGCCGTGCGCGACTACAAGCAGAAGAAAGGTTTGCTCTAACAGCACACATCGCAAGATGTAAGGAGTCTCGATGGCCATCAGCATGACAGAAGCCGCCGCCAAGCATGTGCGCCGTTCCCTGGACGGTCGCGGCAAGGGCGAAGGGATCCGCTTGGGCGTCCGTACCACGGGCTGCTCGGGGCTGGCCTATGTGCTGGAATTCGTCGATGCCCTGGGCGAAGACGACCAGGTGTTCGAAAGCCATGGCGAAAAGGTGATCATCGATCCCAAGAGCCTGGCGTACCTGGACGGCACCGAACTCGATTTCGTCAAGGAAGGGTTGAACGAAGGCTTCAAGTTCAACAACCCCAACGTGCGCGGTGAGTGTGGCTGCGGCGAAAGCTTCAACGTCTGAGGCCGCTCGTGGGTATTCCTTGTCATTTCGCCCTGTTTGACCTGCAACCGGATTTCCGCCTGGATCTCGAGCAGCTGGCCACGCGCTACCGCGAGCTGGCGCGCGGGGTTCACCCTGACCGCTTCGCTGACGCCTCCGAGCGCGAGCAGCGGTTGGCGCTTGAGCAGTCCGCCCGGCTCAACGAGGCGTACCAGACCCTCAAGAGCCCCCCGCAACGCGCGCGTTACCTGCTCACCATGAGCGGGCGTGAGCTGCCGCTGGAGGTCACGGTGCACGATCCGGAGTTCCTGCTGCAGCAGATGGAGCTGCGCGAAGAGCTCGAGGATCTGCAGGACAGCGCCGACCTGGACGGTGTCGCCGCCTTCAAGCGCCGGCTGAAGGCCGCCCAGGACCGATTGAACGAAAGCTTCGCAGCCTGCTGGAACGACGCGGCGCAACGCGAGCAGGCCGAACGCCTGATGCGGCGCATGCAGTTCCTCGACAAGCTCTCCTACGAAGTGCGCCAGTTAGAAGAGCGCCTCGACGATTAACCCAGTGCCGCTCCGGTCGCACGCCTGATATACAGATAAGTCCTGATCACGATGGCCCTACTGCAGATCGCCGAACCCGGCCAAAGTCCTCAACCGCACCAGCGCCGTCTGGCTGTGGGGATCGACTTGGGCACTACCAATTCGCTGGTCGCTGCGTTGCGCAGTGGTCTTTCCGAGCCGCTGGCCGACGCCCAAGGGCAGGTGATCCTGCCGTCCGCCGTGCGTTATCACGCCGACCGCGTCGAAGTCGGCGAGTCGGCCAAGCTGGCCGCGTCCTCCGATCCCCTGAACACCGTGCTGTCGGTCAAGCGTCTGATGGGGCGCGGCCTGTCCGACGTCAAGCAACTGGGCGAGCAACTGCCGTACCGCTTCGTCGGCGGCGAGTCGCACATGCCGTTCATCGACACGGTCCAGGGGCCGAAAAGCCCGGTCGAAGTCTCCGCCGACATCCTGAAGGTGCTGCGTCAGCGCGCTGAAGCGACGCTGGGCGGAGAGCTGGTCGGCGCGGTGATCACGGTGCCGGCCTATTTCGATGATGCTCAGCGCCAGGCCACCAAGGATGCGGCGAAGCTCGCCGGCCTGAACGTGCTGCGCCTGCTCAACGAGCCGACCGCGGCCGCTGTGGCCTATGGCCTGGATCAGCACGCCGAAGGCCTGGTCGCGATCTACGACCTGGGCGGCGGTACGTTCGATATTTCGATTCTGCGCCTGACCGGCGGAGTCTTCGAAGTGCTGGCCACCGGTGGCGACAGCGCCCTGGGCGGCGATGACTTCGACCACGCCGTCGCCGGCTGGATCATCGAGGGCGCCGGCCTGTCCGTCGATCTCGATCCGGGCGCGCAACGCAACCTGCTGCAGACCGCCTGCGCGGCCAAGGAAGCGTTGACCGACGCCGCTGCCGTCGAGGTCGTCTACGGCGACTGGAAGGCGCAGCTGACCCGCGAAGCGTTCGACGCATTGATCGAGCCGATGGTCGCCCGCAGCCTCAAGGCCTGCCGCCGCGCGGTGCGTGACTCGGGCATTGAGCTTGAAGACGTCCATGCCGTGGTCATGGTCGGCGGTTCGACCCGTGTGCCGCGTGTGCGCGAAGCCGTCGCCGAAGCCTTCGGCCGTCAGCCGCTGACCTCCATCGACCCGGATCAAGTGGTGGCCATCGGGGCCGCGATCCAGGCCGACACCCTGGCCGGCAACAAGCGTGACGGCGGCGAACTGCTGCTGCTCGACGTGATTCCGCTGTCCCTGGGGCTGGAAACCATGGGCGGGCTGATGGAGAAGGTGATTCCGCGCAACACCACCATCCCGGTCGCCCGCGCCCAGGACTTCACCACCTACAAGGACGGCCAGTCGGCCATGGCGATCCATGTGCTGCAGGGCGAGCGCGAGCTGATCAGCGATTGCCGCTCCCTGGCGCGCTTCGAACTGCGCGGGATCCCGGCGATGGTGGCTGGCGCGGCGAAGATCCGCGTGACCTTCCAGGTCGATGCCGATGGCCTGCTCAGCGTCTCCGCCCGTGAGTTGGGCTCGGGCGTCGAGGCCAGCATCCAGGTCAAGCCGTCCTACGGCCTGACCGACGGCGAAATCGCCAAGATGCTCAAGGATTCGTTCCAGCACGCCAACGACGACAAGGTCGCCCGTGTCCTGCGCGAGCAGCAGGTCGACGCCCAGCGTCTGGTCGAGGCGGTGCAGGCTGCCCTGGACGCCGACGGCGAGCGCCTGCTGGACGCCGAAGAACGCATGGTCATCGACCTGCAGGTGCAGGAACTGACCGAACTGATGAAAGGCACCGATGGCTTCGCCATCGAGCAGCAGACCAAGCGTCTGTCGCAAGTGACCGACGCCTTTGCCGCCCGCCGCCTGGATTCGACGGTGAAAGCCGCGCTGGCGGGGCGCAACCTGAATGAAATCGAGGATAACTGATGCCGCAGGTCATTTTTCTGCCACACGAGAAGTTCTGCCCTGACGGCATGGTGGTCGAGGCCGAGCCCGGCACGTCCATTCTCGAACTGGCCCACGAGCACCACATCGAGATGGAAAGCGCCTGCGGCGGCGTTTGCGCCTGCACCACCTGTCACTGCATCATTCGCGAGGGATTCGACTCGCTGGAAGAGGCCGACGAGCTGGAAGAGGACTTCCTCGACCGGGCCTGGGGCCTGGAAGCGCAGTCGCGCCTGGCCTGCCAGGCCATCGTCGGCGAGGAAGACCTGACCGTCGAAATCCCGAAATATTCGCTTAACCATGCGGCCGAAGCGCCGCACTGACTGGTAAGACTGTCATGAGCTACGGCTGGAATGATGTTCAACGCATTGCAGAGGAGCTGGCCGAGGCCCATCCGGGCGTCGATCCGTACTCTGTCAATTTCGTCGACTTGAAAGAATGGATCATGGCGCTGCCGGATTTCGACAACAACTCGGGCCGTGTGGGCGAGAAAGTGTTGGAAGCGGTTCAGAAGCTCTGGGCCGACGAGTTAGACTGATCGTCCTCGCAGGTTAGGCAATACCCAAGAACCCGCGTATAATTCGCGGGTTTAATTTTTCGCAAATTACTGTTTCTGGAGTTACACCATGGCTGTTCAACGTACTTTCTCCATCATCAAGCCTGACGCCGTTGCAAAAGGCGCTGCCGGCGAAATCGTTACCCGTTTCGAAAAGGCCGGTCTGAAAGTGGTTGCCTCGAAAATGAAGCAACTGTCCAAAGCCGAAGCCGAAGGCTTCTACGCTGAGCACAAAGAGCGCGGTTTCTTCGGTGACCTGGTTGCTTTCATGATCTCCGGTCCAGTGGTCGTTCAGGTTCTGGAAGGCGAAAACGCCATCGCTCGCAACCGTGAGCTGATGGGCGCCACCAACCCTAAAGAAGCTGCTGCCGGCACCATCCGCGCTGACTTCGCCGAGTCGATCGACGCCAACGCCGTTCACGGTTCGGACTCCGAAGCCGCTGCCGCTCGCGAAATCTCGTACTTCTTCGCAGCTACCGAAGTAACCACTCGCTAAGCATCGGCTTAAAGAGTGAAGGTGAATCCATGACGACATCGACTGCTAAAACCAACCTGCTGGGTCTGACCCAGCCGGAAATGGAAAAATTCTTCGACTCAATCGGGGAGAAGCGTTTCCGTGCCGGTCAGGTTATGAAATGGATTCACCACTTTGGCGTGGATGATTTCGACGCCATGACGAACGTCGGCAAGGCCTTGCGCGAAAAGCTCAAGGCCGTTGCCGAAATTCGTGGTCCCGAAGTGGTCAGCGAGGACATCTCCAGCGACGGCACCCGCAAGTGGGTGGTGCGCGTGGCGTCCGGCAGCTGCGTCGAGACCGTGTACATTCCCCAGGGCAAGCGCGGCACCCTCTGCGTTTCGTCCCAGGCAGGCTGTGCCCTGGACTGCAGTTTCTGCTCCACCGGCAAGCAAGGCTTCAACAGCAACCTCACCGCCGCCGAAGTCATCGGCCAGGTGTGGATCGCGAACAAATCCTTCGGCAGCGTTCCGGCCACCATCGACCGCGCCATCACCAACGTGGTGATGATGGGCATGGGCGAACCGCTGCTGAACTTCGACAACGTCGTGGCCGCCATGCATCTGATGATGGATGACCTGGGCTACGGGATCTCCAAGCGCCGCGTGACCCTGTCCACGTCGGGTGTGGTGCCGATGATCGATGAGCTGGCCAAGCACATCGACGTGTCCCTGGCGTTGTCCCTGCACGCACCGAACGACGCTCTGCGTAACCAGTTGGTGCCGATCAACAAGAAATACCCGCTCAAGATGCTGCTCGACTCCTGTGTGCGCTACATGTCCGCCCTCGGCGAGAAGCGTGTGCTGACCATCGAGTACACCTTGCTCAAGGACGTCAACGACAAGCTCGAGCATGCGCTCGAGATGATCGAGCTGCTCAAGGACATCCCCTGCAAGATCAACCTGATCCCGTTCAACCCGTTCCCGCATTCCGGGTACGAGCGGCCGAGCAACAACGCCATCCGCCGGTTCCAGGATCAGCTTCACCACGCAGGCTTCAACGTCACCGTGCGCACCACCCGTGGTGAGGACATCGACGCCGCCTGCGGTCAATTGGTAGGACAGGTGCTGGATCGCACCCGTCGCAGCGAACGCTACATCGCGGTGCGCGAATTGAGCGCCGACGGCGATCTGGCGCAGAACGCCGCGAACACTCACTAAGAGAGGATCTCTATGTCCCTGCGCTTCGCGCTGCTGTTGCTGTTGGCCAGCCTCTGTGCTGGCTGTGTCCTGTCGGGCGACTACAACCCGATGAAGACCAGCAAGGGCCGCGACGAGGCGCGGGCTGCCTACGTGCAGTTGGGGCTGGGTTATTTGCAACAGGGTATGACCGAGCGGGCCAAGGTGCCGCTGAAGAAGGCCCTTGAGCTGGACGGCTCGGATGCCGACGCCAATGCCGCCCTGGCGCTGGTGTTCCAGGCCGAGCTGGAGCCCCAGCTGGCCGACGAGCACTTTCGCAAGGCGCTGTCCGCCCGTCCCGCCGATGCCCGGATCCTCAACAACTACGGCAGTTTTCTCTACGAGCAGCAGCGTTACAAGGACGCCTACGAGCGATTTGAACAGGCGGCCGCCGATACCCTGTATCCTGAGCGTTCCCGGGTCTTCGAGAACCTCGGCATGACCGCGGCGAAGCTCGGCCAGCGCGACCTGGCGCAGCAACAGCTGGAAAAGGCGCTGCGCCTGAACCGTCAACAGCCGCGCGCGTTGCTGGAAATGGCTGAGTTGTCCTTCGAAGACAGGCATTATGTGCCCGCGCGAGACTATTACGACCGTTACAGCCAGTTGTCCGAGCAGAACGCACGCAGCCTGCTGCTCGGTGTGCGCCTGGCGAAAGTGTTTGAAGATCGCGACAAGGCCGCCAGTTACGGCCTGCAACTAAAACGACTCTATCCCGGTACGCCGGAATATCAGCAATACCTGTCGGAGCAATGATGAAAGCGGCGCATCCCGAAGTTGTAGCAGCGACTCGCGTTAACCCCGGTGAGACCTTGCGCCAGGCCCGCGAAAGCAATGGCTGGTCGCTGGCCGAAGTGGCCCTCAAGCTCAACCTCACCGTGACTTCCCTGAGCAACCTGGAGGCCGGTGCGTTCGACAAGCTGCCGGGGCATACCTTCGCTCGCGGCTACATTCGCGCCTACGCCAAATTGCTCGGCATGGATCAGGCTGTCCTGGTCCAGCAGTTCGACCAGTCCACCGGCACCGACTCCCAGGGCAGCAACGTGCACAGCCTGGGGCGGATCGAGGAGCCGGTGCGGGTTTCCCACACCATCCTGCGCATAGTCAGCCTGTTGCTGCTGATCGCGGTCATCGGCGGTGGTTTCGTCTGGTGGCAAGACCAGACCTCGCTGCGCACCAAGGATCTGATCGGCCTGGCGCCGGAGCACGTCGAAGTCGAAGGCGCCGACGGCACCACCCAGATCCACCCGATCGACGAGCCTGAAGACCAGGCCGTCGAAGAGGGCCAGGCCGAGGCTTCCGCCCCGCTGGCGCTGCCGCAGGGCGAAACCGCCGCTGAAACCGCCGCGGAAGCGACCGGCACCGAAGCGGCCGCTGCGCAGACTGCGCCGGCAGCGCCTGCCCCGACTGCAACGCCTGCCGCCCCGGTTCACACGCCGGCACCTGTCGTCGCCGCGCCTGCCCCTGTTGCTCCGGCCGCCCCTGCGCCAGCCGTTGTCGCCCCGGCGGCTCCGGTCGTCCAGGCGCCTGCGCCGGTTGCGGCACCAGCCGCCCCGGCAGCCCCGGTGGCCGGCCAGGGCCAGGTTCAGGTGCAGTTCACCGCCGATTGCTGGACACAGGTCACCGACGGCAGCGGCAAGGTGCTGTTCAGCGGGCTGAAGCGCAAGGGCGACAGCCTGTCGGTCGCCGGCAAGCCTCCGTTCGCGGTGCGCCTGGGCTATGCCCGCGGCGCTCAGGTCAGCTACAACGGCCAGGCGGTCGATGTGGCTCCGTTCACCAGTGGCGAGACCGCTCGCCTGAAGTTGGGTCAATAAGTCATGCACGGCGAATCTCCAATCAAACGGCGCGAATCGCGCAAGATCTGGGTCGGCAACGTGCCGGTGGGCGGCGATGCGCCCATCGCTGTGCAGAGCATGACCAACAGCGACACCAATGACGTCGCCGCCACCGTCGCCCAGATCAACCGTCTGGAAGCCGCTGGCGTCGACATCGTGCGGGTGTCGGTGCCGGACATGGACGCCGCCGAGGCGTTCGGCAAGATCAAGCAACTGGTCAAGGTGCCGCTGGTGGCGGACATCCACTTCGACTACAAGATCGCGCTGCGAGTGGCCGAGCTGGGCGTCGATTGCCTGCGGATCAACCCGGGCAACATCGGTCGCGAAGACCGCGTGCGTGCGGTGGTCGACGCGGCCCGCGACCGCGGCATCCCGATCCGCATCGGCGTCAACGCCGGCTCCCTGGAAAAGGACCTGCAGAAGAAGTACGGCGAGCCGACCCCGGCCGCGCTGGTCGAATCCGCCCTGCGCCACGTCGAGCACCTCGAGCGCCTGAACTTCCAGGACTTCAAGGTCAGCGTGAAGGCCTCCGACGTGTTCATGGCCGTCGAAGCCTACCGCCTGCTGGCCAAGGAAATCGTCCAGCCGCTGCACCTGGGCATCACCGAAGCCGGTGGATTGCGCTCGGGCACGGTGAAATCCGCCGTGGGCCTCGGTATGCTGCTCGCCGAAGGGATCGGCGATACCATCCGCATCTCGCTGGCGGCCGACCCGGTCGAGGAAGTGAAAGTCGGTTACGACATCCTCAAGTCCTTGCATTTGCGTTCCCGAGGCATCAACTTCATCGCCTGCCCGAGCTGCTCGCGGCAGAACTTCGACGTGGTCAAGACCATGAACGAGCTGGAAGGGCGCCTCGAAGACCTGCTGGTGCCGCTGGATGTCGCGGTGATCGGCTGCGTGGTCAACGGCCCAGGCGAAGCCAAGGAAGCCCATATCGGCTTGACCGGCGGCACGCCCAACCTGATTTACATCGACGGCAAGCCGTCGCAGAAACTGACGAACGACAATCTGGTGGACGAGCTGGAAAAGCTGATCCGCGAGAAGGCGGCCGAGAAGGTCGAAGCCGACGCAGCGGTCATCGCGCGCGGCTGATCGAACGAATTAAGGAATCTTTGTGAGCAAGTCTCTGCAAGCCATCCGTGGCATGAACGACATCCTGCCCGAGCAGACCCCGGTATGGCGCTATTTCGAAGGCACCGTTTCGCGTCTGCTGGACAACTACGGCTACCGCCAGATCCGCATGCCGATCGTCGAGTTCACCGAGCTGTTCAAACGCTCGATCGGCGAAGTGACCGACATCGTCGAAAAAGAGATGTACACCTTCGAGGACCGTAACGGCGACTCCCTGACCCTGCGTCCGGAAGGCACCGCCGCCTGCGTGCGCGCTGTGCTCGAGCACGGCATCACCGGGGGCGGCCAGGTGCAGAAGCTGTGGTACATCGGCCCGATGTTCCGTCACGAGCGTCCGCAGAAAGGCCGTTACCGCCAGTTCCACCAGATCGGCCTGGAAGTGTTCAACCTCGACGGCCCGGACATCGACGCCGAACTGATCGTGCTGACCTGGCGCCTGTGGGGCGAGCTGGGCATCCGCGATGCGGTCAAGCTTGAGCTCAACAGCCTGGGCACCAGCGAGTCCCGCGCCCGTTACCGCGATGCGCTGGTCGAGTACCTCTCGGCGCACCACGACAAACTGGACGAAGACAGCCAGCGCCGCCTCAAGACCAACCCGCTGCGCGTGCTCGACACCAAGAACGCCGACACCCAGGCCGTGCTGGTCGGTGCGCCGAAGATGGCGGACTACCTGGACGACGAGTCCCGCGCGCACTTCGAAGGCCTGAAGGCCCGTCTGGATGCCGTCGGCATTCCGTACGTGCTCAATCCGAAGCTGGTCCGCGGTCTCGACTACTACAGCAAGACCGTGTTCGAGTGGGTCACCGACAAGCTGGGCGCCCAGGGCACCGTGTGCGCGGGCGGCCGTTACGACGGCCTGGTCGAGCAGATGGGCGGCAAGCCGACCGCAGGCGTCGGTTTCGCCATGGGCATCGAGCGTCTGGTGCTGCTGCTGGAAACCCTGGAGCAGATCCCGGAAGAGATTTCCCGCCAGGTGGACGTCTACCTCTGCGCCTTCGGCGAAGAGGCCGAACTGGCCGGTCTGGCCCTGGCCGAGCGCGTGCGTGACGCGCTGCCGAACCTGCGTCTGCAGGTCAACGCCGGCGCCGGCAGCTTCAAGAGCCAGTTCAAGAAGGCCGACAAGAGCGGCGCGCTGTTCGCGCTGATCCTCGGCGACGACGAAATGGCCCAGCGCACCGTCGGCGTCAAACCCCTGCGTGGCCAGGGCGAACAACAAAACATCGGCTGGGACGCGCTCGCTGCGCACCTGGCCACCTGCGTCGTGCAGGGTTGAAGCTGTCAAACAGCCGAATTAGCGATCAAAGGAGTATTGGGGTGTCGAGTACCGAAGACGAACAGTTGGCGGATTTGAAGGACTGGTGGGCACGCAACGGCAAACCTCTGGTCACCGGCGGCCTGTTGGCGCTGGTCATCGTGTTCGGCTGGCAGGCTTTTCACAAGTACCAGAGCAACCAGGCGCAAGGCGCTTCGGTGCTCTATCAGCAATTGCTGGAAACCACGCTGACCCCTGACGGCAAGCCTGACGCCGCCCGCGTCACGGATCTGGCCGGCAAGCTCAACAGCGAATTCGGCGGCAGCGCCTATGCGCAGTACGGCAGCCTGTTCGTGGCCAAGGTGGCCGTCGACAGCGGCAAGCTGGACGACGCGGCGACCGAGCTCAAGGCCATCATCGACAAGCCGGCCAACCCGGCGCTGGGCGAAATCGCCCGTCAGCGCATGGCGCAGGTGCTGGGTGCGCAGAACAAGGCCGACGAAGCCCTGAAGCTGCTCGAAGGCGACGCCGACAAGGCGTTCCTCGCCACCCGCGAAGAACTCAAGGGCGACCTGCTGGTGCAGCTGGGCCGTACCGACGAAGCGAACGCGGCGTATCAAAAGGCCAAGGCGGCGCTGTCGGACGAGGCAGCGGTCGGTGGCCTTCAAATCAAGCTGGACGACCTGGCCAAAGGGGATGCGTGACGTGATCGGTTGGAAGCATGCAGCAGTGCTGGCTCTGGCCATTCTGGCCGCGGGTTGCAGCAGCAACAGCAAAAAGGAACTGCCACCGGCCGAACTGACCGACTTCAAAGAGGAAGTGGTTCTGCACAAGCAGTGGAGCCGCTCGATCGGTGACGGTCAGGGCGAAACCTACAACATGCTGGTGCCGGCGATCGACGGCGACAGCATCTACGCCGCCGACGTGACCGGCATCGTGATGGGCCTGGACCGCAGCAACGGCGACGTGAAGTGGAAAAAGGACCTTGAGCTGCCGGTGTCCGGCGCCGTGGGCGTGGGTTACGGCCTGGTGCTGATCGGCACGCTGCGTGGTGAAGTCGTCGCGCTCGACGCCATCAACGGCGAAGAGAAGTGGCGTTCACGGGTCAACAGCGAAGTCCTCGCGCCGCCGGCCAACAACGGCGACGTGGTGGTGGTGCAGACCCAGGACGACCGTCTGATCGGCCTGGACGCGTCCACCGGCAACCAGCGCTGGGTGTATGACAGCACCCCGGCCGTGCTGACCCTGCGCGGCACCAGCGCGCCGATCGTCACCAACCGCCTGGCGGTGGCTGGCCTGTCGACCGGCAAGGTGGTCGCGGTGGATATCTCCAACGGCGTGCCGGTGTGGGAGCAGCGCATCGCGATCCCGCAGGGCCGTTCCGAACTGGAGCGTGTGGTCGACATCGACGGCGGCCTGCTGCTGTCCGGCGGCACCCTGTACGTCGCCAGCTACCAGGGCCGCGTCGCGGCGCTGGACCTGGAGAGCGGCCGTCAGCTGTGGCAGCGCGACGCGTCGAGCTACGCGGGCCTTGCCCAAGGCTTCGGCAGCGTCTACGTGAGCCTGTCCTCGGGCACCGTCGAAGGCGTCGACGAGCGTTCCACCACCGCGCTGTGGAGCAACGACTCGCTGGCCCGCCGTCAACTGTCGGCCCCGGAAGTGTTCTCCAGCTACGTGGCGGTCGGTGACCTGGAAGGTTACCTGCACCTGCTGAGCCAGGTGGACGGCCGTTTCGTCGGCCGTGAGCGCATCGACAGCGACGGCCTGCGCGCACGTCCGCTGGTGGTGGGCGATACGATCTACGTGTATGGCAACAGCGGCAAACTGGAAGCCCTGACCATCAAGTAACAACTATGCTTGGGGAGTTCCCCAAGCGGCTTCACCTGTGGGAGCGGGCTTGCCCGCGAAGGGCGTCAACGATGACGCGTGCCGCTTTTGCGGTGCGTTTCTTCGCCGACAGCCCCCCGCAGAGCAGCCCCGAGCACCAGCCGCTGCCACGCAGCGGCTTTTGTATTTTCTGAAATAACGCAGTGGAGAGCCGCATGGTTCCCGTAATCGCCCTGGTGGGCCGACCGAACGTCGGCAAGTCCACCTTGTTCAACCGCCTGACCCGGACCCGCGACGCCATCGTCGGCGACCTGTCCGGTCTGACCCGTGATCGCCAGTACGGTGAGGCCAAGTGGCAAGGGCGCTCCTACATTCTGATCGACACCGGCGGCATCTCCGGTGACGAGTACGGCATGGACGAAAAGATGGCCGAGCAGTCGCTGCTGGCCATCGAAGAAGCGGATGTCGTCCTGTTCCTGGTGGACGCCAAGGCCGGCTTCACCGCCGCCGACCAGATGATCGCCGAGCACCTGCGCAAGCGTAACAAGCGTTCCTTCGTGGTCGCCAACAAGGTCGACAACATCGACCCGGAAATGGCCCGCGCCGAATTCGCCCCGATGGGCATGGGCGACGCCATCCCGATCGCCGGTGCCCACGGCCGCGGCATCACCCAGCTGCTGGAGATCGCCCTGGGCGACTTCCCCAAGGATGATGACGAGCCGCAGGAAGGCGAGGACGAAGAGGTCGCCGAAGGCGAGGAAGCCAAGCGCATTCCTGGCCCGAGCGAGAAGGACGGCATCAAGATCGCCATCATCGGTCGCCCGAACGTCGGCAAGTCGACCCTGGTCAACCGCATGCTCGGCGAAGAGCGCGTGATCGTCTACGACCAGCCCGGCACCACCCGCGACAGCATCTACATTCCCTTCGAGCGCAATGAAGAGAAGTACACGCTGATCGACACCGCCGGTGTGCGCAAGCGCGGCAAGATCCACGAGGAAGTCGAGAAGTTCTCCGTGGTGAAGACCCTGCAGGCGATCAAGGACGCCAACGTGGTGATCTTCGTGATGGACGCCCGCGAAGGCGTGGTCGACCACGACCTCAACCTGCTGGGCTTCGCCCTCGAGGCGGGCCGTGCGATGGTGATCGCGCTCAACAAGTGGGACGGCATGACCCCGGGCGAGCGTGACTACGTGAAGACCGAGCTGGAACGCCGGCTGTTCTTCGTCGACTTCGCCGACATCCACTTCATCTCGGCGCTGCACGGCACCGGCGTGGGCAACCTCTACGGTTCGGTGCAGAACTCGTTCAAGTCGGCGGTCACCCGCTGGCCGACCAGCCGCCTAACCCAGATCCTCGAAGACGCGGTCAGCGAGCACCAGCCGCCAATGGTCAACGGTCGCCGGATCAAGCTGCGCTATGCCCACCTGGGCGGTGCGAACCCGCCGCTGATCGTGATCCACGGCAACCAGATCGAGAAAGTGCCGAAGTCGTACGTGCGCTACCTGGAGAACACCTACCGCCGTGTGCTGAAGCTGGTCGGTACGCCGATCCGCATCGAGTTCAAGGGCGGCGAGAACCCGTACGAAGGCAACAAGAACACGCTGACCGACCGCCAGGTCAACAAGAAGCGTCGCTTGATGTCGCACCACAAGAAAGCCGAGAAGAAGCGCCGCGACAAGCGCTGATCCAAGGCTTGCGGCTCCCCTTGGGGAGTTCCGGGAAGGGCGCCGTTTGGCGCCCTTTTTCATGTGCGGCGGATGGGCTATCCTCGGGCACTCCCGCGCCGACGTCAGAGCCGGGTGCAGAGCAGGGAACCTTGATGATCACCAGCAAGCTGCCGAATGTCGGCATCACCATCTTCACGCAGATGTCTCAGCTCGCGGCGCAGACCGGAGCGATCAACCTGTCCCAGGGCTTTCCCGATTTCGACGGCCCGCAAGCGCTGCGCGATGCCGTCGGGCGGCACATCGCCAGCGGCCATAACCAGTATTCGCCGATGACCGGCCTGCCGGCGCTGCGCCAGCAGATCGCGGCGAAGATCGCCCGCAGCTACGGCGCCAGCGTGGATGCCGACAACGAAGTGACGGTCACCCCCGGCGCGACCCAGGCGATCTTCTGCGCCATCCAGGCGGTCATCCGCAGCGGCGATGAAGTCATCGTGTTCGACCCGGCTTACGACAGCTACGAGCCGGCGGTGGAGCTGGCCGGCGGCCGTTGCGTGCACGTGCAGCTCGCCCTGGACGATTTCGCCATCGATTTCGACCGGCTCAGCGCCGCCATCGGTCCGCGCACGCGGATGATCATCCTCAACACCCCGCACAACCCCAGCGGAGCCCTGATCAGCCGTGCCGAGCTCGACCGGTTGGCCGAACTGATCCGCGACCGCGACATCTACGTGATCAGCGACGAAGTCTACGAGCACCTGGTGTACGACGGCGTGGCCCACGTCAGCGTGCTGGCCCACGAAGAGCTGTATCAGCGTGCGTTCGTGGTCAGCTCCTTCGGCAAGACCTATCACGTCACCGGCTGGAAGACCGGCTACGTCGTGGCGCCGCCGGCCCTGAGCGCCGAGCTGCGCAAGGTGCACCAGTACGTCAGCTTCTGCGGGGTCACGCCTTTGCAGTACGCCTTGGCCGACTACATGGCCGCGCACCCTGAGCACGTCGAAGAACTGCCGGCGTTCTACCAGGCCAAGCGCGACCTGTTCTGCGATCTGCTGGCGCCTTCGCGGTTCCGGTTCACCCGGGTGGCCGGCACCTATTTCCAACTGGTCGACTACTCGCAGATCCGTCCCGACCTGAACGACGTCGAGATGGCGATGTGGATGACCCGCGAGCATGGCGTGGCCAGCATCCCGGTGTCGGTGTTCTGCCAGCATCCACCGCAAGGCCAGCGCCTGGTGCGCCTGTGCTTCGCCAAACGCGAGGAGACGCTGCGCGAAGCGGCGGCAAAACTATGCGTGATCTGAGTGCGTTGCCGAATCTTGATGTGGCGTTGATCCAGACCAGCCTGGCCTGGCACGACCGGCAGGCCAACCTGGAGCATTTCGAGGTGCTGCTGGAGCAGGCCCGTGGGGCTGACCTGGTGATCCTGCCGGAGATGTTCACCACCGGGTTCTCCATGGCGTCCGAGACGCTGGCCGAAGCCGAGAACGGTCCGACCAGCAAATGGCTGCGGGCCCAGGCGGCGAAGCTGGAGGCCGTGGTCACCGGCAGCGTGATCATCCAGGCCGCCGACGGCAGCCACCGCAACCGCTTGCTGTGGGCGCGGCCGGACGGCGAGGTGCTGCATTACGACAAGCGCCATCTGTTCCGCATGGCCGGCGAGCACAACCACTACACGCCGGGCGAGCGGCAGGTGCAGTTCGAGCTCAAGGGCTGGCGCGTGCGCCCGCTGATCTGCTACGACCTGCGTTTCCCGGTGTGGAGCCGCGACGCCCAGGACACCGACCTGCTGCTGTACACCGCCAACTGGCCGGGTGCCCGTCGGCAGCACTGGAACCGCCTGCTGCCGGCGCGGGCCATCGAGAACCTGTGCTACGTGGCGGCGGTCAACCGCATCGGCACCGACGGCAAGGGTTTCGCCTACACCGGTGACAGCCAGGTGCTGGACTTCCAGGGCGAAACCCTGCTGGCGGCGGGGGAGGCGGACGGCGTGTTCCGGGTCGTGCTGGAGGCGGCGCCGCTGTCCGCCTACCGTGAGCGCTTCCCGGCGAACCTGGATGCGGACACGTTCGAGTTCACGTGAGGTGGCCAACGTAAAACCATCCGGCAAAAAGAAAGGCCCCAGGGTTCACACCCTGGGGCCTTTTGCATGGCGGCGGCCGGTTATGCGGCTTTCGCTTCCGGCTGGCTCAGGGAGCGGTTCAGCGCGCTGAACAGGGCCTTGAAGCTGGCGGTGGTGATGTTTTCATCGATGCCCACGCCGTGCACCGCACGTTCGCCGTTCACCCGCAGCTCGATGTAGGCCGCTGCCTTGGCGTTGGTGCCCGCGCCGATGGCGTGTTCGTTGTAGTCCATGATCTCCACCGGAATCGGCAGGCCGGCCACCAGCGCTTCGAGCGCGCCGTTGCCCTTGCCGCGCCAGTGCAGGTTGGTCTCGCCCTGGCCCTTGCTCGCCACTTCCACTTCGACGGCGCTGTGGCCGTTCTCTTCCTGCAGGCGATGGCTGACCAGCGCGTACGGGGTGTTGGCCTGCAGGTACTCGGTGTGGAGCAGCGCGTGGATCTGCTGGGCGGTCATCTCCAGGCCCAGGCGGTCGGTCTCGCGCTGCACGACCTGGCTGAACTCGATCTGCATGCGGCGCGGCAGGCTGATGCCGTATTCCTGCTCCAGCAGGTAGGCGATGCCGCCCTTGCCCGACTGGCTGTTGACGCGGATCACCGCCTCGTAGCTGCGGCCGATGTCGGCCGGGTCGATCGGCAGGTACGGCACTTCCCACAGGGCGTCGGATTTCTGCTGGGCGAAGCCCTTGCGGATCGCGTCCTGGTGGGAGCCGGAGAACGCGGTGTGCACCAGGTCGCCGACGTACGGGTGACGCGGGTGCACCTGGATCTGGTTGCACTCCTCGACGACCTTGCGCACGCCGTCGATGTCGGAGAAGTCCAGCTCAGGGTCGACGCCCTGGGTGTACATGTTCAGGGCCACGGTGACGAGGTCGACGTTGCCGGTGCGCTCGCCGTTGCCGAACAGGCAGCCTTCGACGCGGTCGGCGCCGGCCATCAGGCCCAGCTCGGTGGCGGCCACGCCGGTGCCGCGGTCATTGTGGGTGTGCAGGCTGATGATCACGCTGTCACGGCGGTTGATGTGACGGCCGAACCACTCGATCTGGTCGGCGTACACGTTCGGGGTCGCGCATTCGACGGTGGCCGGCAGGTTGAGGATCATCTTGCGCTCAGGCGTCGGGTTCCAGACCTCGATCACCGCGTCGCAGACTTCCTTGGCGAACTCAAGCTCGGTGGCGCTGAAGGTTTCCGGCGAGTACTCGAACGTCCACTCGGTTTCCGGCTGCTGCGCGGCGTACTTGACGAACAGCTTGGCGGCGTTGACCGCGATGGCCTTGATGCCGTCCTTGTCCTGGTTGAACACGATGCGGCGGAACGACGGCGAGGTGGCGTTGTACAGGTGCACGATGGCTTTCTTCGCCCCGCGCAGGGACTCGAAGGTGCGCTCGATCAGGTCTTCGCGGCCCTGGGTGAGCACCTGGATGGTGGTGTCGTCCGGGATGTGGCCGTCTTCGATCAGGGTGCGCACGAAGTCGAAGTCGGTCTGCGAGGCGGCCGGGAACGAAGCCTCGATTTCCTTCACGCCCACTTGCACGAGGGTTTTCCAGAAGCGCAGCTTTTTCGCCGAGTCCATCGGTTCGATCAGCGACTGGTTGCCGTCACGCAGGTCGGAGCTGCACCAGATCGGCGCGGCGTCGATGGTCTTCGACGGCCAGGTGCGGTCCGGCAGGTTGATCACGGGAAACGCGCGGTATTTCGAAGACGGGTCTTTGAGCATGCTCATCGGGAAATTCCTTATTGTCTGGGCCGAAAAGAGGCGGCCTGCCGGTGGAACGAATGTTCGGAGAGAAGCAGAGACGAGGCGCAGCGATTCAGCCCGGCAGTCGTGCGCTGACGAGGCACAGGCTGCGGTGCTGGCGAAGCTGAATAAGGGTGTGAGAGGTTTTCATGTCCTCAACCCTAACCGCGAGGGGGGAGGATGGCAAGCAGTCGGAAAAATTTGAGAGGAATACTCGGAAAACGGGGATTCGCGAGATTTTATTGTGCTGGGTGGCGCTGAATTTCTGAATGATTGCGCACTGTTTTGGGTCGGCGCAATTGGCGGATACGGGCTTGTGGGGATGAAAAGCGCCGGTCTTTCCGGGGTGTTGCGCTGATGTTCAGGTCGCCATCGCCAGCAGGCCGGCACCCACAAGGGACTGTGCCATGGCACGGATTTCCCGTGGGAGCCAGCCTGCTGGCGATGAGGGCGGTCGCTGCGAGCGCCGGCTCAGGGCTGGAACGCGCCGATGAAGATCGCCGGATCCACTCGCGCATCGTTCAGGCTGACGTTCCAGTGCATGTGCGGCCCGGTCGCCCGGCCGGTGGCGCCGACCTTGCCCACGACGGCCCCGCGGGCCAGTTGCTGGCCGTTGGTCACGTCGATCTTCGACATGTGGCAGAACATGCTGATGAAGCCCTGGCCATGGTCGACGAACACCGTGTTGCCGTTAAAGAAGTAATTGCCGATCAGGATCACCTTGCCCGCCGCCGGGGTCTTGATCGGGGTGCCGGCCGGCACCGCGAAATCCAGGCCCGCATGGGGGTTGCGCTCTTCGCCGTTGAAGAAGCGGCGCACGCCGAACTTGCTCGACAGCGGACCGTTGACGGGTTTGTCCAGCAGCAGGTTGCTCGGCGTGTTCGGGCTGAAGCTGCGGTAGGCCTTGATCTGTTCGGCCAGTTCGCCCTCGATGCGTTTGAGGTTGGCCGGGTTCGGGTTGACCTGCTGGGTGTTCTTCAGGGTGATGTGCTGTTCCGGGTATTTCTTGCTGCCCACCGTGAAGTTCAGGCTGCGGCCGGCGCTGTTGACCTGCTGCACGCCCGGCTTGACCGTCAGCGGTACGCCGACGATGGCCAGCCAGTTGTTCTGTTCCTTGACCACCAGCACCGGTTTGCCCTGGTACGTGGCTTTGGGCGCCTGGGCGGCGCTGCCCAGGTCGATCACCGCCACGCCGCCCGGCACCGGTTTGTTCAAAAGCCTTGTGATGTAGCTGTCGGCGTGGGCGTTGAAGGTCAGGCACAGCAACAGCAGCGGAGCGAGGAAGCGCGGCATGGATCAGTCCAGTAAAGAAAGGGTGACAGGCGTCAGGTGATTGTCCTCGACGCGCACGTGCAGTTCGCCTTCGCCGAGCCGGGCCTTGAGGCGTTGGCCGTTCTGCGTCTGCGCGGCGCTGCGGATCGCGTTGCCGCGCTCGTCCAGCAGGATGCTGTAGCCCCGGCCGAGCGTGGCCAGCGGGCTGACCACGTGCAGGGTCTGCATCTGGCTATGCAACTGCTGGCGCCGGCTCTTCAGGCCTTCGCGCATGGCCCGGGGCAGGCGTTCGGCGAGGCTGTCCAGGCGCTGGCGCAGCAGGGCCAGCTGGCGTCCCGGGTGTTGTCCGGCGAGGCGAGTCTCCAGGCGCAGCAGGCGTTCGCGGCGGGTGTTCAAATGGCGCTCGAAGGCCCGGCGCAGGCGCATGTCCAGGTCGTCCAGGCGTTGGGCCTGCTGGCGCAGGCGTTCGCCGGGATGGCGCAGGCGGCGGGTCATGCCTTCCAGGCGCAAGCGGTCGCGCATCAGCCGGTCGCGCATGCGCATCACCAGGCGCCGGTGCAGGCTTTCGACCTGGCGGATCAGGTGCCCGGAATCCGGGGCGAGCAGTTCGGCGGCGGCGGAGGGCGTGGGCGCGCGCACGTCGGCCACGAAGTCGCTGATCGACACGTCGGTCTCATGGCCGACGGCGCTGACGATCGGCGTCACGCAGGCATCCACGGCGCGTGCCACGGCTTCTTCGTTGAAGCACCAGAGGTCTTCCAGCGAACCGCCGCCCCGGGCCAGGATCAACGCGTCGAAGCCCCGGGCGTCCGCCAGCTTCAGGGCGCGGACGATCTGCGCGGTGGCCTCGCGGCCCTGCACGGCGGTGGGAACCAGGGTCAGTTGCACTTGAGGCGCGCGGCGGCGGAACACGCTGATGATGTCGCGGATCACCGCGCCGGTCGGCGAACTGATGATGCCGATGCGCTGCGGGTGCGCCGGCAGCGGCACTTTGCGTTCGGCGCTGAACAGGCCTTCGGCGCTGAGCTTTTCCTTCAGCGCGTCGAAGGCCAGGCGCAGGGCGCCGTCGCCCGCCGGCTCCACGGTATCGAGGATCAGCTGATAGTCGCCGCGGCCCTCGAACAGCGAGACCTTGCCGCGCACCTTGACCGCCAGGCCGTCCTTCAGCGCCTGGCGCACCCGCGCCGCGTTCTGGCGGAACAGCGCGCAGCGCACCTGGGCGCCGCTGTCCTTGAGGGTGAAATACACGTGGCCGGACGCCGGACGGGCCAGGTTGGAGATTTCGCCTTCGACCCAGATGTTGCTGAACACGTCTTCGAGCAGCACGCGGGCGCGGCCGTTGAGCTGGGTGACGGTCAGGACTTCGCGGTCAAGGCCGAGCCTTGCAAAGGGATCTTTAATCATGGGGCGCAGTGTAAAGGCATTCGGTGGCGATTCTCCATGACCGCGCCCAATTCCCTTGTGGGGGCGATGGTCTCGCCCGGCTAGGCGCTGCGCTCTTTGACGCCATCGCCAGCAGACTGGCTCCCGCAGGATGCGGTGAAGGTCTCGATGAAGCGTCGGATCAGCGGCGGCGGATCCTGTCGGCAGGCCAGGGCGACGGTGCTTCGGCAGCCGGGGTCGGCTAAGGGCAGGAAGCGCACGCCCGGCGGGGCGATGGCCTGCATCGACTCCGGCAGCAGGGCGATGCCGAACCCGGCCTGGATCAGCTGCAGTTGCGTGGTCTTGCGCGACATCACCCGAGCCGCTTTCGGGAAAAAACCGTGGCGCATGCACAGGTCCGCACATAAATAGCTGAGCCCGCCGCGTTGCGGGTGCGGGATCGAAATGAACGGCTCGTCCTTCAATTGCGCCAGGTCGATGGCCGAACCACTCTTGACCAGCCGATGGGTGTCCGGCGCCGCCAGCAGCAGGCGTTCGGTGAACAGCGGCAGCACCTGGACGCCTTCGCGCTGGCGCAGCACCGGCAAACGCAGCAGGCCGACATCGAGGCGGCCCTCGGCGAGTTCCTCAAGCTGCGCTTCGGAGGAGAGCTTGCCGATGTCCAGCGATACGCCGGGCAGTTGCCCGAGGAACACGCCGATGTCGTTGAGCAGCCCACCGCTGAGCGCAACGGTGCTGGAATGGCTCAGGCGCACCGTGCCGCGCCGGCCGGTGCCGACCTCGGTGGCCAGGGCGCTGGCCTTGTCCAGTTCGGCGAGCAGGTTGCGGGCCCGGGGCAGGAAGGCTTCGCCCGCCGCCGTGAGCCGGGGCTGGCGGGCGGTGCGTTCGAACAGCGGGGTGTGCAGGCGCTGCTCCATGTCCTTTATTTGCCGGCTCAGCGCCGATTGGGCGATGAACAGGCGTTCGGCGGCGGCGCTGAAGCTACCGCAGTCGGCGATTTCCACGAAATAGCGCAGTTGACGGGTGGAGAGCACGAGGTATGCCTTTTCGAGATGGCTGGGTGGCTCAAGCGATATTAGTCGCAAGTCTCGCCGCTGGCTAAAGTCATCCCGGACTGACATGAGGAGGCGGACGGATGAGTGTGGCGGCGTTGTTGAGCGAATGGTCGTGGGGTGTGGGGGGCTGGGCCGCCATCGGCGCGGGGGTGGCGCTGGCGTATGTGGTCTTCGGCATCGCCGGTTTCGGCACGGCGCTGGTGGCGGGGCCGATCCTGATTCTGTTCATGCCGCTGTCCAAGATCGTGCCGTTGCTGGTGCTGCTCGACTTCGTCGCCGCGTTCGGCAATCTGTTGCCGTCGCGGCGGGAGGTGGCGAAACCGGAACTGCTGCGACTGTTGCCGTGCATGGCGGTGGGGTGCACGCTGGGGGTGATTTTCCTGCTCAACCTCAAGTCCGACCTGCTGTTGCTGATGATGGGGCTGTTCATCAGCGCGTATGCGGTCTACAGCCTGTGGATCAAGGCCCGGCCGACGCGGCTGGCCGCCGGCTGGGCGCTGCCGATGGGCACGGTGGGCGGGCTTTTCGGCGCGCTGTTCGGCAGCGGCGGGTTTCTGTATGCGATCTACCTCAACAGCCGGTTGCCCAAGGACGCCGCGCGGGCCACGCAGAGTGCGCTGATCAGTTGCAGCACGGTGGTGCGCTTGAGCCTGTTCGCCGTCGCCGGGGTGTATGCCGAGCTACCCTTGCTGATGCTCGCGCTGTGCCTGATGCCGGCCATGGCGTTGGGCTTGTGGTCCGGGCGGCGGCTGACCGCGCGCCTGTCCCGCGAGGCGTTCGTGCGGCTGGTGACCTGGCTGGTGCTGGCCAGCGGGGTTGCGCTGATCGGGCGTTACCTGGGCACTTGACCGCAGCGCGTCAGGGATTAAGCTGCCGGCCGCACTTCCTTGTGGGAGCGAGCCTGCTCGCGATAGCGCCCATTCAGTCGACACATCGCTGACTGGTGCGACGCCATCGCGAGCAGGCTCGCTCCTATAGGATGATCAACCGTATCCGCAGCAGGCTGGGCCCATGAACTCGCAAAGCATCCTCGTCCCGAAAATCTCCACCTTGCCGGTGCACGAGCCCCGCGCCCGGGCCATCTTGCGCTGGCTGGTGCGCAAGAACATCGTCGAGGAACAGTTGAGCACCTGCGCACGCACCGGCAACCGCATGGGCCATGCGATCGCCGAAGGCGCCCGCGAGGTGGTGCTGCATCCGGAGGCGCTGCCGTTCGGCGAGCCGGTCAACGGCCTGGAGATCATCGTCAAGCGCTGCATCTATACGCCGGCCAAGGGCTTCCTCGAAGAGGCCGGCTGCGCCGAGTGCCGCCAGGAGGTGGGCGAAGCGCTGTTCGAAAGCCTGGAAGACTGGATGCCCAACCGCACCGACAACTTCACCTGCCCCGAGTGCGGGCACGAAGACGACATCAACGGCTTTCTGTTCCTGCAGCCCTGCGCGTTCTCCAACCTGGGTTTCATCTTCAACAACTGGCTGGAGGCGGGGTTCAAGCAGAGCTTCATCGACGAATTCGCCGACTGGCTGGATCAGCCGGTGAGCTGGGTCAAGGTGGAGCTCTAGGCCCCGGGCTTTCCGTACATCAGCAACATTGATGTCAGGCGAGTTTTGCATTGAGCCCGGCGGGGTGTCTGAGTATAATGGCGCGCTTCCATTTTCCCGCCCGGGAGCCCCCGCGATGCTGCGTATCAGCCAAGAAGCTCTGACCTTCGACGACATTCTCCTAGTGCCCGGTTATTCCGAGGTGCTTCCCAACGAAGTCAGCCTGAAGACCCGCCTTACCCGTGGCATCGAGCTGAACATTCCTCTGGTTTCCGCCGCCATGGACACCGTCACTGAAGCCCGTCTGGCCATCGCCATGGCTCAGGAAGGCGGCATTGGCATCATCCACAAGAACATGACCATCGAGCAGCAGGCCGCCGAAGTGCGCAAGGTCAAGAAGTTCGAGGCCGGCGTGGTCAAGGATCCGATCACCATCGAGGCCGACGCCACCGTGCGTGACCTGTTCGAACTGACCCGCCAGCACAACATCTCCGGCGTGCCGGTGCTGCACGACGGCGACCTGGTCGGCATCGTCACCTCCCGCGACGTGCGCTTCGAGAACCGTCTGGACGTCAGCGTGCGCGAAGTGATGACGCCCAAAGAGCGTCTGGTCACCGTCCGCGAAGGCGCCGACAAGAACGAAGTCCGCGAGCTGCTGCACAAGCACCGCCTGGAAAAAGTCCTGATCGTCGACGACAAGTTCGCCCTCAAGGGCATGATGACCGTCAAGGACATCGAGAAGGCCAAGGCCTACCCGCTGGCCAGCAAGGACGACCAGGGTCGCCTGCGCGTCGGCGCGGCGGTCGGCACCGGCAAGGACACCGGCGAGCGTGTCGCCGCCCTGGTCAACGCCGGCGTTGACGTGGTGGTGGTCGACACCGCCCACGGTCATTCCAAAGGCGTGATCGACCGCGTTCGCTGGGTCAAGGAAAACTTCCCTGAAGTGCAGGTGATCGGCGGCAACATCGCCACCGGCGCCGCCGCCAAGGCCCTGGCCGAAGCCGGCGCCGACGCGGTCAAGGTCGGCATCGGCCCTGGCTCGATCTGCACCACCCGCATCGTCGCCGGTGTCGGCGTTCCGCAGATCAGCGCCATCGCCAACGTGGCCGCCGCCCTTGAAGGCACCGGCGTTCCGTTGATCGCCGACGGCGGCATCCGTTTCTCCGGCGACCTGTCCAAGGCCATCGTGGCCGGCGCGTCCTGCGTGATGATGGGCTCGATGTTCGCCGGCACCGAAGAGGCGCCGGGCGAGATCGAACTGTTCCAGGGCCGTTCCTACAAGGCTTACCGCGGCATGGGTTCGCTGGGCGCGATGGCCCAGGCCCAGGGTTCCTCCGACCGCTACTTCCAGGACTCCTCTGCCGGCGCCGAGAAACTGGTTCCGGAAGGCATCGAAGGCCGCGTGCCGTACAAGGGCACCCTGACCGCGATCATCCACCAGTTGATGGGCGGCCTGCGCTCCTCGATGGGCTACACCGGCAGCGCCAACATCGAAGAGATGCGCACCAAGCCTGAGTTCGTGCGGATCACCGGCGCCGGCATGGCCGAATCCCATGTCCACGACGTGCAGATCACCAAGGAAGCGCCAAACTACCGCGTAGGTTGAGCCTTCAAAATCGCTAAGCAACCGGGGCTGTTCATTCAGCCCCGAGTTGTTTCTGAATCACGACTGTTACTGATTGACTTAAGACGAGACTGAATCATGGCCCTCGATATTCACGCTCACCGCATCCTGATCCTCGACTTCGGTTCCCAGTACACCCAACTGATCGCCCGCCGCGTGCGCGAGATCGGCGTGTACTGCGAACTGCACCCGTTCGACATGGACGAAGATGCGATCCGCGAATTCGCCCCGAAGGGTGTCATCCTCGCCGGCGGCCCCGAGTCCGTGCACGTCGCCGACAGCCCACGCTGCCCGCAGGCCGTCTTCGACCTGGGCGTGCCGGTCTTCGGCATCTGCTACGGCATGCAGACCATGGCCGAGCAACTGGGCGGCAAGGTCGAAGGCTCCGAACTGCGTGAGTTCGGCTACGCCCGTGTCGACGTGGTCGGCAAGAGCCGCCTGCTCGACGGCATCGAAGACCACATTGACGCCGACGGCCTGTTCGGCCTCGACGTGTGGATGAGCCACGGCGACAAGGTCACCAAGATGCCGGAAGACTTCCACATCCTGGCCAGCACCCCGAGCTGCCCGATCGCCGGCATGTTCAACGACGAGCGCGCCTACTACGGCGTGCAGTTCCACCCGGAAGTGACCCACACCAAGCAGGGCGGCCGCATCCTGTCGCGCTTCGTCCTCGACATCTGCGGTTGCGAAGCCCTGTGGACGCCGTCGAAGATCGCCGAAGACGCCATCGCCAACATCCGTGCCCAGGTCGGCACCGACAACGTGCTGCTGGGCCTGTCCGGCGGCGTCGATTCCTCGGTAGTCGCCGCGCTGCTGCACAAGGCCATCGGCGACCAGCTGACCTGCGTGTTCGTCGACAACGGCCTGCTGCGCCTGCACGAAGGCGACCAGGTGATGGCCATGTTCGCCGAGAACATGGGCGTCAAGGTGATCCGCGCCAACGCCGAAGACCAGTTCCTGAACAACCTGGCCGGCGAAGCCGACCCTGAGAAGAAGCGCAAGATCATCGGCCGCACCTTCATCGACGTGTTCGATGCCGAGTCCTGCAAGCTGAACAACATCAAGTACCTCGCCCAGGGCACCATCTACCCGGACGTGATCGAGTCGGCCGGCGCCAAGAGCGGCAAGGCCCACGTGATCAAGTCGCACCACAACGTGGGCGGCCTGCCGGAAGAGATGAACCTGAAGCTGGTCGAGCCGCTGCGCGAACTGTTCAAGGACGAAGTCCGCCGTCTGGGCCTGGAGCTGGGCCTGCCGTACGACATGGTCTACCGTCACCCGTTCCCGGGCCCGGGCCTGGGCGTGCGCATCCTCGGCGAAGTGAAGAAGGAATACGCGGACCTGCTGCGCCGCGCCGACCACATCTTCATCGAGGAACTGCGCAAGGCCGACTGGTATCACAAGGTCAGCCAGGCGTTCGTGGTGTTCCAGCCGGTGAAATCGGTGGGCGTGGTCGGCGACGGCCGCCGTTACGCGTGGGTCGTGGCCCTGCGTGCCGTCGAGACCATCGACTTCATGACCGCCCGTTGGGCGCACCTGCCGTACGAGCTGCTGGAAACCGTTTCCGGCCGCATCATCAACGAGATCGAAGGCATCTCCCGCGTCACCTACGACGTGTCGAGCAAGCCGCCAGCCACCATCGAGTGGGAATGATCACGAACGGGCCCGTCAACCCAGGCCCGTTGCTGTGACATCCGAAAGCCCCCGGTCGCAAGACCGGGGGCTTTTTTTCGGCTGGCGGGAAGGTTCAGTGCGGCAAGCGGCCCTCAAGGAGCATGCCCATCTCGCTGAGGCTCCAGGACAATTCTTCGAGGCTGGCGAACGCTACCTGATCGATGCCCACCCACACCGGGCGATGGATCCGCAAGGTGCCGTCAGCGAGACGTTCGACCGGCGTGTGAACGATCTTTCCTTCCCGGTTGCGGTGGATCAATGTCACGCCGTCTTCGGTTTTCTGGAAGGTGTACTGGCCGCGCCGCATCAGCATCCGTTCGATGTCCGCCGGCGTTCTTTCGACGGAAGGCTGCGGCGACTTCAAACTCAGATCGGCATAGAGCGTGTCGAATGCCCCCTGTTGTGGCCTGTCTTGATGCACATAGCCTCTGCCGATGCGGATGCCGCGGTCGATCTCGATCGTTGCCGGCGCATCGAGCGGCACTTCTTCGATGCGCAAGCCGATGCCGCCCTGCAGTTCGCTGATGCCGACCACGCCACGGAAGGTGTTGGTGTTTTCCTGGCCGGTGAGGACAACCCACTTGCCCGCTTCGTTGAGCTTTTGGTCGGCCTGCATGACGGTATGCGTAAGGTAGTTCTTGATGCCTTGTTCCTGCAGCTGCGTAAACGGTGCCTCGGGAAAGCGGTAGCTGGCCAGGCAGTCCGTCGCCTGAACCCGGATGCCGTTGAGGCGCGCGACCTTGACCGTTTCCAACGGCGTATGCACGCCCGATGGATCATTTTGCAGCTGCCGCAGAACGGTTTCGAGATCCGGGGACATCTCGCCTGTGCGGAAAAACGCATTCAGGTCGCCTTGGCTGAAGTCGTTGAGCAGGCGGTGGAAGTACAGGGTCCTGACCCCCTTGCGCGACAGGGTCGGCATGTTTTCGATGAGAAAACGCAGGCTGGCGATCCGGTCCTGACCTTCGCCGATGACCAGGCCGGGCACTGCGTCGAATACGTGTTCGATCAGGCTTGAGGCCGAAGTCGTGGGGATTGCGTCGACTGCGGGACGGGCGGGCAACTCACGGTAAAGGTCTCGGCGTCCAAAGAATTGATCGGTATCCCGTGCCAGCTTGCGCCGCAGGTCCGTGACGTATTCGTCATAGGAGGTGATTCCTTTAATGCTGCCATCGGGCAACCTGCTGACTTTGATGTGCGTCTCCGGCTTGCCCAGCGCCACATTCCTGAGGCCGTAACGGATGGGCGATTCGTAGCCGGTGGCAGGAGCGCGCAACGGTGCAGGCGCAGGTGCAGGTGCAGGTGCAGGTGCAGGTGCAGGTGCAGGCGCAGGCGCAGGCGCGGCCTCAGTCCTGATCCGAGACATGCCCTTGAGGTTGTTGCCACCGCCCTTCAGGCCACCCGTTGGAGCCAGTTCCCATTCGCCTTGGGCGTTCAGGCGCACCGGCAGGGTGCCGGAAAACGCGTTCGGGCGTTCAGGGTTGATGATGGCCCAGGTGCCGGGGCCGTTGACGTCGGGTTCGAAGCGCACGTAGTAGGCGGTGCCGTCGAGGCTGATGGCCGTCGCAGGGTCGCCGTCGAGCCGATAGATGCCCTGGAACTTGCCGGGCCCGGTGTCAGGCCTTCGAGCTTCAAGCAGATCATTGGCTTGCCAGCGTGCGAGTTTGTCCTGGATCTGGGCCAGGCCGGGCTCGACCGGCAGCGCAGCGGGTTCGGCCGGCAACGGCCACCCCATGGGCCGAAGGCCTCGCTCCATCAGGGCCTGCTTGAGCTCATCGCAATGGTCGGCCGTGATGAAGTCGTACTCGGGCCGCATCGGCACCTGCAGACTGATCCTGCCGCCGGGTGTCGTACGCACGACGCTGTCCGCCATGTGGCCCGCTTCGTTGCGGTAGACCACCAGAATGCTGTTGCGGTAGCGCTGGAAGGTGAACATGCCGGGCTCGGGCAACAGGGCGCGCAGATTCTGCGGTGTGCGGTAGGCCCACGGGGTCGGCATCTGCACGCGCCAGGTGCCCTGGATCTGGGCCTGCACGGCATCCATGTCGCCTCCGTCCAGCGGTTCCTCGACGGGTGAGCCGGGGTAGTCGGCGTACTCGACGACCACCCCGGGGTCGGTGCCGATGGGCGCCTCAAGGCCTGGCGGCACGTCGTCGAAACGCAGGCTCAGGGCGTCTGCCTGTTCGCTGATGCCCTGGTGGCCCCTGAAGGTGGTCATGTGTTCCCGATCCACCAACGCCACCCACCTGGCCGGGCCTTTGACGGCTTCGTTGAAGCGGATGACCTGGCCGGCGAAGAAGCTCCTGGCCATCGGCAGACCCGGTTCCGAGCCGAACGCGGAGCGGTTGATGTGGTAGGTGGTGGACAGGTCGAGCGCCTGCACCCGGATCTTTGCGGCATTGGCGGCCTTCACCACCTCTGTCAGCGTGAAGCGGCCATCGGGGTCGTTGCCGGCCATGAAGTCGAGCTTGCGCAGGTATTCTTCCAGTTCGGCAGGCATCTGGCCGGTGCGGGCGAATGTATCCAGCGCCGTCTGGTTGACGTTGGCCAGCAGTTGCTGGGTGTAAAGCGTCTTCACGCCGCGCCGGGCGAGGGCCGGCATGTTCTCGATCAGGAACTGCTTGCTGCCGATGCCGCCTTGCGTTTCGCCGATGACCAACCCCGGCTTCCGGGCGAAGGCAGCGTCGAGCAGGTCGCCGGGTGAGTCGAAGGCCGCCGCCGTGGCGACGGGCAGGCGCGGCGTGACAGGATTGGCCGCATACCAGGTGCGGGCGTCGCTGATCAGGTTGTCGCGTGCGGTTTCCTGGCTCAGTTCGAAGCGGCTCAAGGTGCGCGTCCGGCCGAAGGCATCGGTGACCGGCCTGACATCGTCCGCGCCGCCCAGGGCCCAGGCGCGCATGTCCGGGGCGTCGATTTCGGTGACCAGGGTGCCGGGCAGTTGTGCCCATTGCTGCGCGGCGGAGGTGCTGGCGTGCGGCAGATCCATGCCGCCCTTGAGCCCGAGCTGCGGAAGGGTTTCCCATTGGCCGGCGGCGTTCAAGCGTACGGGAATCGAACGGACGAAGGCATTCGGCCGGGCGGGGTCGATGATGGCCCAGTGGCCGGTGCCGCTCGCCGAGGTTTCGTAGCGCACGTAGTAGTTGCCGTCGCCGAGGCGGATGGCCCGTGACGGGTCGGACGGCAGGCTGTGGATGCCCTGGTACTTGCCCGGTTCGCGGCTCAGCGTCGTGTCGTCGAGGGTAAGGCCGATTCGGTAGGATGCCGGGATGCCAGACACAGGCCGCGGGGGCTCGACGGCTTGAGCATCCGCCGGAGGGGGCGGTGGCTTGGGTGTGCGTGCCGGCTGCGTCGCTTCCTGCAGTTCTGCCATTTCCCTGGCCTCGGCCGCTTCGATGTCGGGGCCGACTTCTTCCAGTGAGCCAGGGCCGGCGAGGGCGGCCAGGTTCAGCAGCAGGTCGATGCCGCCGAGCACGGCCCCCAGGATGCCGGCCTTGCGCTCCTCGGACGTTTTGCCGTTGACCGCCTGATCGATGTTCAGCCCCATGTCGGCGATGCTCGCCCCGATCAACGGCAATGCGACCGGCCAGCCGACGATGGCCATGGGGGCGAAGACCCTCAGGCCGGCGCTGAGGTAACCGATCCAGAGTTTCTTGCGCAGGTCGGCGTTGGCGGTCAGCGTGAGTTCGGCTTCGATGAACAAGGCGTCGCGGGTCGATGTCTGCAGCCAGGTGAAGGTGTCGCCTTCGATGGCTTTGTCGTTCTGGTTGATCAGGTGGTGGTCGTACCGGCTCCAAGTGCTGACCAGGCGGTTCATCAGGTCACTGATGTGGTCAGCGATCTCCTGTCGGTCGGCCAAGGGAAAATGCGTCATGAAGATCTGGCGGTCCTGCGGCTGGTTCATCCGCAGCAGCATCCAGAAATGCATGTCGGTGGCGGTTTCCAGCACGGTGAAGGCGCTGGCTTCGCCGGGCACATAAACGATCTGGCGACCCTTGGGCGCGACGAAACGCAGGATGTCGGTGGCGGTGAAGCCGGCGACGTCCAGCGTCCGGACCGTACCCGTTGTGGGGTGCGTCGATTGCAGCCACTGCAGCGTGACCGGCCAACTGATCGGGCCGAGCGCGGCCTGGGTGACGAAGCGGAAGTCTTCGTCGCTCAACAGACGCTTGTCCCGGGCCTGCACGGCCTTGAGCAGGAAGTTGCACTTGGCCAGGGTGCGGTAATCGCTGCCCGAGCGGTGCCAGAAAGTGCTCAGCCGATCCTTGTACCGAGTGCTGAAATCGATGCTCCAGAAGTCCTTCAATACTTCGTTGCCGTGGAGGCGGACTTCGTTGGTTTCGTTGAACGTGCCGGCGGTGGGGCCTGCGCTGTAGAAGCCCGCGTACACGTCGAGCAGGTCGGCGTTGTCCTGGTCGGCGACGCGGAAGCGCTGGATCACCAGTTGGGTGAGGGTCAGCGTCGAGGTCGGTTTGGCGTTGACGTGTTCCCAGCCGGTGAAGGTGCGGCCGTTGCTCTGGGCCGCATCGAAGCGGTGGAAGTACACCCGGTCGGGATCGAGGCCGGTGACGCCGTGCTTTTTCAGCAGGTCGCCGGCCACCTCGCGGGCGGTGTCCTGAAGGCTGGGGCAGTCGCCGATGACGCGGCGGGCGATGGCCTTGAGCGCGGCCTTGTCGGCGGCGTTGGGAAGCGGGCGGTGGTTGTCTGGGATCATGCTCTCTCACTCCTTGAGATACGGGCAGGGAGCATGACCCGTCCGGGCGGCGCAGGTGCGGTACATAGTTATCGCATTGCCGCTGCGGCGGCACGTCGCCCTTACTGTTTGCCAGTTGCGGGTGTATCGTATTCGCCTTTTGCGGGCCCGGTGCCTGCCGTCGATCCGTGAGGTAGCCCAGTTCATGTCCTTTACCCGTCGCCAAATCCTCGGTGGCCTGGCCGGTCTTGTTGTCGTTGGCGTCGGTGCGGGAGGGACGGCGCGCTACTGGCTGGGCAAGCGGGCGCAAGCCGATGCGGGGCACGACTATGAGCTGATCGCAGCGCCCCTGGACGTCGAACTGGTGGCCGGGCACAAGACCCAGGCCTGGGCCTTCGGCCCGTCGGCGCCGGGCACCGAACTGCGCGTGCGTCAGGGCGAGTGGCTGCGGGTGCGCTTCATCAACCGGCTGCCGGTGGCGACCACCATCCACTGGCACGGCATCCGCCTGCCGCTGGAAATGGACGGTGTGCCGTACGTCTCGCAATTGCCGGTGCTGCCGGGCGAATACTTCGACTACAAATTCCGTGTGCCGGATGCCGGCAGCTATTGGTATCACCCCCACGTCAGCAGCAGCGAAGAGCTCGGCCGCGGGCTGGTGGGGCCGCTGATCGTCGAGGAGCGCGAGCCGACCGGCTTCCGCTACGAAAAGACCCTGAGCCTGAAGAACTGGCACGTGGACGACGAGGGCAACTTCGTCGACTTCAGCATCCCCCGCGAAGCGGCCCGGGGCGGCACGGCGGGGCGCCTGTCGACCATCAACGGCGTGCCGTCGCCGGTGATAGAACTGCCCGCCGGCCAGATCACGCGGGTGCGCCTGCTCAACCTCGACAACACCCTGACCTACCGCATCAACATCCCCGGCGTCGAAGCGCAGATCTACGCGCTGGACGGCAATCCGGTGGAGCCGCGGCCGCTGGGCAAGGAATACTGGCTCGGCCCCGGCATGCGCATCTGCCTGGCGATCAAGGCCCCGGCGGCAGGCCAGGAGCTGTCGCTGCGCAACGGCCCGGTGCGGCTGGGCACCCTGCGTTCGGTGGCCAACGACGATGCGCCGACCGAGTGGCCGCCAGCGCTGCCCGTCAACCCGGTGGCCGAGCCGGACCTGGCCAAGGCCGAGAAACTCAACTTCAATTTCGAATGGGTCGGTTCCGTGTCGGTGAACGTCGACAACGGCAAGCCGCCGAGCCTGTGGCAGATCAACGGCAAGGCCTGGGACATCACCGACAAGACCTGCGCCGACCGGCCGATCGCCAGCCTGAAGCTGGGCCAGAGCTACATTTTCGAACTCAAGAACATGACCCAGTACCAGCACCCCATCCACCTGCACGGCATGAGCTTCAAGGTGATCGCCTCGAACCGGCGCAAGATCGTTCCGTACTTCACCGACACCTACCTGCTGGGCAAGAACGAGCGGGCGCAAGTGGCGCTGGTGGCGGATAACCCGGGGGTGTGGATGTTCCACTGCCATGTGATCGACCACATGGAAACCGGCCTGATGGCCGCCATCGAGGTGAAGTGATGCGCCAGATCCGCCCCGCGGCGATCATCGACCGCAGCCGCGACCGCGACTTCATGCGCGAAGCGCTGGCCCTGGCCGCGCAGGGCGCCGCCCTCGGCGAAGTGCCGGTGGGGGCGGTGCTGGTGCAGGACGGCGAGATCGTCGGCCGCGGCTTCAATTGCCCGATCAGCACCAGCGACCCCAGCGCCCATGCGGAAATGGTCGCCATCCGCGCCGCCGCCGAGGCGGCCGGCAACTACCGCCTGCCGGGCAGCACGCTCTATGTGACGCTGGAGCCGTGCAGCATGTGCGCCGGGCTGATCGTGCACTCGCGCATCGCGCGGGTGGTGTACGGCGCCCTGGAGCCCAAGGCCGGGATCGTGCAGAGCCAGGGGCAGTTCTTCACCCAGGGCTTTCTCAACCATCGGGTGCTGCATGAGGGCGGGGTGCTGGCGGAGGAGTGCGGGGCGGTGCTGACCGAATTCTTCAGGGCCCGGCGCGCCAAGTCTTCGGACTGAACGCCTGCTTCGTGTCTGCTTCCGTTCGGCGGCGTCCTGGCGGACGCCATCGCCAGCAGGCTGGCTCCCACAGGGTTTTGCGGTGAACACAGTGGCTGCATTCGGCCGAGTCCCCTTGTGGGAGCCAGCCTGCTGGCGATGGCGCCGGTGAGGGCGCCGCAGGGCCGGTCGATCTACTTGCGGGCGACGATCACCGCCCGCATCGGCGCCGGCAGCCCTTCGATCGTCTTGCTGTGGTCGTGCGGGTCGAGGAAGTCGCTCAGCGACTGGTACTTCATCCACTCGGTGCTGCGCTGTTCCGCCACGGTGGTGAAGCTCACGTCCACGCAACGCACGTCGCTGAAGCCGGCGCGGCGCAGCCACAGCTCCAGCGCCGGCACCGACGGCAGGAACCACACGTTGCGCATCTGCGCGTAGCGGTCTTCCGGCACCAGCACCTGGTGCCGGTCGCCTTCGACCACCAAGGTCTCCAGCACCAGTTCGCCGCCCTTGACCAGGCAATCCTTGAGCGCGAGCAGATGCTCGATCGGCGAGCGGCGGTGGTAGAACACGCCCATGGAAAACACCGTGTCGAAGCCTTCGAGGTTCGCCGGCAGGTCTTCGAACGGGAACGGCAGGTGCCAGGCGTTCGGCTGCGACAGGTAACGCTGCACCGCCTGGAACTGGCAGAAGAACAGCCAGTTCGGATCGACCCCGATCACGCTGTCGGCCCCGGCGCCGAGCATGCGCCACATGTAGTAGCCGTTGCCGCAGCCGACATCGAGGATGCGCTTGCCCGCAAGGTTCAGGTGCGGAGCGACCCGCGACCATTTCCAGTCCGAGCGCCACTCGGTGTCCACGTGCACGCCGAACAGGTCGAACGGCCCCTTGCGCCAGGGCGACAGGCCCATCAGCGCCGTGCGCATCTGCGCGCGGGTGGCGTCGTCGCAGTCGCTGTCCAGCGTCAGGCCGTCGAGCAGGTCGACTTCGCTCGGCTGGACCTGGGGCAGGGCGTCCAGCGCGCTTTGCCAGCGCTCCAGGTCGCCGTGGCCCTTTTCCATCTTCTTGTCGAGCTGCGCTTGCAGGGTATTGGCCCAGTCGGCCAGCGGCGTGCCGGCCAGACGGCGGGCGAGGGGAGACAGATCGATCATGGCAGGGCAATCAACGAGGCGAAGTTAAGGCATTGGAACCACGGCACGACTTTCGAGAATCCGGCGGCCAGCAGGCGTTCGCGGTGTTCTTCGAGGCTGTCGGGCTTCATGACGTTTTCGATGGCGCTGCGCTTCTGGGCGATCTCCAGTTCGCTGTAGCCGTTGGCGCGCTTGAACGCCACATGCAGGTCGGTGAGCAGCGCGTGTTCGTCGGCGTCGTTGAAGCGCAGCTTCTCGGACAGGATCAGCGCGCCGCCGGGCAGCAAGGCCTGGCGGATGCGGCCGAGCAGGGCCAGGCGCTGCTCTGGTGCGATGAACTGCAGGGTGAAGTTGAGCGCCACCACCGAGGCCGGCTTGAAGTCGAGCGCCAGGATGTCGGCTTCGATCACCTCGACCGGCAACAACTCCTGGAACATCGAATCCTGGCCGTTGAGGTACTCGCGGCAGCGTTCGACCATCGCCGCCGAATTGTCCACGGCGATCACCCGGCAACCGTCGGTGCGCACATGGCGGCGCAGGGCCTGGGTCACGGCGCCGAGGGAGGCGCCCAGGTCATAGAGCACGCTGTGGGGCTGGGCGAACTGCGCGGCGAGCACGCCGAGGTTCTCGACGATGGTCGGGTAACCCGGCACCGAACGCTTGATCATGTCCGGGAACACCCGCACCACGTCCTCGTTGAAGGCGAAGTCAGGCACCTGGGCCATGGGCTGGGCGAAAATGCGGTCGGGTTCTTTGCTCACGGCGGTTCCGGCGGTTCGGTGGAAAAGGCCGGCATTTTAGCCAAATTGCTGCGGGGATGCGCGGGTTGGCTGATAAACGCCCGAACGGCGCTGCCAGCCTCGTGTCAGGCACATCGCTTTCGCGAGCGGGCTCGCTCCCCAGGGTGTTGCACCGTCCATGAGGGAGCCAGCCTGCGGGCGATGCGGTCAGCGCGGTTTTTGCGAGAACGCCGAGGCCGCGATGCCCCACTGGCCCAGCCAGTAGCTGAGGATGATGAGGTAGGGGGCGGCGTGGAACGGCGCGACGAAGCGGTTGATGCCGATCACGCTGTCGGAGAACACGAACGCCACGGCCCCGCCGGCGGCCAGCAGCGCCGAACGTTGCGGCACGCCGCTGCCCAGGCGGGCCAAGGCGCGCCAGAGCATGGCGCTGATGGCCGTGCCGTAGATGATCACCGGCACCAGCAACGGCCCCAGGCCGCTTGCGACCAGAATGCCCAGCAGCACCGCGCCCAAGGCCAGGGCGAGGACCAGCGGCAGCACGGCCAGGCGCCGGCAGTCGCTGAGGTAGGCTTTGAGGTAGGCCAGGTGTGCGATCAGGAACGCTCCGAGGCCGAACACGAACAGGTCGCCCGGCCAGGCCAGCAGCACGTCGCCCACCAGCGAGAAGATCAGGCCCAGGCTGATCCAGCGCCGGTAGTCGCCGGGCGGCGCGTCGTGCAGCCAGCCGAGCAGCGCCAGCACCGGCAGCGGCTTGACCAACAGGCAGAGCAGCGCCGCGTGGGTGCTCAGGCCGTAGAGGAAGGTCGCCGCGCCCATCAGCGCCAGGATCAGCCAGCCCATGTCAGTTGACCGAAATGGCGCAGTCGAAGGTTTCCACCGGCAGCACTTCCGGTGCCCACGGCTGCTGCGAGGTCAGGCGCAGGCGCCCGGTGCCGGTGGCGAAGGCCTGGAAGCGCCAGGTGGACAGGCCCGCCGCGCCGACCACGCCGGCGTCCTCGGGGTTGCTGTAGACCTCGGGGCTCAGGGCGCGCAGCACTCCGCCGGCGGAATCCTGGATGGCCCAGCGGTAGCCGGTGGTGGGGTTGCTGGGCAGGGTCACGATCAGGTTTTGCCCGTTGGCCAGCCGCACCGGGCATTCGCTTTGTTTCTCCACGGTCACGTTGGTTTTCGGTTGCGTGGCGCAGGCGGCCAGCAGGGCGAGACTCAGGGGGACGAACAGGCGAATGGGGGACATGGGGTGAGGGGCTCCGGCGTTCTCGACGAACGGCGAGCATAACTGAAGATGAGACAAAGTGTGACAACCTGGCGGGGCGAGGCTGTCAATTCCGGCCCCTTCGCGGGCAAGCCGAATCGTCGCACTGATCCAGGGTGCACACAGCGCCCCTGTAGGAGCCTGCCTGCTGGCGATGGCGCCGTGGAAGGCGCTGCCGGGGGCAAGGTACAACCTCCCCCCGCATGGTTCTGCGGCCATGCGCAGCCTTGGCTGACGTCATCGCCAGCAGGCTGGCTCCCACAGGATCTGCGGTCACGCAAAACCTGTGGGAGCTGGCTTGCCAGCGATAGCGGTAGTGCAGGCACTACATGATTATCAGAACAGCACTTTCGCCACATCCGCGAACCGCTTGGCGAAGTGCACGGTGATGCCTTCCTTGAGGTAGTCCGGCAGTTCCTCGAAGTTGCCCCGGTTGGCCTCCGGCAGGATCAGTTCGAAGAGCTTCTGCCGACGCGCCGCGATGACCTTTTCCCGCACCCCGCCGATCGGCAGCACGTGCCCGGTCAGGGTCAGTTCGCCGGTCATGGCCACGCCTTTCTTCGGCGGCTGGTTGCGTGCCAAAGAAAGCAGGGCGCTGGCCATGGTCACGCCGGCGCTCGGGCCGTCCTTGGGCGTCGCGCCTTCCGGCACGTGCAGGTGGACGAACGCCTCGTCGAAGAACTTCGGATCGCCGCCGAAGGATTTCAGGTGCGAGCTGACGTAGCTGTAGGCGATCTCGGCCGATTCCTTCATCACGTCGCCCAGTTGCCCGGTGAGCTTGAAGCCCCGGTTGAGGGTGTGGATGCGCGTCGCTTCGATCGGCAGGGTCGCGCCGCCCATGCTGGTCCAGGCCAGCCCCGTGATGACGCCGGTGCCGGACAGCACCTGCTCGTTGCGAAACACCGGATGGCCCAGCGAGGCTTCGAGGTCCTTGGGGCCCAGCTTGATGACGGCCTTCGGCTCGTCGATCAGTTTCATCACGGCCTTGCGCACCAGTTTGCCCATCTGCTTTTCCAGCTGGCGCACGCCGGCCTCGCGGGCGTAGCCGTCGATCAGGGCCTTGAGGGCCGCGTCGCTGATGCTCAGGCTGCCCTTGGACACGCCGGCCTTCTCCAGCAGCTTGGGCCACAGGTGGCGCTTGGCGATGGCGACCTTCTCTTCGGTGATGTAGCCCGACAGGCGAATCACTTCCATGCGGTCCAGCAGTGGTCCTGGGATCGAGTCCAGGGTGTTGGCGGTGCAGACGAACAGAACCTTGGACAGGTCCATCCGCAGGTCGAGGTAGTGGTCGAGGAATTCGACGTTCTGCTCAGGGTCGAGGGTCTCCAGCAGCGCCGAGGCCGGGTCGCCCTGGTAGCTCTGGCCCATCTTGTCGATCTCGTCGAGCATGATCACCGGGTTCATCACTTCGACGTCTTTCAGGGCCTGCACGAGCTTGCCCGGCTGCGCGCCGATGTAGGTGCGCCGGTGGCCCTTGATCTCGGCCTCGTCGCGCATGCCGCCTAGGCTGAAGCGGTAGAACGGCCGGCCCAGGGATTCGGCGATGGATTTGCCGACGCTGGTCTTGCCCACGCCCGGCGGCCCCACCAGCAGCACGATGGAACCGCTGATCTCGCCTTTGTAGGCGCCGACCGCGAGGAATTCGAGGATCCGGTCCTTGATGTCGTCGAGCCCGGCGTGGTGCTTGTCCAGCACCTTGCGCGCGTGCTTGAGGTCGAGCTTGTCCTCGCCGTACACGCCCCACGGCACCGAAGTGGTCCAGTCGAGGTAATTGCGGGTGACCGCGTATTCCGGCGAACCGGTCTCCAGGATCGACAGCTTGTTCATTTCCTCTTCGAGGCGCTTCTGCACCTGCGCCGGCAGCACCTTGCCTTCCAGGCGCTGCTCGAACTGTTCGAGGTCGGCGCTGCGGTCGTCCTTGGTCAGGCCCAGCTCCTGCTGGATGACCTTGAGCTGTTCCTTGAGGAAGAACTCGCGCTGGTGCTCGCCGATCTTGCGGTTCACCTCGGCGGAGATCTCTTTCTGCAGGCGCGCGACCTCGACTTCCTTGCGCAGCATCGGCAGGACTTTTTCCATGCGCTTGAGCATCGGCACGCAGTCGAGCACTTCCTGCAGTTCGGGGCCTGTGGCCGAGGTCAGGGCGGCGGCGAAGTCGGTCAGCGGCGAGGGGTCGTTGGGGCTGAAGCGGTTGAGGTAGTTCTTCAGCTCTTCGCTGTACAGCGGGTTGAGCGGCAGCAGTTCCTTGATCGCGTTGATCAGCGCCATGCCGTAGGCCTTGACCTCGTCGGTCGGCTCGGTGGGCTGGTGCGGGTATTCGACCTCTACCAGGTAGGGCGGGCGGTGGTGCTTGAGCCAGGTCTTGATGCGTACGCGGCTCAGGCCCTGGGCGACGAACTGCAGCTTGCCGTTCTCGCGGCTGGCGTGGTGCACCTTGACCAGGGTGCCGTATTCGGGGAGCGCCTTGGTGTTGAAGTGGCGCGGGTCTTCCTGGGGCGTGTCCATGAAGAACAGGGCAAGGGAGTGGTGCCCGGACTGGCTGACCAGGTCCAGGGTCTCGGCCCACGGCTCTTCGTTGACGATGACCGGCAGCACCTGCGCGGGGAAGAACGGACGGTTGTGGATCGGGATGACGTAGACCTTGTCCGGCAGGTTCTGGCCGGGCAGGGCCAGGCCCTTGCCGGTGGAGCGGTGTTCGATGTGTTCGGCTTCGGTGTAGTCGTCGGGGTTGTCCGGGAATTCTTGCTGGTCGCTCATGGGGCACCTGCGCAATGGGGTATGGGGCTTAGATGGGGC
>NZ_NEIU01000027.1:0-57313 GCF_002113595.1 Pseudomonas sp. B3(2017)
CATGTACGCTGGTGTTGCCATGGGAGGTGCTCCTTGCGGATTGAGTTAGGGTGCCCGGGAGGCGGAATCGCCCGGTGGGTGCCTGACTGTTATCAAGGAGCGTGCCAGAAATGAAAAACCCATATAAATCAGTGTTTTATATGGGTTTCTCTAGATGGTGTCCGATCAGGCCGGCGAAATCCTTGGGAAAGTGCGCAAGAAGTTGCGCAGTGCTGCGCAACTTCTTGCGCACTCGGCTGGAGGCCGCGTCGCTTAAGGCTTCCAGCGTGCCGTGTCAGACGTTTTGCGGAATGATTGCGCAACTTCTTGCGCAGCATGGCCACCTGACCTCAGAGACGTTTCAGACCCAGTGCCTCAGCGCACGCCTCCAGTGAACGCCGCTGGGTGTCGGCATACAGCGCCAGTTCATCGATGGTCGTGCGGCCCAGCGCCTGCTCGAAGGCCTGACGGTTCGAGTGTTCGCCGTAATGCGCCTGCGCCGCATCCCCCAGGTTCGACTGAAAGATCCCCGCCGCGCTCACCGGCAGGAAATCTTCGTACACCAGCGGCTCCGCTTTCACATGGCCGTCGCGCAGCAGTTGGGCCAGCGAAGCCTCGCCGGGACGCTCCGCCAAGCCCTGTTCGGTGGCGAAATAGCGGAAGTAGGCCAGTTCCTGTTCCCGCATGCCGTCGAGGCTGTCAGGAAATTCGCTGAAATGCTGGGTCATCAGCGCGTTGTAGCGTGCGGCATTGCCCTCGTTGGGGAAGTCGCCGAGCTCGTCCCGGGCGGCGTTCAGCAAGCGATCGTACAGGGCGCGGCCCTTGGGCGTCAGTGCGGCGCCGCGTTGCTCGATCTCGCCGAAGCGGGCGCTGTGGCTGCCATGGGTTTGCGCTTGGTCGGTGAAGGCGACCGGTTCGTCGAGGGCCTTGAAGCTGGTCTGGCGCAGCAGGATCGGGCACTGCCGGCGCGGCGGGCCTTCGACCACGGCTTTGGGGGTGATGCCGTGCAACGGCATCTGCGCCTGCACGATGTCGATGTCCAGGGTGCGCGGGGTCAGGTGGTTGATGTGCGGGCCTTTGAAGGCGACGACGTCGGCGATCAGGCGGTGCTGGGCACTGAGGGTCTGGTACTGCGCGGCGGTGACGGTGGCGCTGTGGTGCCAGCGAAAGGTCTCCAGCGCTTGCAGGACAAATGCCTCGGCCTCGGCTTCGGTGAGGCCGCCGGCGGTTTCCGCCTGTTCGATCAGGCGCAGGGCGGCCGGGGTGAAGATCGAGCGCCGATCCAGCACGGACTGGGCGAACGCCCGCAGTTCAGGATCCTCGATCAGTTCCAGGCGCAGCAGCGAGGTGAATACCCGGAACGGACTGACCTGCAACGCCGCCTCGTGCACCGCGCGAAACGCCGTGGAATGAACCGGCACCCCCGCCGGCGTCAGGTCGTAGTAGCCCACCGGCTGCATGCCCATCACCTGGAACAGGCGGGCGAGGGTGGCCAGTTCCGTGGCGGTGCCGACGCGGATCGCGCCGTGGCGCTCCATGTCCAGCCGCTGGATTTCGCCGGTGTCGGCCAGTTGCCGGGCAATGTGCGGATCCCGGGCGAGCACGTCGCGGTTGGTCTGTTCCACCAGTTCCATCAACGCGCCGTACAGCGGCACTTCTTCGCGGTACATGTCGGACATCGCCTTGGAGAAGCGTTGACGGATCAGGTCGGGGCTGACGAAAGGCTGCACGGTCATGAAAAAAATTCCTGGCACGGTCACGTAAAGGATGGAGGAAAAGATCGCAGCCTTCTCCTGCGCGGGCAAACGAAGAATCCTACGGACTTCATTCTGCCAACGACTGATCCACCAGTTCGATCCAGTGCTTCACCGGCGTGCGTCCGGCGCCGGCCAGATGGCTCTGGCAGCCGACATTGGCGGTGACGATCAGATCCGGGCGGCCGCTTTCCAGGGCGTTGAGGCGGTTGTCGCGCAGTTGCCGGGCGAGCGTCGGTTGGGTCAGCGAATAGGTGCCGGCCGAGCCGCAGCACAGGTGGCCGTCCGGCACCGCCGTGAGGTTGAAGCCCAGACGGGTCAGCAAGGCTTCCACGGCGCCGCCCAGTTTCAGCGCATGTTGCAGGGTGCAGGGGCAATGCACGGCGATGCGGCGTTGGCCGGCGCTGCACATCTGTTCTAGGGGCTCTTGCGCCAGGACCTGCACCAGATCCAGCGACCGTTCGCTGACCTGCCGGGCCTTGTCCGCGTAGGCCGGGTCGTGCGCCAGCAGATGCCCGTAATCCTTGATGAACGCGCCGCAGCCGCTGGCAGTCTGGACGATGGCCTCGGCGCCGCTCTCCAGGTGCGGCCACCAGGCGTCGATGTTGCGGCGGGCACGCTCCAGCCCCTTGGCCTGGGCATCGAGGTGGTAGTCGAGGGCGCCGCAGCAGCCGGCTTCGCTGACCGGGGTGACGCTGATGCCGAGCCGGTCGAGCACCCGGGCCGTCGCGTCGTTGGTGTTGGGCGACAACCCGGGCTGCACGCAACCTTCCAACAGCAGCACCCGACGCGGGTGGCGCGGGATCGGGCGCGTGCCGTTCGCCGAGGAAGGCGCCGGCAGCTTGTCCTCCAGAGGACGCGGCAGCAGCGGACGAAACGTGGCGCCGATCCTCAGCAAACCCTTGAACACGCCCGGATTGGGCGCCAGGGCCCGCAGGCTTTCGCGCAGCAGGCGCTGGCCCGGCGGGCGCGGCACGGCGCGGTCGACCATGGCCCGGCCGATGTCCAGCAGGTTGTGGTAGTCGACCCCGGATGGGCAGGTGGTCTCGCAGTTGCGGCACGACAGGCAGCGGTCCAGGTGCAGTTGGGTCTGCGCGGTCGGCGGTGCGCCTTCGAGCACTTGCTTGATCAGGTAGATGCGCCCGCGCGGGCCGTCCAGTTCGTCGCCCAGCAGTTGATAGGTCGGGCAGGTGGCGTTGCAGAAGCCGCAGTGCACGCAGGTGCGCAGGATCTTTTCCGCTTCGGCTGCCCGGGGCAGTTGCCGGGCCTGTTCGCTGAGGATGGTCTGCATGGTTAGAGCTCCGCGTACATCCGGCCGGGGTTGAACAGCCCTTGCGGGTCGAGTTGCGCCTTGAGCTGGCGGTGGTAGCGCATCAGCGCCGGGGCCAGCGGCTGAAACGGCGTGTCGCTGGCGCCATGGCTGAAGCAGGTGGCGTGGCCGCCGAGCTCATGGGCGATGCGCTGAACGTCGGTCGCATCGGACTTCAGCCAGCGCTGAGCGCCGGCCCAGTCGACCAGTTGCGCACCAGGCAGCGCCAGCGCTCCGGTGGTAGGGGGCAGCGAAAGGCGCCACAGCGGCGGGCCTTCGTCGAAAAAGCTGAGGCGCTGTTCGTTCAGGTCCGACCAGAAGGCCGAATCCAGCGGATCGCCGCCCAGCCGTTGATGGGCGGCGGACACCGAACCTTCACCGCCTTCAAGGCGCAGGTACAGCGCCACTCCGTCATGGCAGGCGCCGCTGATCGGCAGCGCTTGCCGGCCCCAGTCGACGAGGTTGGCCAAGGCCCGCGTGCAATCGATCTCCAGACGCAGGCTCAGGCACTGCCGGGGTGTGGGCAGCACCTTCAGCGAGACTTCGGTCAGCACGCCGAGGCAGCCGTGGCTGCCCGCCAGCAAACGGGAAAGGTCGTAACCGGCGACGTTCTTCATCACTTCGCCGCCGAAGCGCAGGTGCTGACCGAGGCCGGTGATGATCCGGGTGCCGAGGACGAAGTCGCGCACCGAGCCGGCCCAAGGGCGCCGCGGCCCCGACAGCCCCGTGGCGATCATGCCGCCGACCGTGGCGCAATCGCTGAAGGACGGCGGCTCGCAGGGCAGCATCTGCCCGGCGGCGTCGAGTGTCGCCAGCAGCTCATTCAGCGGCGTTCCGGCCCGCACGCTGACCACCAGTTCCGACGGTTCGTAGCGCACGATGCCCCGGTGGGCGCGGGTGTCGAGCACCTCGCCGGCCACTTCGCGTCCGAGAAACGCCTTGCTGTTGCCGCCCTGGATCTTCAGCGGCGTGGCGTCGGCCCTGGCCCGGTTGACCTGGTCCAGCAGCGCGTCGGCCGCATCCAGATCGGCCATCAGAAGCGCTCCAGGTCGGGAAACGGCAGTTGCCCGGCATGGATGTGCATCGCGCCGAATTCCGCGCAGCGGTGCAGGGTGGGGATGTTCTTGCCGGGGTTGAGCAGGCCGTGGGGGTCGAACGCCGCTTTGACGGCATGGAACGCGCTCAGTTCGTCGCTGTTGAACTGCGCGCACATCTGGTTGATTTTCTCGCGGCCGACCCCGTGCTCGCCGGTGATGCTGCCGCCCACCTGCACGCACAGTTCCAGGATCTTTGCGCCGAGGGCTTCGGCGCGCTCAAGCTCACCGGGCCGGTTGGCGTCGAACAGGATCAGCGGGTGCATGTTGCCGTCGCCGGCATGGAACACGTTGGCCACCCGCAGGCCGTACTCCGCGCCGAGCCGGGCGATGCCGTGCAGCACGCCGGGCAGTTCGCGGCGGGGGATGGTGCCGTCCATGCAGTAGTAGTCCGGCGACAGGCGCCCGATGGCCGGGAAGGCGTTCTTGCGTCCGGCCCAGAACTTCACCCGTTCGGCTTCGTCCCGCGCCTGGCGCACCTCGGTGGCGCCGGCCCGTTGCATTACCTCGCGCACCCGTTGGCAGTCGTCGTGCACATCGGCTTCGACGCCGTCCAGTTCGCACAGCAGGATCGCCTCGGCCTCCACCGGGTAGCCGGCGTGGATGAAGTCTTCGGCGGCGCGCAGGGCGAGGTTGTCCATCATTTCCAGGCCGCCGGGGATGATCCCGGCGGCGATGATGTCGGCGACCGCACGGCCGGCCTTTTCCACCGAGTCGAAGCTGGCCAGCAGCACCTTGGCCACCGGCGGTTTGGGCAGCAGTTTGACGGTGACTTCGGTGATGATCCCCAGCAGGCCTTCGGAGCCGGTGAACAGCGCCAAAAGGTCCAGGCCGGCGGAATCGAGGGCGTCGCTGCCTAGGGTCAGGCGTTCGCCCTCGACCGTGAGCACTTCCAGCTTGAGCAGGTTGTGCACGGTCAGGCCGTACTTGAGGCAGTGCACGCCGCCGGCGTTTTCCGCGACGTTGCCGCCGATGGAACAGGCGATCTGCGAGGACGGATCCGGCGCGTAGTACAGGCCGTACGGCGCGGCGGCCTGGGAGATCGCTAGGTTGCGCACGCCGGGCTGAACCCGCGCGGTGCGTGCGTCCGGGTCGAGGTGCAGGATCCGGTCGAAGCGCGCCATCACCAGCAGCACGCCCCGGTCGAGCGGCAGCGCGCCGCCGGACAGTCCGGTGCCGGCCCCGCGCGCCACCACCGGCACCCGCCGCTGGTGGCACAGTTTGAGCAACGCCTGCACCTGCTCCAGCCGACGGGGCAGGGCGACCAGCATCGGCGTGGTGCGGTAGGCGGAGAGGCCGTCGCACTCGTAGGGCTTGAGCTCTTCTTCGCGCCACAGCAGATCCAGGTCCGGCAGGGCCTGCCGCAAGGCCTTGAGCAGTTCGCCCTTGTCGACATCGGGCAGGGGGCCGTCGAGACGCTCGTCGTAGAGGATGTTCATCGCAGGGTGCCCAGGAACTCCCGGTACAGCCGCGCCGTGTTCGCCGGCTGTTCGACCATCGGCATGTGCCCGACGCCGTCCCACACGTCGACCCGCAGGTTGGCGATGCCCTTGCTCCACACCGGCACGCTGCTGACGTCGATCAGCCGGTCCTTGCGGCCCCAGAGCAGCAGCGCCGGGCATTTGATGTCGGGCAGTTTCGGCTCCATGGGCGGGCTGGCGCGGAAGTCGCGGAAGATCTCTTCCAGTTCGTCGCGCTGGTTCTCGTAGCGCTGGGCGATGGCGTCCAGCACCAGCCCCGGCACCCAGGGCGGCGACGCCATGGTCATGGCGTAGAAGCGTCGGAACTCCTCGCGGGAGTTGATCAGGAACGGGTTGTGGCCCCGGGCCAGGTGCCGCTCCATGTCGCTGGCCTCCGGCGCGGTGACGCCGGCGGGGTCGACCAGCGCCACCGAGGCGATGCGCTCGGGGTAGGTCGCCGCCAGCCACGCGGCGATGTAGCCGCCCATCGAGTTGCCGATCACGTGCACTTTCTCCACGCCGCAGACGTCCAGCAGCTGGATCATCCGCTTGGCCTGCACCGGGATGTCGTAGCCGCCGCCGGCCTTGAAGCCGGTTTCGCCGTGGCCCGCAATGTCCGGGACGATCACCCGGTACTGGCTGACGAAATGCCGGGCGAAGCGCAGCCACAGGTTCTTGTCGGCGCTGAAGCCGTGCAGCATCAGGATCGCGCTGGACGCCTCGTAGGGCCCGCCTTGCCAGGTCGATACGCTCATTTCGGCGATGGGCACCTCAATCTTGTGCAAGCGGTACAGCTTGGCCTCGGCGGCCGTGCTCAGGTCGTAGAGCCAATGGCCGACCGCCGGGTAGCTCAACCAGCTCCAGGCCACGAAAACCGCGAGAGCGACAAAGAGCACAAGCATCGGACGTCTTCCTTATACGTGTTCAGGACAGAATGTGGTCGGCCGGCTTCAGCGACCGCGTCAGGCGGTGGTAGCTGAAGCTGAACCCCGGAAACATCGCGATCACATGACCGCTCCTGCTTTGGTACCAGCTGTGGCAGCCGCCGGTTTTCCAGACCGTGCGCTCCATTTCCCGGTGGATCATCTGAGTGTAGGTACGTTCTGCCTCGGGGCGGACTTCGATGCTGCGCAGGCCCCGGGCCTTGAGGGTGCGGATGCAGTCGAGGATGTAGTTCATCTGCGATTCGATGATGAACAGCGCCGAGGTGTGGCCGATCCCGGTGTTGGGGCCGGTGACGATGAACAGGTTGGGGAAGTCCGGCAGGCTGGTGCCCAGGTAGGCGCGCGGGTACTGCGCCCAGACGTCGCGCAGCCGGACGCCGTTCTTGCCGCTGACCGGGTAGGAAATCACCCCGTCGGTGGCGTCGTAGCCGGTGGACCAGACGATCAGGTCCACGTCGATGTGCTGGCCGTCGGTGGTGACGATGCCGGTTTCGTCGAGGGCGGCGATGCCCTGTTCGCGGCTGTGCAGGGTCACGTTCGCGCGGGTCAGCGCGGGGTAGTAGGTGCTGGAGAGCAGCACCCGTTTGCAGCCGATGGTGAAGTCCGGGGTGAGGCGCTGGCGCAGGTCCGGATCGGCCACCTGGCGCTTGAGGAAATTCAGGGCCTGGCGCTGCACCAGGTGGATCGCCGGCTTGGAGTACTTGAAGGCGATCACCCGGGTTTCGAACTGCCAGTAGATCAACCAGCGCAGCAGCTTGTAGGCCGGTTTGAGGCCCAGCAGCCAACGCTGGAAGCGGCCGAAGGTGCGGTCGGCCCGCGGCAGCACCCAGTGCGGCGTGCGCTGGAACACATGCAGTTGCGCCACCTCCGGGGCAATCGCCGGAATCACCTGCGCTGCGCTGGCGCCGCTGCCGACGATCGCTACCCGTTTGCCCCGGTAGTCGTAGGCGTGATCCCAGTTGTTCGTGTGAAAGCTCTTGCCCCGGAAGCGTTCCGCGCCCGGAAAGTGCGGGATGACCGGCTGGCTCAGCGGCCCGGTGGCATTGATCAGGAACTGTGCGTGGAACGTTCCTTTGGCGACGGTGTGCACGGCCCAGCGCTTTTGCGCGTCGTCCCATTCGATGCGCTCGACGTTCGCGCCCAGCTCCACCCGCTCGCGCAGGCCGAACCGCTGCGCCACGTGTTCGGTGTAGCGGTGCAGTTCGGCTTGCCCCGCGAACATCTGCGTCCAGGGGTAGGGCGCGAACGACAGCGAATACAGCGGCGACGGCACGTCCACCGCCGCGCCGGGGTAGGTGTTCTGGCACCAGGTGCCGCCGAAGAAGTCCCGCCGTTCCAGCAAGCGAAAATCGTCGATGCCGGCCTTGAGCAGATTCACCGCGGCGCACTGGCCGCCAAAACCGCTGCCGATGATCAACACTTGATAGGTCTGCATGCGCCTCCTTCTTATAGTCGTTTTTCCGTTTTCCTCCTTTCATGTATAGCCAATCATTTGCCCGGTGTCGGGCCCGGGCAGTGCGATCGGTGGCCCGCTGGCCGGTGATGGCTAATTGAGGGTGCCCTGTTAGACTCTCAGCACATCCGTCTTCCGATGCGCGCAGTAGAGGCCCCTATGGAAAAAGCGGGAGGTCAGGGAAGAAAAGGACTGTCGTTGGCCAGGAGGCTGCATACGTCGCGAACCCTCGGGCTGGCGCTGGGGCTCCTGTGTGTGGGGGCGGCGATGCATCCGCTCGGTCCACCGCCCTGGGTCTGGGCGCTGATGCTGTTCAACGGGTTGTTGTGGCCGCACCTGGCCTTTCAATGGGCCCGCCGGGCCCGCGTGCCTTACCATGCCGAACACCGCAACCTGCTGATCGACGCGTTTCTCGGCGGCTTCTGGGTCGCCGCCATGCAGTTCAACCCTTTGCCCAGCGCCACCACCGTCTCGATGATGGCGATGAACAACGTCGCCATCGGCGGGCTGCGCTTTCTGCTGGCGGGACTGGCGGCGCAACTGTTGGGGATCGGCGTCGGGCTGGTGGTGTTCGCGCCGGCGTTCGTGCCGCCGACCACGCCGCTGCAACTGTATGCGTGCCTGCCGCTGCTGATGCTGTATCCGCTGGCTTTGGGCTGGATCTGCTTTCGCCAGGCCTACACCCTGGGCCTGCACAAGCGCGAGCTGCTGGCCCTGAGCCGTACCGACAGCCTGACCGGGCTGCTCAACCACGGCGCCTGGAAAGACCGGCTGCAGATCGAGTTCCAACGCTGCAAGAGCCTGCAGAAGGGGGCGGCGATCGCCCTGATCGACATCGATCACTTCAAGGCCATCAACGACACCTACGGCCACGGGGCCGGCGACATCGTGCTGCGCCAACTGAGCAAGACCCTCAGGCAGAACCTGCGCAACGCCGATGTGGGCGGGCGCTACGGCGGCGACGAATTCTGCGTGATTCTGCCGGACATGCCGCTGTTCAACGCCGCCCAGGCCATGGAGACCTTGCGCGAGCGCTTTTCCTTTCTGGCGTATGAGCAGAACCCGGCGTTGAAAGTCAGCCTGAGCATCGGGCTGGCGGCGTTCGACCCGTCCCACGCCGAGGCCACCCAATGGCTCGACGACGCCGACCGGGCGCTCTACGAGGCCAAGAGCGGCGGGCGCAACCGGGTGATGTGCTACAGCGACGGCAAGCACCGGCGCGAAGCGCTCGGTTCGGTCTGAAGGGGCGGGCAAGCGGCTGCCCCCGCCTTGGGGAGTGTTGAAGAACAGCGAGACGGCAGTCCTTGCGGACTGCCGTCGGGCGAAGGGTGGCTTGCGCTGGCCTTACTTTTGTTGAGGCAAGTTCCAGAACTGCTTGATTTCGTGGATGTTGCCCACGTTGTAGCGCGGCATGAAGCTGGCGCACGGGGATTGGGCTGCGGTCTTGACCGGCGTGTTGATCAGCTCGGTGCCGGCGCGCAGCAGTGGTGTTTGGGTCCAGTTTTCGAGTGGCGTGTTCATACAGATTTCCTTTCTGGTTGAGCGGACGCAGAGTGCAGTCCGCGTTGGAGCAAGGACAGCAGGTTCTCAAAGACCGCTGTTTCCTGCGTGGCGATGCCGGGGTAGGTCGGCACCAGGTTCTCGTCGAAGCACCAGGCTTCTTCGGTTTTTGTCGTCTGCCGAGGATGAATGATCAGGCTCAGCGAGGCGGACATCGTTTCGGGTGGAAGCTGGCGGTGAATGTCATACAGCGGCGACATGTGCAGAACATGGCCGGGTGCAAGTTTCACGCTGCGCTCGTCCCCCAATGAGGGTTTTACGCCGGCTTTCAATGGCGTGCGGTCAAGGATTGCGCGCAATGTCGTTGTATAGCCGTCACCGCTGTAGCCGACCGCATACATTTCAAAGTCATGCGAATGGTAAAGGTCATAAATGAATGTCTGTTTTTCATCCGTTGATATGACCGGTGACCAGAATCCGAGGCGCAGCGTATATAAGTCGTTGTAGTGCAATACAAACGCATAAGGGCTGTAAAGGGTGTTGCGCGTGCTGAAACCGTTTTGCTGAATGGTGTTGTAGAGATGCTCGCTCAAGAGTGTCCGGTTTGTCGCAAGTTGTTTGAGGTCTTCGATGATGCTCGACTTGTCGACACTGGGGTCGTAATTCGCCATACGCTCGATGAATGTCTGCAGTTTCATGCGGCTTCGCTCCGTCGTTCGAGCAATTGGTCGAGACGTGGGTTGTTCAGTTTCCTCAATAGCGGCACATATCGCCGGGCTGTGTCTTGAGCGTGCTGATCGATGATCTGAAACGCTTTCCACGCAACGGCCGGGTGGTAGTGGTGGATCAGCTCTTCGGCCACCCTGACGGCCTCCGGATCCTGTGCCGCCTCAAGCAGTTCGAGGCTGACCAGGTAGCGCGCGGCGCTGTCGTCGTGGGGGAACCAGGCGACCTTGCGTAGCGAGGACCGGTCAAACACGCTGATGTCGGCGCTGCGAACGGGCAGGTTGATGCTGCCGACCAGCACGGGCGTAGGGCCCTCGGACGGGACGCACTCATACAGGGTATGTCGGCCGTCGATGAGCAATGGATCGCGATCCGTGACGGTCACGCGCCTGGCGAGACTCAGCCGGTCGCCTTCGATGCCGTACAGCTGGACAGAGAAAGGCTCAGAGTGGACGGGAAAGAGGATGCTGTGTCCCGGCACTGAATAAAGAACGGTCGAACTGGTGCTGCTCAGGGTTCTGACGCTGATGTTCGCGTCATCGGTGCAGTGCAATGTCAGCGTTTGGGTGTACGGATTGACGTTGTCGAGAATGGTTGCCCGCTGCTGTTGTTTGGCAGAGGTCTTGATGTTGCTGTAGAGATGGTTGGAAAGTTCTTGGATTTCTATTGTCAGGTTTAGGTTCTTTATTGCTTCGGCTAATTCTGCAGGGGCCGAATTGTAGTGTTTGAGCAGGTTGATCATGGTGGCGTTTTTAGGTTTGTTTATATGCCGCCATTCTCTTGTTGAGGTGTTGTTTGTGCAATGTTTGGGTTGTTATCGGATGTTTGGAGTTGTTGTCTTTTATGTAAGCCCAAGGCTGCATTGACCCTGCCCGGCGACATTGCGTCGACCGGTCGGATCAAACAGTGCGTTTCAAATCTTGAAGAAGTTACTCCTTGACGCTCATGTATTCCTTCGCCCAGAGGATGTAGTCCTCAGGCTGCGTATAGGTGTGCGTCAGTTCGGTGGCGCTCAGGTCCGAGGCCTGGGTGAAGATCTGCCGCTGTTCGCGCAGGCTGTCGTAGGTCGCCTTGATGGCCGCGAAGTAGGCGCCGTGGCCGTCGATGGCTACGCGCACGCCCAGTTCGGCCAGGCGTTTGTCGTCGCGCAGCGCCGGGTTGCCGTAGGTGACCAGCATCAGCGGCACGCTCAGGTGCTCGGCGATCTGTTCCAGTTGGTCGAAGTCCTGCACGCCGACCATGCAGATGCCGTCGGCACCGGCGGCCTGGTATTGCTTGGTGCGGCTGATGATTTCCTGGTTGGGCAGGATGCCGGCGTTGGTGCGGGCGATGATGGCCATTTCCGAATCGACCCGGGCCTCCAGGGCCGCGCGGATCTTGCCGACGCCTTCGGCGACCGAGATCAGGTCGGTGGACTTGCGGCCGAACTGGGCCGGCAGCAGGGTGTCTTCGATGGTCAGGGCGGCGACGCCGGCGCGCTCCAGCTCGACGATGGTGCGCATCACGTTGAGGGCATTGCCGTAGCCGTGGTCGGCGTCGGCGATCACCGGCAACTGGGCGACGCGGCCGATGCGGGTGGCCTGTTCGGTGAATTCGCTCAGGGTGATCAGGGCGAAGTCCGGCGCGCCCAGCACCTGCAGGGACGCCACCGAGCCGCCGAGGATCCCCACTTCGAAGCCCAGGTCGGCCGCGATGCGGGCGGACATCGGGTCGAACACGGAAGCGGTGTGGTAGCAGGCGCCTGAGGCCAGCAGCTGACGGAAGTTACGGCGCAAATCTTGATGGGAAAGCCTGGACATACTGATTCCACCAATACAAGGGAATGGAAAGGCTTGAGCAAAGGTGTCAACGCCGAAGAATCAAGAGGCTATCACGCGAATGGGTCAAGGATCATGACGAATTTGCAAGGCGGGAGAAAGCGCACCGCAGCGGGAGCAAGCGCCCTCGCCGCTAAGGGTCAGGCTGCGGCGGCCTGCTGTTGTTGGTTGGGCAGCAGCACCGCCCGCACCGAGTCGCCCGGCTGCAATTGCAGGCGCTTGGCAGTGAGGCGGTCGACCACCAGGCTGCCGCCGACCCGGCGGGCCTGGGCGGCGGTGATGCGGCAGTTCTCCAGACGGCGGTTGTGGATCAGCCACTGGGGCGCCTGGTCGTCCGGCGTGCCGAGGGCCAGGGTCAGCTCCAGGCTTTCGCGCACCGTGCGGATGCTGTGGACGGGGGCTTCGATCACCGGACCGCCGTCGAAGATGTCGATGTAGCCTTTGTGGATGAAGCCCTCGGCCTGAAGGATCTTCAGCGCCGGCTCCGTGGTGGGGTGCGGCTGGCCGATGACCGCCTGGGCCTGCTCGGTGAGCATGCAGGTGTACAGCGGCTGGCGCGGCATCAGTTCGGCGATGAAGGACTTGTTGCCCAGCCCCGACAGGTGATCGGCGTGGCTGAAGTCCATCTGGAAAAAGTGCCGTCCCAGGCTGTCCCAGAACGGTGAGCAACCCATCTCGTCGGCGCTGCCGCGCAGTTCGGCGATCATCTTTTCGCCGAACAGGTGCGGAAACTCGGCGACGAACAGCAACCGCCCCAGCGACAGCAGGCGGCCGTTGCTGCCGTGGCGCTGGTCATGGCCCAAGAACAGCGAGCACAGTTCCGATTGGCCGGTCAGTTCATTGTTGAGGAACAGCGTCGGGATCTGACGCTGGATGCCCAGATCCGGTGCCGAACTGACGGTCAGCCCCACCCTGTAGTTGTACCAAGGCTCGCGCAGGCCGATGGCGCCGGTCAGGGCGCTGACGCCGACCACGCGCTGTTCGTCGTCCTCGAGCACGAACAGGTAGTCCGCGTCGGCCCGCTCGACCTGCCCGCAGAAGGCGCGCCGGGCCCAGCGCACCCGGTGGGCCAGACGGTCTTCATTGGCCGGCAGGGTGGTGAACCCCGGACCGGCCTGGCGCACCAGCGCCATCAAGGCCGGCAGGTCGCTGACGTGAACCGGGCGGACAATCATGCTGCAACTCCTTCTGCGCGCCTGCTGGGACGCTGGTTCGGGGCAAGGTTCACAGTGCGGTCACCCGCACGCTGTCGCCATCGGTGACGCCCAGTGCCGCACACAACTGCGGGGTGAGGGCCAGCGGCTGTCCCGGTCGGTCGTCCAGTTCGGCCACCACCGCGCGGAATCCCTTCAGGGCGTCGTTGCAGACCAGGCAATGGCCCCGGGCGTCGATCTGCGCCTGACGCCGCACCGTGACGGCCCGGCTCTGGCCGATCGAGCGAATGTTCGCGGTGCGGGCGTACAGGGTGGGGCCGGCGTCGAACAGGTCGATGTAGCTGTTGGTCTCGAAGCCTTCGCGCTCAAGGATGTCGAACGCTTCCTGGCCGTCGGGGTGCACCCGGCCGATGCAGTCTTGCGCGGCCTGGGGCAGCATCGGCACGTAGATCGGGTACTGCGGCATCAGTTCGGCCAGGAACGTGCGGTTCTGCAGGCCGCACAGGCGTTCGGCCTCGGCGTAGGGCAGGTCGAAGAAGTGCTTGCCCAGGGCGTCCCAGAAGGGCGAACGCTGCTGGTCGTCGCTGTAGCCGACGATTTCGGTGATCACCGCGTCGGCGAAGCGCCGGCCGTGGATGGCGATGAACAGCAGCCGTGCCCGCGACAGCAGTTCGGAGTGGGGCGAGCGCACCAGCGCGGCGTCGATGTGAAAGCCGCGCAGCAGGGTGTGGCTGTTCAGGTCCTGGCACAACGACAGCGCCGGCACGCCGTGCTCGATGTTCAGTTCCCGCGAGGCGCTGGTGAAGTGGCGGTTGCGCAGGCTGTAGAACGGGCCGTCGCAGCCGGCGGTGGCGACGATTTCCGAGCAGCCGACCAGCCGGCCCTGTTCCTGGTCTTCCAGCACGAAGAAATAGTTCTCCGAGCCTTGGGCCTGCGTCTCGCTGTCGAACGAGGCGCAGGAGCTGGCGATCCTTTCGCGCAGGCGGTCGCTGTCGTCCGGCAAGGAGGTGACGCCCACGAGGCTGTCGCGGGCCAGCTGTTGCAGGTGGGGCAGGTCGGTTGGCTCGACTGGGCGTAAGACCAGCATGGATGCACTCCTGTATCGAACGGTTCGGCGTCATCGCCGAACCTGACTATCACTGTCGGTTTCCACGCGTTAAATCGGCGGTCGCCTGATTCTTTGTCAGACGCCGCTCTTTTTCTTGTCAGCCATTGCTCGGGTCAGGCAGGGCGGTGCCGGCGCCGAGGCGGTTCAGGAAAAACAGGTACACCAGGCCCAGCGCGATCCAGATCAGGCCGAGTTTCTGCGCATCGACGCCCATGTTGTACATGATGGCCGCGACGATCCCGAAGCCGATCACCGGGCAGATCAGGTGACGCACCACCTGCCCGGACTTCTGCCGGCGCCAGTAGTGGTTGATGACGGTCAGGTGCAGCAGCATGAAGCCGCTCAAGGCGCCGAAGTTGACCAGCGACGTCAGCGTGTCCACCGAATCGATGAACAGGTAGCAGATCACCAGCGACAGCACGGCCACCAGGTAAATGCTCAGGTAGGGCGTGTTGTGGGTCGGATGGACCTTGGCCAGCACCTTCGGCAGCTTGCCGTCGCGGGCCATGCCGAACAGCAGGCGCGACACCGCTGCCTGCGAGGTGATGGCGACCGCCACGCCCCAGGCCAGTGCGGTGGCGACGCCGGTCAGGGTCGCCAGCCAGCTGCCGGCGGCGATTTCGGCGATCTCGTAGAACGCGGTGTCGGCGGACTTGAAGCCCATGCCGGCGGCCAGGTCGGTGGCGATCCAGGTCTGCACGACGAAGATCGCGCCCATCACCACCAGGGTGATCAGCGCGGCCTTGCCGACGCTGCGGCCCGGGTCGCCCTTGATCTCTTCGGCCAGGGTGGAGATCGCATCGAAGCCCAGGAACGACAGCACCGCGATCGACACCGCCTGCATCAGCAGGGCGAAGTTGAACGTCTGCGGGTGGTACAGCGGCGCCAGGGTCAGTTGGCCGTTGCCGGCGCCGTTGTGCAGGGCGTTCCAGGCATAGAACAGGAAGATGCCCAGCACCGCCAGCTGCGCCAGCAGGAACAGGATGTTCATGCGTGCGGTGAAGGTGATGCCGCGCAGGTTGACGAAGGTCGCGCTGACCAGGAACGCCAGGATGAATCCGACCTTGGGAACCTCAGGGTAGAGATGGTTCAGGGCCATGGCCGCGTAGACGTACAGCAGCGGCGGGATCAGCAGGTAGTCGAGCAGCATCAGCCAGCCGGCGAGGAACCCCACGTGCGGGTTAAGGCCCCGCTGCGCGTAGGAATACACCGAACCTGCAACCGGAAAGGCCCGGGCCATGCTGCCGTAGCTCAGCGCGGTGAACACCATCGCCACCATGCCGATGATGTAGGCCAGCGGCACCATCCCCGGCGCTTCGGCGTTGACGTAGCCGTACACGCCGAACGGGGCGATGGGGATCATGAAGATCATCCCGTACACCACCAGGTCGGTCAGCGTCAGGCTACGTTTCAACTCCTGCTTGTAGCCGAACTGTTCTATTTCCATGAAGCTCAACTCCTTGTCAGCCAATCGTTCGATTTTTAGTTGTTATGTCGGTCCATCGTTTACGGCAACAGCAAAAAGACTACAGCAGAGGGGCCAGATAACCGGCCCAGCGCGCCACCGCGTCGGGGCTGCGCAGCAGGTCGTTGCGCACCTCGATCAGCACTGACTCCAGGCCCCGGGCATCGCCGTGCACCGGCACGGTCATGTCGCCCAGCGGGTCGACCCGGTAGGGCTGGTTGCCCGCCACCTTCAGCGGGTGCTTGCCCAGGCCATCGAGCAGACGGTGGGCGTAGGCCTTGGCATGGCCGAACAGCACGCCCGCCTCCAGCTCGCGGGGCTGGCCGTAGTACACCGGGGTGAAACTGTGGATTCCCACCACCCGCACCGGACGGCCGGCGGCCAGGCGGGTGTCGATCAATTGCTGCAACCGCGAATGAAAGGGCTTGAACAACGTCTGACGGCGGTACTCGCGGGTGGTTTCATCCAGGTCGCGGTTGCCCGGCACCTGATAGATCTCGCTCTGCGCCGGAATGCTGTCCGGCGCGTGCCGGGGCCGGTTGAGGTCGATCAAGAGCCGCGAATAGTTGGCGCTCAGCAGCGTCGCGCCCAATTGCTCCGACAGCCGCTCGGCCAGCGCCAGCGCGCCGATGTCCCAGGCGATGTGCTCGCAGGCGGCGGCCTCATCCAGGCCCAGGTCGTTCAGGGCCTCGGGGATGTAGCGGCTGGCGTGCTCGCACACCAGGATCAGCGGGTGCGTCGAGTCTTCGCGGCTCAGGTTGTAGACCGGTCGGGTATACAACCCAAGCTCGGCAGGTTCAGTACAGGCGTGCATAGTGCTCACACAGGTCAGCGGGCGAGAGCTGTTCCGTCAGCGCCAGTTCCTCGGTCTTAAGGGCGAAATACGTATCGAGCAGCGGCGCCGGCAGGGCCAGCGCCAGCGCTTGACTGTTGCGCAGGCAATCCAGTGCCTGGGCCAGCGAGCCGGGCAGGGCGACGATGCCCCGCTCCTTGCGTTGTTCGTCGTTGAGTGAATCGGGAATTTCGTCGGTGACCGCGTTCAGCGCCAACTTGCGCTCGATGCCCAAGCGCCCGGCGATCAGCAGGGCGGCCATCGCCAGATGCGGCGAGGCGGTGGCGTCCATGGCGCGGAACTCCAGGTTGAATTGCTTGGCCACAGGCTTGTCGCCCAGCGTCACCGTCGGGCAGATCCGCAGCGCCGCTTCGCGGTTGCGCTGGCCGAGGCAGGCGTAGGACGCGCTCCAGTGGTGCGGCTGCAGGCGCTCGTAGGAGACCGGCGTCGGCGCGGTCAACGCGCACAGCGCCGGCAGGTAATGCAGCACGCCTGCCGCCCAGTGCTGGCCGAGGGTCGACAGGCCGTTGCTGGTGCCGGCGTCGTAGAGCACCGGCCGGCCTTCGAGGTCGAGCAGGCTGAGGTGCAGGTGCACGCCGTTGCACACGGCGTCGGCGGCGGTCTTGGGCGCGAAGCTGACGTCCAGCCCCATCTGCCGGGCGATCTCGCGGGTGATCTCGCGCACGTTCACTGCGCGGTCCGCCGCCGCCACGCCCAGGGCCGGGCGGCAGGTGATCTCGTACTGGTGCTTGCCGTATTCGGGCAGGAACATCTCCGGCTCGACCTGCCCGGCGCGCAGCGCACTGAGCAGCCAGCCGCCGAATTCGGCGCCCTGGCGCTGGGATTCGAGGGAGAAGGCCAGGTGTTCGGCAAAGCCTGCGTGCAGGTTGAATTCGTGCTCGAACGCGGCATTGATCTGCAGGCCGAGCCCGTCGCGGTAGCGTTCGACCTCATCGCGCAGCAGGGTGCGCGGACAAGCACCCCATGCTTGGCCGTCGGTTTCGCGGATGTCGCAGTGGATGAAGTCCAGCGCCGGGGCCGCCGCGTCCGGGCCGTTGCCGACGGTGACGCGGCTGGTCAGGTCAGGAATCAGCCGCAGGTCGCCGTAGGCGCCCCAGGGGTTGGTGCTGGCGATGATGTCCTGCGGGGTCAGCGCGCTGTTGGCCGGCACCCAGCCGCAACCGGCGGCGCGGTAATGTTCCAGCTCATCGGTGGGGAAGGAGCGTCCCCGGGTGATGCCGGTCAGGTCGGTGGTGACCAGGGTGGTCATCGGCAGTGGCGACAGGCGTTCGCTCATGGCTGCATCTCCCGCAGGCGGCCCAGCACGGTCTGGGTGTCGGTGATCCAGCAGTAGCCCTTGATCGCGTTCAGGCAGGCCTCGTGCCGCTCGGCGGAGTAGGTGGCGCAGGCGTCTTCCACCAGGGTCACCAGGTAGCCGCGGTCGGCGGCGTCGCGCACGGCCATGTCGACGCACTGGTCGGTGACGATGCCGGCGACGATCAGGTGGCGGGTCTCGAGGTTGCGCAGCACATAGTCGATGTTGGTCGAGTTGAAGACCCCGGACGAGGTCTTGGGCAGCACGATTTCGTTTTCCGAAGGCGTCAGTTCAGCGATGACCCGGGCCTGGGCGCTGCCCTTGGGCAGGTGCATGTCCGACAGTTTGTGGTCCAGCGATCGGTCGCGGCCGTCGGCGGTCAGGCTTTCGATGATCGTGTGCAGCACGTTCTGCCGCGCCCGGCGAAAGGCGTTGAGCAGCATCTGCTGGTTGGGCACCACCTGCGCGCGGGTACGGTTGAGGAAGTACGCGGCGTCCGGGCCTTCGAGGTGCGGGTCGAACTGCGGTTCGAGCCAGGCCCGCTGCATGTCCACCAACAGCAGTGCGGTGTGGCCCGTGACGAACGGCAGATCCCGTGGCGAGCGGTGGGGAAGGCTGAACATCCTTATTTATCCTCCAGCAGGTGGGTGTCGAAGTCGTTGCGCATGGCGTCGATGCCCTCCAGGCGTTCGGCCAGGTTCGGGCAGCGCGGGGTCAGGCTGGCGATCAGCGCTTCGACCTGCGCCAGCGCCGGCACCATGGTGTCGAACGGCGAGGCGGACTCGACCGGGGCGCTGATGATCATGTCGGCCAGTTCCCGCAGCGGCGAGGCGTAGATGTCGGTGAACAGCACCACCCGGGCGTTGTTGTGCTTGGCCGCGCTGGCCACGCGCAGGGCCTGGGTCTGGTAGCGGCGGTAGTCGAACACCAGCACCACGTCCTGGCGTTGCAGGTCGAACAGCCGGTCCGGCAGTTGGGCGTTGTCTTCCAGCGCGAAGCAGCCGGGGCGCAGCAGGCGCAGGTGATTGAGCAGGTAGTTGGCCATCAGGCTGCTGAAGCGTCCGCCGAAGCAGTGCACCTGATGGCGCGTATCGAGCAGCCAGTCCGCCAGGATCCGCACGTCTTCGGGTTGGGTCAGGGCCTGGGTCTCGACCAGCAGCCCGTGGCTGTGGGTCAGGTAGTGGCTCCAGGGGTCGTCGCTCTTGTGCTGCGAACGCGGCTGCAGCAGGGTGCGCGGCGAGCGCAGGCGATGATCCATGTCGCTGAGGAGCGCGTCCTGGAAGTCGGCGTAGCCGCCGAAACCGAGCTTTTTCACCAACCGCACGATGGTCGGGTCGCTGACGCCGGCGTGTTCGGCCAGGCGTGCCATCGGCCCCAGGCCATTGCGCGGGTACTGATCCAGCAGCGCACGCACGACTTTGCGCTCCGAGGGCGTCAGGTCGAGGCCGGGATCGGTGATCAGGTCTCTGAGAGGGGGCATCCGGGCTCCTGCTGGATGGGGGTGTAGAATTTGTTTCACAATCCGTTAAAACAGTATTTATGTAACTCACGTTACATGTCTAGTGAATTTTCAGCGTATGTCTGCAAGCACCCAAACGGGGCAAGATGCCCGGGCCGTAAGGGCTAGGCGAGTTTCTTTCTCGCTTGTAGGCCATTGCCCATTCTCGTGTCAGACATTGTCGCTTCGTGGCGGTAGACTCCTTCATCCCGCACCCCGCGAACCTTTTGTTTACGGCACAATGGCCGTCATCGTGGCGTTCAACTGTTCTCGCATTCTCTTCCTCACCGAGTGATTTACCGTGCTGGCCATCCGCCTGACCCTGGTTTGCCACGCGCGAACCGTCGCACAAAAACTGGCGCGTTTTCCTACGGATGAGCCGATCGAGCAAAGGACGCTGGCCGACGCCGCGCTGGCAGCCCGGCTCGACGCCCCGTACCGGTTGGTCTGCGGCCCCGAGTTGCGCACCCGTCAGACCGCCGAAGCGTTTGGCCGTGAAGCACAAGTCGATGAGGCGTTGCGCGATTGCGACTGGGGGCGCTGGCAGGGGCAATCGATCAAGGCGCTGCAGCAGAACGAACCCGAGGCGCTGCACGCCTGGCTGGAGGATCCGGGGGCCGCGCCCCATGGCGGGGAATCGGTGACGCAGTTGGGCGAGCGGGTGGCGGCCTGGCTGGCCGCTCTGCAATCCCGCCCCGGCCACACCGTGGCGATCACCCATCCGTTTGTGATCCGTGCGGCGCTGGCCCACGTGGTTCAGATCCAGGCCTCCCAGTGCATCGATGTCGAGCCGCTGGCCCTGGTCGATCTGCGTTTCGCCGGCCGCTGGCGGCTACGCTTGCCCGGCATCGACCTGGGAGGAGCCCTTTGATGAAACGTTTGCTGGTCATCGGCATCGGCGCCGGCCATCCGGACTACATCACGATGCAGGCCGTGAAGGCGCTCAACCGGGTGGATGTGTTCTTTCTCATGGACAAGGGCCAGGCCAAGGGTTCGCTGATCGACCTGCGCCGCGAAATCTGTGAGCGCTACATCACCGATCCTGCGTACCGTTTCGTCGAAGCCCACAGCCCTGAGCGTGAACGCGGGGATGTGGACTACACCGCCAGCGTCGAGGATCTGAACCGTGCCAAGCAGGCGTCTTTCGAACGACTGATCAACGAAGAATTGGCTGACGGCCAGTGCGGCGGTTTTCTGGTGTGGGGCGATCCGGCGCTGTACGACAGCACGATCCGCATCCTGCAGGCAATTGTGCTGTCGGGCCGATGTGTGTTCGAGTTCGAGGTGATCCCCGGCATTACCAGTGTCCAGGCGCTGGCGGCGCAGCACAGGGTGCCGTTGAACGGCATCGGCCGCTCGGTCGAAATCACCACGGGACGGCGCCTGGCGGCGGGGCAGGTGAGCAATGCGGACACTGTGGTGGTGATGCTGGATGCGCAGGACGCGTACCGTCAGGTGGCGGATCCGCAGACGGAGATTTTCTGGGGGGCCTATCTGGGGACGCCGGACGAGATCCTCATCAGCGGCCGGCTCCAGGACGTCGCCGATGAGATCGGGCGGGTGCGCCAGGCGGCGCGGGCGGAGCACGGGTGGATCATGGACACCTACCTGCTGCGCAAGCCTTGAGGCCGGCCCAGCCGGCATCAAGGCCTCAGGACAGTGTCCGCACCTCGCGCCCGAACCGCTCGCGGTACACCGACGGCGGCACGCCCACCACGCTGCGGAACGCCACGCGAAAGCTTTCCACCGAGCGGTAGCCGCAGCGCAGGGCGATCTGCTCGGTGTTCTGCCCGCTGCTCTCCAGCAGTTCCCGCGCCCGGGCCAGCCGCTCGTGCTGCAGCCAGGCCTTGGGCGACTGGCCGCTGGCCTCGGTAAAGCGCCGCAGGAAGGTGCGCTCGCTCATCGCCGCCTCGCTGGCCAGGTCGCGCACTTCCAAAGGTTCATGCAACCGCTCGCGGGCCCATTGCATCACCCGCGACAGGTCGCTGCGCGGTGTCGGGCTGACCGGGGCGGGAATGAACTGGGCCTGGCCGCCGGTGCGCTGCGGCGACATCACCAGGCGCCGCGCCACCGAGTTGGCGACCTGGGTGCCGAAGTCGCGGGCCACCAGATGCAGGCAGGCGTCGATGCCCGCCGCACTGCCGGCCGAGGTGATCAACTGTCCGGCGTCGACGTACAGCACGTCCGGGTCGACCTCGATGGCCGGAAAGCGCTCGGCCAGTTCCGCCGTGTAGCGCCAGTGGGTGGTGGCGCCATGCCCGTCGAGCAGGCCGCTGGCCGCCAGCACAAACACCCCGGAGCAGATCGACAGCAGCCGCGCGCCGCGGGCGTGGGCCTGGCGCAGCGCAGTCAGTAAGGCCTCAGGCACCGGGGCGCTGCGGTCGCGCCAGCCGGGGATGATCACCGTGCGCGCCTGCTCCAGCAGTTCCAGGCCGCCGTCGGCCAGCACCCGGATGCCGCCCATGGCCCGCATCGGGCCCGGGTCGACGGCGGCGATGCAGTGCTCGTACCACGGGAAATCGAACTCCGGCCGGGCCAGGCCGAAGATCTCGACGGCGATGCCGAATTCGAAAGTGCAGAGGCCATCGTAGGCGAGGATGGCGACCCGGCCGGGCGAATCAGTCATTTGGCGGAAAATTCCCGATGAGTGTCTTGTGCGCCACTGTAGCGGCAAGCGACGCCCCGATAAAGTCTGTTCACACCCACAGACGCAGGAGCTTTCCCCATGACCAGCCTGGTTCGCCAAATCCCGGCCGCTTCCTCGGCCATCGCCTTGATGCATTTCAGCAACCGTCTGACGTTCGAAACCGATTGCTCCGACGTCTTCAGCAGCCAGGAGGCCGGCGAAACGGACTTCGTGCTGGTGGATGTGCGCGGGCCGCTGGCCTTTGAGCGCGGGCATGTGCCCGGAGCGGTCAACCTCCCTGGACGTCTGCTGACCGCCGAGAGCCTGGCCGGCTACCCGAAGGACACCTTGTTCGTCGTCTACTGCGCCGGCCCGCACTGCAACGGCGCCAACAAGGCGGCGGTGAAGCTGGCGGCGCTGGGGTATCCGGTCAAGGAGATGATCGGCGGCGTCACCGGTTGGCTGGACGAGGGGTTCCAATTGAGCGTGGCGATGCAGCGTCCGGCGAGCGCCGCGATCGGGTGCGAATGCTGATCCCGGCCTGAAGGACGAACGTCCGTTGTGGTGAGGGAACCGGTTCCCTCACCACAATAGCCCTCGATCCTGGTGAGATTGAGGGTTTGTCCTACAGTCCTTGCACTGTGATGGCGCACACCTTTCCCACCTGCCAGGCACTCGCCGATTTTCTGTAAGTATTTGTCGCTTAAACACAATTTGCCCCGTGCGAGCCGCCATAGACTGCCGGCCACTTCGGATTCTTTGCCATCACTGGCAAGGCCGAACCCTGACAATCGAAAGCTGCCAATAAAAGCCTCCGCACACGGGAGAAATAAATGAAAAAGCTGATTATGTTCGGTGCCCTGGCACTGTCGATGCTGTCCCTGACCGCCGTGGCCGACGAGGCCAAGCCGATCCGCATCGGCATTGAAGCCGGTTACCCTCCGTTCTCGATGAAAACCCCCGACGGCAAGCTGGCCGGTTTCGACGTGGACATCGGCGACGCGCTGTGCGAACAGATGAAAGTCAAATGCACCTGGGTCGAGCAGGAGTTCGACGGCCTGATCCCGGCGCTGAAAGTGAAGAAGATCGACGCGATCCTGTCGTCCATGACCATCACCGACGACCGCAAGAAAAACGTCGACTTCACCATCAAGTACTACCACACCCCGGCGCGCTTCGTGATGAAGTCGGGCTCCGGCGTCAAGGATCCGCTGACCGAGCTCAAGGGCAAGAAAGTCGGCGTGCTGCGCGCCAGCACCCACGACCGCTACGCCACCGACGTGCTGGTGCCGGCCGGCATCGAGCTGGTGCGCTACGGCTCGCAGCAAGAGGCCAACCTGGACATGGTGTCCGGCCGCATCGACGCCATGCTGGCCGACTCGGTCAACCTCAGCGACGGTTTCCTGAAGACCGACGCCGGCAAAGGCTTCGAGTTCGTCGGCCCGACCTATGAAGACGCCAAGTACTTCGGCGGCGGCGCCGGCATCGCAGTGCGTAAGGGCGACACGGAGCTGGCGGAAAAATTCAACACCGCCATCAACGAGATCCGCGCCAACGGCAAGTACAAGCAAGTGCAGGACAAGTACTTCGACTTTGACGTGTACGGCCATTAATACGCTGTAGAAGAGTGGCCTGCGCCTCGGCGGGGCCACTTTTTTCGTTTTCGCGATTGCAAGAAACCCTTGCGGGAGCGAGCCTGCCCGCGATTGCCCACGGACATGACCGGCCGCCATCGCGGGCAGGCTCGCTCCCACAGGCGTTTACCGCCGCTTCGAGATTCAGGAGTTCCCCATGCAACGCATCGATCACCAGTTGCCCTGGAGCCATCTGGGCAGTGAACGTTCCCTCAGCGTGTTCCGCTTCGGCGCAGGCCCGCGCAAGGTGTACATCCAGGCCAGCCTGCACGCCGATGAATTGCCGGGCATGCGCACGGCCTGGGAGCTCAAGCAGCGCCTGGGCGCGCTGGAGCGCGAAGGGCGCCTGCAAGGTGTGATCGAGCTGGTGCCGGTGGCCAACCCCATCGGCCTGGACCAGCACCTGCAAAGCGCCCACATGGGCCGCTTCGAACTGGGCAGCGGCAAGAACTTCAACCGTGCGTTCGTCGAACTGAGCGCGCCGGTGGCGGCCCTGGTCGGCGAGCGTCTGGGCGATGACGCCGCCGCCAACATCGCGCTGATCCGCCAGACCATGGGCCAGGTGCTCGACGACCTGCCGGCCCCGGCCTCGCAGCTGGAAGCCTTGCACCGTCTGCTGCTGCGCCACGCCTGCGACGCCGACATCACCCTGGATCTGCATTGCGACTTCGAAGCGGCCATTCACCTGTATGCGTTGCCGCAGCACTGGCCGCAGTGGCAGTCCCTGGCCGCCCGCCTGAAGGCCGGCGTGGCGCTGCTGTGCGAGGACTCCGGCGGCAGCTCGTTCGATGAATCCTGCTCGTCGCCGTGGCTGCGCCTGGCGCGGGCGTTCCCCGAGGCGGCGATTCCGCCGGCCAACCTGGCGACCACCCTGGAGCTGGGCAGCATGGGCGACACCCGGGTCGAACAGGCCCAGGCCAACTGCGAGGCGATCCTGGGCTTCCTGGCAGAGCAAGGCTTCATCGGCGGCGAATGGCCACCGGCGCCGCAGGAATGCTGTGAAGGCATGCCGTTCGAAGGCACCCAATACCTGTTCGCGCCGCACCATGGCGTGGTGAGCTTCCTGCGGGACGCGGGGGAGTGGGTCGAGCGGGGAGACGCCCTGTTCGAAGTGGTCGACCCGCTGAACGACCGGGTCACCACCGTGCGCGCCGGCACCAGCGGCGTGCTGTTCGCCCTCGACCGCGGGCGCTACACCCAGCCGGGGATCTGGCAGGCGAAAGTGGCCGGGCGCGAGCCGATCCGGGCCGGGAAGCTGATCAACGACTGAGTGTGTGTTTGACTCAAGGGCCTCATCGCGAGCAGGCTCGCTCCCACAGTCGACCGCGTTCCCCTGTGGGAGCGAGCCTGCTCGCGATAGCGGTTTTGGTTGCGACACAGAATGCGGATCATGCCAGGCTCTGCCCCTGATACGGCCCACCGCCAAGGACGCCCCATGCTCAAGACGCTAGCCCTGTTTGCCCTCCTGGCCTGCGGCACCGCCCAGGCCCAGACCACGCTGCAGACCGATCTGCCGCTCAATTACCTGGCCCAGGTCCACCCGGATGCCGAACCGCGTCCGCTGGTGGTTTTCCTGCACGGCTACGGCAGCAACGAGGCGGATCTGATCGGCATGAAGTTTCAGCTGCCGGCGCAGTACAACTACCTGTCGGTGCAGGCGCCGATGGCGCTGGGGGAAGGGCGTTTCCAGTGGTTTCGCAAGAAGGGCGAAGGGGCCTACAACGGCGAGCCCGATGACCTGAAGGCCAGCGGGCAGAAACTGCGGGCCTTCGTGACGGCTGCGGCGCAGAAATACCACGCCGAGCCGAACAAGGTGTACCTGGTCGGCTTTAGCCAGGGCGCGATGATGAGTTACGAAGTGGGCTTGCGCCAGCCCGCAGTGGTGGGCGGATTCGCCGCATTGAGCGGGCGCTTGTTGCCGGTGCTCAAGGCCGAACTCGAAGCCGCCGGGCCACCGGCTCCGGTGCAGGTCTTCATCGGCCACGGCACCGCCGACGACCGTGTGCCCTATCGCGACGGCACCCAGGCCGATGCATTGCTGAAGCGCTTGGGCTACGCGCCGCAGTTCCACGCCTACCCCGGTGTGGGCCACAGCATCGGCGCGGCGGAACTGCGGGATTTGAGCGCCTGGCTGCAGGGGCTCAATCCCTGACGGTCACTTCTCCTTGAGGATCGCGTTGACCAGTGTTTCGTGGCCGCTCTTGTCGCTGGCCCGGGAAATCACCTGAACCAGCGCCATCCGGGTGCCGGAGCCGGCCATCAGCGTGGTGTTGAGGGTCTGGCCGCCGCCCTGGGTGGCGGTGCTGTCCACCTGGCGCAGGCCCAGGCCGTTGCCCTTGCGGGTGATGCTTTTCTCACTGAGCTTGTTGAAGTCCGGCAACGCCTTGCGCTGGCCTTCGATGAAGTCCGTCACGGTGGCGTCGAGGAACGCGCTGTCGTTGTCCTTGACGTTGTTGCCTTCGGGAATCTGGTTCTCTGCGGCGATGACCACCGTGCGGGTAGCCTGGTTGGTGTACATCGTGCCCTTGGCGCCGGTCGGGCCCGGCGGCAGCGGGTCGGCGACGAACCCCTTGGGCAGCGTGAAGGTGAGCTTGCCGTCGAGCATCGAGACCTTTTCGCCGGCGGGCTTGTCCTTGGGTTTGGCGGCAGCCTGAGCGTTGAACGCTCCAAAGGCTGTGACGGCCGCCAGCAGTAAAACGGCGGCTTTCTTAAGAGGCAACGACATTCTGATCTCCAAGGATGGTCACGTGTGGCGCGGATCATCCCATGGCTGGCGCTTGATACTCCAGTGCGGGGCGGGCGAGTGCCCGTCCATCGGAACTGTAATTTCTGTCAGGTGCACGGAAGTCTGTCGGGCCTGAAGAATGGCGCGTAGCTGATCGAACGGCGATCGGCATTGGAGTCACGGACATGGCCAACGAAAAAATCATCATCAGCACCATCAAGCAGGAAGGGTTTTTCCAGACTGTCTACGGCACTACGCCCAAGACGGCCGCACAGGATCTGCAGGCCTCCTACAAAAACGCTTCGGGCCAATGGATCCCGATGGGGAGTGCACAGAAGTACGACACCCGGGATTTTCAGATCAATCTGACCAATCCTCCGGCCAAGGGGAAGTTCGATGTGAAGGTTTGCCCCAAGGATGCTCCTTCAAGCCCGGAGTGTTCAGATCCGTACCCTTATGATTTTGTCGACTTCGGCAACTGGTGAGGGTCAAGCCGAGTCCTGATAGGGATGTGTTTCAGGCTCCCATTCCAGCGATGGGCGCCTGGGCTTGAGTCAAGGCCGGTCGGCCAATCCGGCGTGCTTATGGTTCGCGCTTGTCACAAGTTGTCGAGTCACCAGCAGCATGGCCAGAGAGACGGCGACTCCCATCGCAAACCCCCACCAGCCCAACCTCGGCAGCGTCAATGCCAGCACCAGGCAAAACGCCGAGAACGAATACATCCCCGTCGCCGTCGCCCGCAGCAGCGCGGCGGTGAACGCCGGGCCGCGGGTCTGCTGGGAGAACACCGCCAGCAGGCCGCTCCAGCGTTCGCCCACGGTGCTGGCCAGCAGGGTCACCACCAGCGTCAGCGCCGCGCCGGCGACCATCCGCCAGATCAACCGATCCGATTTCGGCGCCGGGCCGCCCACCACCGGGTGCACGTCGGGGAACAGGCGTGGCGCCGCCAGCAACGCCGTCGCAGCGGCCGCCACCGAGAACGGCAGCGACGGCGGGATCAGCGACAGCGCCACCGCCAGCAGCGCCCAGACGCTGAGGGAAACCGCCAGCGCCCATGGCCAGTTCGCCCGTTGCGCGACCTGAGCGTAGGTGACGCAGAACGCAATCATCGCAAGCATGGCCGACAGCGCCGCCACCGCCGATTGCGCGGCGAACGCCAGGCCCTGCTCAAGGGCGAGGAACAGCAGGATCGGCCCGACCACCACCGGCAACCCCGACAGCCAACCGGCCACACTTGGCCCCCAGCGCTTGCCGGCCAGGGAAATCAGCAGCAGGAAACCGGGGATCAGCAACAGTTTGAGGATCAGCACGCGAAGGGCTCCGTCGGGTGAGAGGGGCCACGGTAGCATCGCGGCGAGGGGATTGCTTCAGGAAAATACAATTTTTGTATACAAAAATACGCCCCCCGAAAACTCGGCACATCGTCCCTTGGGCACGGCGGGCGAAACGTCTAAGCTGCGAGCCTTTCCCACTTGTTTCTGGATGTGTGCGTGAAATTCAGTCTGCCCAAGGTCGGCACCGCGCCGTTCTGCCCGCCGGAAGTGGCCGGCAGCGTCGCGGTCGATCCGAGTGCTTCATTCTTCAAGCGTGTGCTGCGCTTCGCCGGCCCCGGACTGCTGGTGTCCATCGGCTACATGGATCCGGGCAACTGGGCGACGGCCATCGAGGCGGGGTCGCGGTTCGGCTACAGCCTGCTGTTCGTGGTGCTGCTGACGAGCCTGGCGGGGATGGTCGTCCAGTGCCTGTGTTCGCGCCTGGGCATCGCCACCGGGCGGGATCTGGCGCAATTGTCCCGTGAGCGCTACAGCACCAGCACGGCACGGCTGCAATGGGGGCTGGCGGAGATTTCGATCATCGCCACCGACCTGGCCGAAGTGTTGGGCTGTGCGCTGGCATTTCATTTGCTGCTGGGGTGCTCGCTGAGCGTCGGCATCGCCCTCACGGCGTTCGACACGCTGCTGGTGCTGGCCTTGCAGAACCGGGGCTTCCGGCGGCTGGAGGCGATCATGCTGGTGCTGGTGGGCACCATCGGCGTGTGCTTTTTCGTGGAGTTGTTGCTGATCAAGCCGTATTGGCCGGACGTCGCCCAAGGCTTCAAGCCGTCGCTGTCGGCCATCGGCGAGGCGGCGCCGCTGTATCTGGCGATCGGCATCCTCGGCGCCACGGTGATGCCGCATAACCTGTACCTGCACACATCCATCGTGCAGACGCGGCTGATCGGCAAGGACCTGGCCAGCCAGCAGGACGCGGTGAAACTGGCGCGCATCGACACCATCGGCTCGTTGGCGCTGGCGCTGCTGGTCAACGCAGCGATCCTGATTCTCGCGGCGGCGGCGTTTCACCAGTCCGGGCACACCGACGTCACGGACATCCAGGACGCCTATCACCTGCTGGATCCGCTGGTGGGCGGGGCGCTGGCCAGCGTGCTGTTCGGTGTGGCGCTGCTGGCGTCCGGGCAGAGTTCGACGTTCACCGGCACCATCGCCGGCCAGGTGATCATGGAAGGGTTCCTGAACCTGCGGATCCCCTGCTGGCAGCGGCGCCTGATCACCCGGGGGCTGGCGCTGATCCCGGCGTTCATCGGCGTGTGGCTGATGGGCGACGGCGCGGTGGGCAAGCTCTTGGTGCTGAGCCAGGTGGTGCTGAGCCTGCAACTGCCGTTCGCCTTGTACCCGCTGATCCGCATGACCAACGACCGACAGCTGATGGGGCCGTTCGTGAACCGGTTGCCGACCCGGGTGTTGGCGTGGGGGTTGTTTGCGGTGATCAGCGGGGCCAACAGTTGGCTGATCCTGCAGCTGGTTGCTTGACCTTCACTGTTGCAGGGGCTGCACCATCCCCATCGCGGGCAAGCCAGCTCCCACAGGGGCCGGCGGCGTTCGCGGCATTGGCGGGCCACCGCAAGATTCTGTGGGAGCCAGCCTGCTGGTGATGAGGTCGGCACACCCGACATCCTCATTGCCTGACATGCCGCCATCGCTGGCAAGCCAGCTCCCACAAAGGTCAGCGGCGTTCACAGAAATGGCAGCCCAACGCAGAATCCTGTGGGAGGTAGCTTGCTAGCGATGAGGCCAGCACAGCCGACATCCTCGTTGCCTGACATGCCGCCATCGCTGGCAAGCCAGCTCCCACAAAGGTCGGCGGCGTTCGCAGAAATGGCAGCCCAACGCAGAATCCTGTGGGAGCCAGCCTGCTGGCGATGAGGTCGGCACACCCGACATCTTCATTGCCTGATATGCCGCCATCGCTTGCAGGCAAGCTCCTACAGGGGCCGGCGGTGTACGCAGAAATGGCAGATCATCGCAAAAACCTGTGGGAGCCAGCTTGCTGGCGATGGCGGTGGGTCAGTCACCGACGATGTTGAACGGTTTCCCCTGAGCCCAGGCAAAAAAGAACCCGGCACGACGCAAGCCGTGCCGGGTTTGTTGCCAGAGGGCGACGGATGTCGTGGATCCGCCGACCGCTGATGAACGCTTTTGGCTTACGCCCGTTCCAGCGCCAGCGCCACACCTTGGCCGCCGCCGATGCACAGGGTCGCCAGACCTTTCTTCGCATCGCGCTTGAGCATTTCGTGCAGCAGGGTCACCAGCACGCGGCAGCCCGATGCGCCGATCGGGTGGCCGAGGGCGATGGCGCCGCCGTTGACGTTGACCTTGGCCAGATCCCATTGCAGGTCCTTGGCCACCGCCAGCGATTGGGCCGCGAACGCTTCGTTGGCTTCGATCAGGTCCAACTGATCCAGCGACCAGCCGGCCTTGTCGAGGCAGCGGCGGGTGGCCGAGACCGGGCCGATGCCCATGATCGCCGGGTCGACGCCCGCGTTGGCGTAGGCCGCGATTTTCGCCAGCACCGGCAGGCCCAGGGCCTTGGCCTTTTCGGCGCTCATCAGGATCACGGCGGCGGCGCCGTCGTTGAGCGACGATGCGTTGCCGGCGGTGACGCTGCCGTCCTTCTTGAAGGCCGGGCGCAGTTTGGCCAGGGATTCGGCGGTGGTGTCGCCGCGCGGTTGCTCATCGGTCTTGAACGCCACCGGGTCGCCTTTGCGCTGGGGGATCAGGATCGGGGTGATCTCATCGACGAAGCGGCCGGCCTCGATGGCTGCAGCGGCTTTCTGCTGCGAAGCGGCGGCGAAGGCGTCCTGCTGCTCGCGGCTGATGCCGTACTTGTCCACCAGGTTTTCGGCGGTGATGCCCATATGGTAGTCGTTGAAGGCGTCCCACAGGCCATCGCTGATCATGGTGTCGACGATCTGGGCATGGCCCATGCGCAGGCCGGTGCGGGCGCCGGGCATTACGTAGTTGGCCAGGCTCATGTTCTCCTGGCCGCCGGCGATGATCACGTCGGCGTCGCCGCAGCGGATCGCCTGGGCGCCCAGGTGCAGGGCCTTGAGGCCCGAGCCGCAGACCTTGTTCAGGGTCATGGCCGGCACGGCGTGGGGCAGGCCGGCCTTGATCGCGGCCTGGCGCGCCGGGTTCTGGCCGGCGCCGGCGGTCAGCACCTGGCCCATGATCACTTCATCGACCTGGGCACCGTCCAGACCGGTCTGCTCAAGCAGCTGGCGGATGACCGCCGCGCCCAGATCCACGGCGGGGACGGTGGCCAGCGCCCCCTGGAAACTGCCGATCGCGGTGCGCGTGGCGGCAACAATGACGACGTCTTGCATTTTCGAATTCCTCACTCGGCAGCGAACTGCATTTCCGGTACGTGATCCGGGACGATCAGTTTACCAGCGGTTTTGGCGACGATTTCCTCGACGCTGACGCCAGGTGCGCGTTCCTTGAGGACAAAAGCGCCATTTTCGATTTCAAGGTAGGCGAGGTCGGTCAGGACGCGCTTGATGCACCCGGCGCCGGTCAGCGGCAGGCTGCACTGGCTCAGCAACTTGGACTCACCGTCCTTGGAGGCGTGGGTCATGATGACGATGATGTTGTCGGCGCCGGCCACCAGATCCATCGCGCCGCCCATGCCCTTGACCAGTTTGCCGGGGATCATCCACGAGGCGATGTTGCCTTGCACGTCCACTTCGAACGCGCCGAGCACGGTCAGGTCGACGTGACCGCCGCGAATCATCGCGAAGGACTCGGCCGAGGAAAAGATCGACGCGCCGATCCGCGCGGTCACGGTCTGTTTGCCGGCGTTGATCATGTCGGCATCGATGGTGTCTTCAGTCGGGAAAGGGCCCATCCCGAGCAGGCCGTTTTCCGATTGCAGCATGACTTCCATGCCTTCGGGGATGTAGTTGGCGACCAGGGTCGGGATGCCGATGCCGAGGTTCACGTAGAAGCCGTCCTGCATTTCGCGGGCGACGCGTTGAGCCATTTGTTCGCGGGTAAGTGCCATGTTCTTGTTCTCCGTCAGCCTGAGTTATTTGCGGATGGTGCGCTGTTCGATGCGTTTTTCGAACGTGCCGCAAATGACCCGGTCGACGTAGATGCCGGGGGTGTGGATCTGCGACGGATCCAGCTCGCCGGGTTCGACGATCTCTTCGACCTCGACCACGGTGATCTTGCCGGCGGTGGCGGCCAGCGGGTTGAAGTTCTGGGCGGTGTGGCGGTAGATGACGTTGCCGAAGTGGTCGGCCTTCCAGCCTTTGACGATGGCGAAGTCGCCGGTGATGGACTCTTCCATCAGGTATTTGCGGCCGTGGAACTCACGCACTTCCTTGCCTTCGGCCACTGGGGTGCCGACGCCGGTGGCGGTGAAGAAGGCCGGGATGCCCGCGCCGCCGGCGCGCATTTTCTCGGCCAGGGTGCCTTGCGGAGTGAGGACGACTTCGATGTCGCCGTTGAGCAGCTGTTCCTCGAACAGTTTGTTCTCGCCGACGTAGGAGGCCACCACCTTGCGGATCTGCCGGTCCACCAGCAGCACACCGAGGCCGAAGCCGTCGACGCCGCAGTTGTTGGAGACGACGGTGAGGTCGCGGGTGCCCTTGCGCTTGATCTCGGCGATCAGGTTTTCGGGGATGCCGCAGAGGCCGAAGCCGCCGGAAATCACGGTCATGCCGTCCTTGAGGCCGGCCAGAGCCTCCTCGTAGGAGTACACGCGCTTGTCGAAACCTGCCATAGGCACCTCTTTTATTGTTGGTAGGCGGCTGGCTAGCCGAATGGTTGGAGTGTCTCGCCGGACGATATATTTGTTAAGTTGATTTTTAGGGTGGATTGATTGATAAAACTCAATTAATCACCGTCCCCGTCTTGCAGCTTAACGCTTGCGGCTTACAACTGGAGCAACGCGACCATGACCGTCAAACAGATCCGCGCCTTCCTCGCCGTGGCCCAGAGCCTGAGTTTCGCCGTGGCCTGCGAGCGCCTGCACCTGTCGCAGTCGGCGCTGAGCCTGACCATCAAAGCGCTGGAAGAGGGGCTGGGCGGACGCCTGTTCAGCCGCAACACCCGCAACGTGGCGTTGACTCCGGAGGGCGAATCCCTGCTGCCGCTGGCCCGGCGCCTGATCGCCGACTGGGACAACGCCGAAGACGAAATGCGCCAACGCTTCAGCCTGCAACGGGGGCGGGTGACGCTGGCGGCGATGCCGTCGTTCGCCGGCAACCTGCTGCCGCCGATCCTGAAGAATTTTCGCGCGCGTTACCCGAACGTCAATGTCACGGTCAACGACGTGGTCAACGAACAGGTGCTGGAGATGGTGCGCGACCGTCAGGTGGAACTCGGGGTGGCGTTCGAGCCGATGCAGAGCACGTCGTTGAGCTTCACGCCGCTGTACACCGACCGCTTCGTGGCGGTGGTGCCCCAGGATTCGCCGTGGGCCGGGCGCCAGGAAATCGACTGGCTGACCTTGCTTGAGCAACCGTTCATCACGTTGCAGCGACCGTCCACGGTGCGGGTGATGCTTGAGGAGCACTTGCAGGCCCGGGGCATGAAACTCCCGGTGGAGTTCGAAAGCCATCAACTGGCGACGGTCGGAAGGATGGTCGCCAGCGGCCTGGGCGTCAGCGCCGTGCCGGCCCTGTGCGCGGTGCAGATGCAGGAACTGGGCGCGTGCTGCCTGACCTTGCGCGAACCGGTGGTGGAGCGGGCCATCGGTGTGCTGACCGAGCCGGGCAACGAACTGTCGGCGGCGGCGCAGGCACTGTTCGATATCCTGCGCCAGGAAAACCTCGGCCAGCGCCTGGGCCCTGCGGAGCCTTGAAGGACGCCATCGCCAGCAGGCTGGCTCCCACAAAAGCCGTCATGGGGCCAGGCATTTCGCCAAGCGGGGCAACAACACTTCGCACGAACCTTCGATCTTCAGGTCCAGCCATTCATCCGCCCGGGTCTTGCCCAGGTTGATCGCGATCAGCGGCTTGCCCCGGTCGGCGATCGCCCGGCACAGGCGAAAGGCCGAAAACGCCATCAGGGACGATCCGATCACCAGCATCCCGGCCGCCCGTTCCACCGCCGCCATGGCTTGCGCCGCCGTGGGCTGGGCGACGTTCTCGCCGAAGAACACCACGTCCGGCTTCATCCGTTCGCCGTCGCAATGGGGGCAGCGGGGCATCTGGAACCGTGCCTCGAAGGCCGGGTCGAGCAGGGTGTCGCCATCCGGCGCCTGCACCGCATCGACGCCGGCAAGGTAAGGGTTCTGCGTTTCCATCCACTGCTGGACCGAGTCCCGTTCGCTGCGCCGGCCGCAGTCCAGACAGAGCACCCGGTGCAGGCTGCCGTGCAGTTCGATCACGTCGCGGCTGCCGGCGCGGTCGTGCAGGGTGTCGACGTTCTGGGTGATGACCCCGTTGATGAGGCCGCGCTCCTGCAGGTCGGCCAACGCCTCGTGGGCCACGTTCGGCCGGGCCTGGCGCACCCGGGGCCAGCCGAGCATGGCCCGGGCCCAGTAGCGGCGGCGGGATTCGGGGGCGGCGAGAAACTCCTGATACATCATCGGCTGGCGGCCACGGCGCACGCCGTCGCTGTCGCGGTAGTCGGGGATGCCGGACGGGGTGCTGATGCCGGCGCCGGTGAGCACCACGAAGTCGCCGCCGGCCATGGCTTCCAGCAAATGGGTGAAGGCGTCGGGGTTGGAACGGTCGGGACAGGAACGGTCGGTCATGACCGAAGCTCCGCAGGCAGAAGGTGCATGCAGATTAGCACCTGCCATGGCCAGGGGGCTTGCTCCCGCCGGATTGCGCAGCAGGCCTCTGTGTTTTGGGGCCTGCGCACCGTCGGGAGCACGCTCCCTTACCCCGCCGCGTTACTTGCGTGCCTCCAGAATCAGGTTGAACGGCGTCTGCGTGGCCCGCCGAAACTGCTTGAAGCCCGCCTCGCTGAACACCTTGCGCAAACGCAGCTCGCCGGCCTGCGCGCCGAGCCCGAGGCCGACTTCCTGGGACAACGAGTTCGGGGTGCAGATGAACGTCGAGGCGGCGTAGAACAACCGGCCGACCGGGTTGATGTTGTCGTCCAGCGTATCGTTGGCGAACGGCTCGACCAGCAGGACCGTGCCGTCGTCCTTCAACGAGTCATACGCGTGACGCGCCGCGCCGACCGGGTCGCCCATGTCATGCAGGCAGTCGAAGTAGCAGATCAGGTCGTAGTCGTCGCCGGGAAAACTTTTCGCCGTGCCCTGGAAGAACCGTGCCCGGCTGCTGACCCCGCCTTCTTCGGCGCGTTGGGTGGCGACGGTCACCGAGGGCGCGTGGTAGTCGAAACCGACGAAGCGCGAATTGGGGTAGGCCTGGGCCATGATCACCGTGGAGGCGCCATGGCCGCAGCCGACGTCGGCGACTTTGGCGCCTTCCTCAAGCTTGGCCACCACGCCGTCCAGCGCCGGCAGCCACTCGGCGATCAGGTGCCCCTTGTAGCCTGGGCGGAAGAACCGCTCGGTGCCGGTGAACATGCACGGGTGGTGGTCGCCCCAGGGCAGGGCGCCGTTGCCGCGCATGGCTTTGACCAGTTTGTCCTTGTCGTGGAAAAACGACGCGACCACCCCGAGGCCGCCGGCGACATACACCGGCGAATCTTCGATGGCCAAGGCCAGGGCCTGTTCTTCGGGAAGTCGGAATTTTCCGTCCAGGTGTTCCATGTAGCCGGAGGCGGCGTGGGCGCTGAGCCATTCGCGCACCAGGCGGGTGTTGCAGGCGGTCTTTTCGGCGAGGGTTTCCGGGCTGATCGGCTGGCTGTCGGCCATCGCCCGGTACAGGCCGAGCTCTTCGCCGACGATGACATTGGCCAGCATCGCCGCGCCGCCCATGTCGTTGACCAGTTTGCCCATGAACTCGTTGAGTCTGGCCTCGTCCATCACAGGTGCTCCTGTTGCAGGATCACGCTCCGGCGGCTGTGCGGGCGTCGAGGCGATCGCCACCGGGCGGTGGTCATGGAATCGGGCGCAAGCGGCGCCCTGCGGCCCCCTCGACTGGGTAATGTTTGAGTCTAGTCCCGTGATGGCAAAACACTCACCCCGAACCGATGGCGGACATCGGATTTCTGCCCCGGGACCCACCGCCGGCGTGTATCCCAGTGTGTATGGCCCCGTTCGCGATACAAAACCGTCGACCTTCACCCGGCCGGCCACACAGCCGCGATACAGCCAGGGCGCCTACTGGACAGGTCAGCCGCCATCTCCGGCGGCGCCTCAACCGAGACCTTGCCCATGCAGACTCAACATCCCACCGTACCGCCCCGTGTCGGGCTCGGCCTGCGCCGTGGCCTGATCAAAGACCTGCGATCCGCCCGCACCGGCGATTTCGACTTCCTTGAGGTCGCGCCGGAAAACTGGATCGGCGTCGGCGGCGCCCATGGCGCGGCGTTGCGCGAACTGGCTGAGCGCTATCCGCTGTCGTGTCACGGCCTGTCGCTGTCCCTGGGCGGCCCGGCGCCCCTGGACACCGGTTTCCTGCACGAGGTGCGCGCGTTCCTCGACCGCTACGACGTGCCGCTGTACAGCGAACACCTGAGCTACTGCAGCGACGACGGCCACCTCTACGACCTGCTGCCGCTGCCGTTCACCGAAGAGGCGGTGCACCACGTCGCCGCACGGATCCGCCAGGCCCAGGACATCCTCGGCCGGCGGCTGGCGGTGGAAAACGTTTCCTATTACGCCGCCCCCCGGCAGGACATGGACGAAGCGACCTTCACCAACGCCGTGCTGCGCGAGGCCGACTGCGACCTGCTGCTGGACGTCAACAACGTTTACGTGAACTCGGTCAACCACGGGTTCGACCCGCTGACCCTGCTGAATGCCATCGAGCCGGGCAGGGTGGTCGGCATGCACGTGGCCGGGCATTTCGATGAGTCCGACACGCTGAAGATCGACACCCACGGCGCCCCGGTGAAACCGGTGGTGTGGGCGCTGCTGGCCAAAGCCTATGCCCGTTTCGGTGCGCGGCCGACCTTGCTTGAACGGGACTTCAACTTCCCGGCGTTCTCCGACCTGGTGGCTGAGTTGCGGACCATCCGCCGCCTGCAAGCCGAAGGAGGTCAGCATGGACAGCCTTGAGCGGCAACAACTGGCCTTGACCCGCTACCTGCGGGATCCGGACAACCAGTCGCCTCCGCCCGGCATGAAGGCGGCGCGGGTCGAGGTGTACCGCGACCTGGTGTTCAACAATGTTTCGCAGTTGCTGGGCGGCACCTTTCCGGTGCTGATCCGGATCATCGGCCAGGACGCCTGGCGCACATTGGTCCGCGGCTTTCTGCGGGATCACCGCGCGCAGACGCCGAAGTTCGGTGAAATCGCCGAAGCGTTCGTCGGCTACCTCGCCGATCGCGCGGACGAGCCGGGCGAAGGCCAGTGGCCGGGGTTCCTGGTGGAACTGGCCCATTACGAATGGGTGGAGATGGTGTTGCAGCAGTCCGATGCGCAGCCCTTGCCGCCGAGCGACGGCGCCTCGTTGCTGACCCGGCCGTTGCAGGTGTCGCCACTTGCCTGGCCGCTGGCCTACGCTTGGCCGGTGCAGAAGCTGGGGCCGGATCATCGACCGGCCACGCCGCCCGCCGAGCCGACCCTGTTGCTGGTCAGGCGCACGGCAGACTTCAGCGTGAGGTTTTCCGAGCTGAGCCCGTTGGCCTGGCGTCTGCTGCAACGGATCGGCGAATGGCCGCAGATGATCGGGGCCGAACACCTCGGGGCGCTGGCGGCCGAAGCCGGGTTGCCTGTGACTACGGCGTTTCTGGACAGCGGACAGGCGCTGCTGCGCCAGTTGCATGACGACGGTGTGGTGGGGAACTGATTCATTCCTCGGTCGGCAGCCACCGGGGCGGACACGGGTGCAGGCGATAGAAACGCTGCAACTGGGCCTTGTCCCGTTCGAACCAGTCGCTCAACCATTGGCTGTATTGCGACTGCGCCGCCGTCTGCAAAGCCGGATGCCGGAGACAGTCGGATATTGCTTGCGCAGCCTGCATGCCTGTCATCAGGGCCTTGAGCACGCCGTGGGAGGAGGCCGGGTCGAGCTGGCTGGCCGCGTCGCCGGCAATGAAGTAGCCGCTGCCGGCGGGGGCGGCGCTGATGCGCCACGTCACGTCGGCGCTGCGGGGGCGCCCCCGGGGCGGCAGGTTCCGCAGCGGTTCGGGCAATGCGCAAGGCGGGTGATCCCCCCTCGTCAGGCGTTGCGCTTCGAATGTCTGCCGTGCCCAGTGCAGCGTTTGTTCCTCCACCTGCGCCAGCCATGTCCAGCCGTCGGTGTCGGCCAGCAGGTGCGGTGTCTGCGAATAGGGTGCAATGTGCCCGTCGAGGTAGCCGAAGCGGACCTGCAACGGTGGTGAGCAACGGCGCAGCGGTAGCTGCAGTCGACGGCCGAGCCAGCCCGACGCTCCGCTGGCGTCGAGCACGTACGAGGCAAACAGGGGGCCGGTGTCGGTGTCCACGCCGATCACGCGGTGTTGGTGGATGAGCACCCGTCGCGCCCGACAAGGCTGACGAACCGTCACTCCCAGCGCCGCAGCCCTTTGCAGCAGCGCCATGTCCAGCCGGGCTCGGGCGATCTGGAAGCCGCGCCACGGGCCGTTGTCGTCGCCGCCGAAGCCGATGTATTGCGGCGGTGCGTTCCACTGCACCCAATGCCCGTGGAAGCGCATGGCATCCATGCCGCACAACCGTTCAGCCACACCCAGTTGTTGCAGCAACGGCTCGATGCCCGGATGCAGACTTTCGCCGGGGCGGAAGCGGGGAAAGGCGTGTCGCTCGATCAGGGCGACCTGCCATCCGCGCTGCGCACAGCCGATGGCCGCCGCGGATCCTGCGGGGCCACCGCCGACCACCACCACATCAAAGCGGTTCAAGCACAAGTCGCCAGGGGGCGCCGTCGGTCTTCAGCAGCATCGCTGCGACGCTGACGAAGAGGCTCACCTGCTCCTGCACCTCGACGTCCCGCCGCTTGAAGTCGCCAGCCGGGGTGGAGACGTCGCCGCGTCGGTACATCCGGTAGCGATGCACCCAGCCGTCCAGTGCGGTGCCGGCCTGTCGCTCCGCCAGGTCCAGCTCCGGATCGGGCCGCAGCACGCTCTGGAACGAAAGCACCGGCCAACGGTTGCGCTCGGCGTCGTTCTGGCCTGCACCGAGTGCGTTGTAGACGCGGTACATCGACAGCACCCGGTTCTGGTAGGCCTGCTGATCCACGGCGCCGGTCTGCTGCAGGGAAAACCGGTTGTCGAGGGCGACCTGCGTGTAGTCGCTGTATTCGTAGGCGCGGTAGCGGGCCAATGTCCGCCCCTGATCCTGTATCAGTTGCGGCCGTTGCTGGTGATCCCAGGCGACGGCCCCCTGACCGGTTTCCCCGTCGGTCAGCGGAATGATGCTGTGCAAGGTTCTGCGGGGTTCAAAGGTCTGTGCCGAATCCGGTGCGGTGCCTGGCCAGAACGAGCCCAGCGCCGCGCAGATGCGTATGTCTTCCGTGAACGGGCTGGCCATCTGGTAACCGGCCAGCACATTGATCCAGCTGTCGTCTGGCATCCGCTGACGGATCCAGCCGGTCTCCCAACCCGGGCCGAACACACCGGCTGCGCCGTCGGGCAATGAGGTCGGTCGGGCGATGGCCGGTTGCAGGTCGCCGGAGGGGGGAACGCCGGCGTTGCGCAGTTGTGCCACGATTGCCGTCACGCTGCGGTCGTCTGGCGAAAACGGTTGGTCCTTGAGCGCCAGGTTGGCGCAATAGCGGACGTTCGACAGGGCTTGCAACCGGGCGTGCCAGATGTCGGGGTCGGGTATTACAGGTTCGTGGTTCACCCACGTCAGCAACCGTCGCTGGGTGCACAAAGGGAAGAAATCCGGTGGGCCGATCACGGAGTAGGCCGCCACCGACGGCATCTGGGTGTTCAACGGCAAGCAATGCGCACGCACCCAACCGTCAGCCGTACCGTCGTGATAGTGCAGGGTCCGGTAACCGCCGCGGTCGACCAGCTCGCCCACGCCTTCCCGGTCGTTCAGATCCTCGATGCTGCCGTCCTCATTGAGCTTGTGGCGGCCATGCACCATGCCGGCGGTTCCGGCCGGCATCTGAAAGGCAAGGGGCTGGCCGTCGAGGCAGGCCGGCTCGACCAGGCGTGGCCTGACCTGCGGCAGCAAGAGCCCTGGCCCCCGATCCGCCGGGTCTGCCCAATACGCCAGGCCCTCGCTGATGACGAACGGCGGTTGGCTGATTTCCGGCTCCTGCCAACCGGTGCCGGCATGACGCAGGTGTATGTGCCGCAGCTTTTCGTTGATCTGGTGGTTGTCCAGCCGCAGCGTCAGCTCCATGCCGGCGATGCATTCGGGGCCCTCGAACAGTTTGTGCAGCGGCACCCAGAAATCCAGGCCGTCGTCGATGTCCTCCTGCAAGTCCAACGGACCGAACCGTTCGGCGTCGCCTTTGAGCTGCACGGCGACATAGGCGCTGTAGCGCACGGGCATGACCCGGATGCCGTAGGCGTCATCGTCCACCCAAGGCAAATGGCTCCGCAGGCGGGTGTCGTACCGGGCGGCGGCGGTGCCGACACGGGCGATGCCGGTGCGGGAAAAGCACAGGTCGGCGTGTACGCCGTGCACCGTATCGACGGCGCAACGGTATTCGCAGGCAAACACGGCTACGGCGAGAGGCGCTCCCCGGGCCCTTTGCCGGAGCTCGTCGAGTGTGGGAGGGCGGATGCCGAAGACCAGGTCGAGCAGCGTTTCGATCTCAGCCGGGGAGGGAAACAGTTGCAACGGCTGGCCGGTTGCATCGAGCGTGACCCGCGCTGAGGCCAAGGCATGGAAGAGCAGGCTGCGCGAGGGTTCTCCTGGCTCGATGGCCCGGAAGCCTGCCATTGAAAAATCCTCGAAGCCCGGCAGGGTCCTATCGATGGTCAGCGGTTTGAGCAGCTCGACGTCAAGCGGCACCGCCGACAGGTCCAGCCCGTGTGCCCGCATCAGTGACTGCCACCCGCCGGGCGCCAGGCGTTTGCAGGTCTGTTCTACGTTTTCCAGCAGTGTCATGGCGGTCGGTCTCGGTCGGAGCGCATGTGATGCCACCACACAGTAAATGTCGGCGTCCGGCGACTGTCAGACCTGACAGTCACGACCGACGGTCGCCGGAGGACGTCTGCTTCATCGCTCGGCTGTTCAGCGAGCATGTGGCGATACACGCAACGATAGAGGGGTCGCCCAGGGGCAACAATCGGCCGATTCTACCGGCGTTGTAGCCGCCGGCATCGCGCAATGTAGGCCGTGACGTCGGCTTGCCGGCGGTTCTTAAACAGAAATCAACCTTGCAGGGGCAATCGCAGCTCGGCGCACAGTCCGCCGCCTTCTCGGTTGCTCAGGTTCAGCGAACCGCCCAAAGCCATCGCCAATTGCTGGGCGATGGCCAGGCCCAGGCCGGTGCCGCCGGTGCTGCGGTTGCGCGAGTTCTCCACGCGGTAGAACGGCTCCATCACCTGGGCCAGTTCCTCTTCGGCGATGCCGGGGCCGCGGTCCATGACTTTCACCGAAAGTTTGCCGTCCTGCCGCTCGACCCACAGTTCGGCGGCGCCGGCGAACTTCAAGGCGTTGTCGGTGAGGTTGACCAGCACCCGGCGCAAGGCGTGGGGGCGGGTGTCGATCACCGCGTCGCTCTTGCCGCCCAGTTGTACGTCCTTGCCCATGTCCTGGTAGTCGAACACCAGGCTGTCGAGGAACGAGTCCAGGTGGGTGCGCCGGCTCTCTTCGGTGGAACCGTGGATGCTGCGGGCGTAGGCCACGCCCTCGCGCACCAGGTGCTCCATCTCGCCGAGGTCGTTCCACAGTTTGTCTTTCTCGGCGGAGTCGTCCATGAACTCGGCCCGCAGTTTCATCCGCGTGATCGGGGTCTGCAGGTCGTGGGAAATCGCCGCGAGCAGTTGCATGCGCTCCTTCAGGTAGGCGGCGATGCGCGCCTGCATCGCATTGAACGCACGGGCCGCGTAGGCCACTTCGTTGGGGCCCTTTTCGTCCAGGTTGATCGGGTGGGCGTTGGGGTCGAGGGTCTCCACCGCATTGGCCAGGCGGGTGAGGGGGCGGATCGCGATGCGCACCGCCAGCCAGGTGCAGACCAGCATCAGGGCCAGTTGGCCGATCAGCACCACCGGCAGCCAGGGTGAGAGCGGCGCCATCGACGGCCACACGTCGATGGTCACCGGGCTGCCGTCGCCCAGGCGCAGGTGGCCCTGGAAGTGTTTCCTGGGGCCCGGGATGTCGGTGAACGTCAGCGGGTAGGCCTCGCCGATGGCGTCGGTGATGGACGTGACCGCCACCGGCACATCGCCTGCGCCGATCGGGGTGCCGGGTTCGCCCTCGCTGAGCAGGTAACCGTAGTTGGGCCGGGCCAGGCGCTTGAGCCAGGCCGGGCGCTCCTCGGCCGGCAGGCGGTCGAGGATCGCGATGGAGGTCGAGACGTCGGTCTCCAGGTTGCCGAGCATGGTGTGCTTGGCGCTTTCGTAGCGCTCGTAGTACTGCGCGCCGAACGACAGCGCCTGGGCGAGGATCAGCCCGATCAGGAAAATCAGCGACAACCGGGAGGCGAGGGTGCGCGGCCAGCGCAGGGCAAGGTTCATGCAGGGGCTCCGAGGACTTCGACCGGCAAGGAGAACACATAGCCTTCGCTGCGCACGGTCTTGATGTAGGCCGGTTCGCGGGCGTCGTCCAGCAGGCGCTGGCGCAGGCGGCTGACCAGCAGGTCGATGGACCGGTCGAACAGGTCGGCCTCGCGGCCCTGGGTCAGGTTGAGCAACTGGTCGCGGCTGAGCACCCGCTGCGGATGGTCGAGGAACACCCGCAGCAGGCGGTATTCGGCGCCGCTCAGGGCGACCAGGGTGCCGTCCTTGTCCAGCAGGTGGCGGGCCGAGGTGTCCAGCTGCCAACGGCCGAACGCCAGCAGGCGGCCGGTTTCGGTGACCACCAGGTTGGGCGGCAGCATGCGCGTGCGGCGCAGCACGGCGTTGATCCGCGCCAGCAGTTCGCGGGCGGCGAAAGGCTTGGTCAAGTAATCGTCGGCGCCCATCTCCAGGCCCAGGATGCGGTCGGTCTCGTCGTTGCGCGCAGTGAGCATCAGGATCGGCGTGGCCTTGTGCTTGCCGGCGCGCAGCTCGCGGCACAGCAGCAGGCCATCGTCGCCGGGCATCATGATGTCGAGCACGATCAGATCCACGGTGTTGGCTTCCAGGAAGCTGCGCATCTGCCGGCCGTCCGCGACCACGGTGGTGCGCAGGCCGTTCTTCTTCAGGTAATTGCCGACCAGCTCGCGGATCTCGCGGTCGTCGTCGACGATCAGGATGTGATCGACATGATCCATGGGGCCAAACCTCAATCAAAGGGGATGACGCGCAGTCTATCGAGCCCCGAGGGGCCCGCCTGCCTGGGTTTGTATTGCAGTGTATCTGCCGCGCAGGCGGATACAGGCTGACGCAAAAAGCGGATTTTTTCAGGGTTTTGTATCGCTGTGTATCCCCGGCCTGCACAGATACACAGCCATGGATACGCAGCCGTTTGCCGACACAAGCGCGATACCTCGCCAACGTTCAATGAGCTCCATCGAGGCACGGCACAGACGCCGGGCCCGGACAACGAATCATCCATTGACGCCCGAGGAAAACGCCATGAACGCCAAGACCAAGACCATCGCTGCCGCTTGCCTGTTCGCCGCCCTGAACATCTGCACCCTGTCGGCCCGCGCCGAGGCCGATGTCGCTGCGCAAACCTACACCTACGGCACGCATCTGGACATCCAGAAAGTGATTTCCCTCAAGGAAAGCAACCCAGGGAGCTGCGGCATCGTCGACGCCCGCATGACCTACCTCGACTCGGCCGGCCAGACCCGTGTGCTCGATTACAGCAAGTTCGGCGACGGCTGCCACAACGAAAACTGATTGCCCACTTTCATAAAAGGATCAACGCCATGAACAACGTATCGCGCTTTCTGACCGCTTTCGCCTTTGCCTTCGCCGGTGTCGCCGCCCACGCCAGCGCTGCCGTGGAGCAGCACAGCTGCGGCAACGGCACCTGCTTCCAACTGACGCCGCTGGCCAAGCAAGGCCTCGCTTCCGACGGCTCCAGCCATACGCCGCTGGGCCAACTGGTGGCCGCCGACGGTTCCAGTCGCACGCCGCAGGGGCAACTGGTGGCTGCCGACGGTTCCAGCCGCACGCCGCAGGGCCAACTGGTGGCTGCCGACGGCTCCAGCCGCACGCCGCAGGGTCAACTGGTGGCCGCCGACGGCTCCAGCCGCACGCCGCAGGGTCAACTGGTGGCCGAGAACGGCGCCAGCCGCACACCCCAGAGCCAATGGCTGGACAGCCAGAACGCCTGACCGCCACAGAACCTGGAACACTTCCGACATCAAGGTGACTCCCATGCTTCTCATCGCTTTTCTGGGCGGCCTGCTGACCGTCCTCAGCCCCTGCATCCTGCCGGTGGTGCCGTTCCTGTTCGCCGGTGCCCACCGCAGCCGCTCCTCGATCCTGCTGACCCTCGGCGGCATGGCCCTGACCTTCGCGCTGGTCTCCAGCCTGGCGGTGGTCAGCAGTGAGTGGGTGATCCAGGCCAGCAACACCGGCCGCCACATCGCGCTGTTCGTGATGGTGCTGTTCGCTCTGTCGCTGATCTCGGCCCGGGTCGGCGACTGGCTGTCGCGTCCCTTCGTCCTGCTCGGCAACCGCCTCGATCCGGACGCCCGGAAGAAGGCCGGGCCCATGGGATCGATCATGCTCGGCGTCGCCACCGGTCTGCTGTGGGCGCCCTGCGCCGGGCCGATCCTGGGCGTGATCCTCACCGGTGCCATGCTGCAAGGCGCCAACGCCCAGACCAGCCTGTTGCTGCTGGCCTACGGCGCGGGCAGTGCGCTGTCGCTGGGTACCTTGATCTTCGCCGGACGCGGGCTGGTCAACCGGCTCAAGCCGTCGATCCCGTTCACCGGCTGGTTGCGCCGCGGTGCCGGCGTGGCGGTGCTGGCCACCGCCGCCGTGATCGCCACCGGCGCCGACAAGCCCCTGCTGGCCAGCACGTCGTCCGAAGGTGTGGCGTCGGTCGAGAAGGGCGTGCTGGAGAACGTGCCGAAGGTGGTCGACTATTTCATCAGCAAAGTGCGGGCGGACTCGCTGATGGAGGAGGCAGGCAAGGGTACGATGCCGTCCCTGTCCGGCGCCGTGCAGTGGCTGAACTCGCCGCCGCTGACGGCCGAATCCCTGCGCGGCAAAGTGGTGCTGGTGGACTTCTGGACCTACGACTGCATCAACTGCCAGCACACCCTGCCGTACGTCAAGGCGTGGGAAGCGAAGTACGGCAAGGACGGCCTGGTGGTGATCGGCGTGCACACGCCGGAATACGGCTACGAGCGGATCATCGACAACGTCAAGGATCAAGTGAAGAAGCTCGGCATCACCTACCCGGTGGCCATCGACAACGACTACGCGATCTGGCGGCATTTCGACAACCAGTACTGGCCGGCGCATTACCTGATCGACGCCAAGGGGCAAGTGCGCTACACCCACTTCGGCGAAGGCCGCTACGAGGCCCAGGAACAGATGATCCGGCAATTGCTGGAAGAGGCGAAAGCGCCGGCCGCATGAGCCGCGCAGACCGACGGCCCGGCGGCGAAAGCCCCGGGCCGTTTTCCGTGGTCGCGGTTGTGTTTCGACGCCTTTACAAAATCCCGCCGCTCATCGGCAAAGCCCCGGTTTTGCGGGCTCTCCGGACGATTGGCAAGGACGCCGGCCGCCCCCGGCGCGATAGTGGTCGGGTTGCGCCACTGCCGGCGCAAGCACCGATGAGAAGCAAGCGAGGTTGCCATGCCGAAGTTTGTGATTGAACGCGAGATTCCAGGGGCCGGAAAGCTCTCGCCGCAAGAACTCAAATCCGTTTCGCAGACGTCCTGCCAGGTGTTGCGTGAGTTGGGGCCGCAGGTGCAGTGGCTGCACAGCTACGTCACCGGCGACAAGATCTACTGCGTGTACATCGCCCCCAACGAAGAGCTGGTTCGCGAGCACGCCAGGCTGGGCGGATTCCCCGCCAACAGCGTGTCGCAGGTGACGAGCATCATCGACCCGACCACGGCCGAATGAGCCGGGCCACCGTCAGCGGAGCTGCGCATCATGAGTACCCCCATTGATCTCTCTGCCCTGAAGGAACGCCAGAAAGTCGCCTGGGCCAGCGGCGACTACGCCGTGATCGGCACCACCTTGCAGATCGTCGGCGAAAACCTCGCCGAGGCCTGCGACCTGCGCTGCGACGAAGAAGTGCTGGACGTCGCCGCCGGCAACGGCAACGCGACCCTGGCGGCGGCACGGCGCGGCGCGTTGGTGACGTCCACCGACTACGTCGCGGCGCTGCTCGAACGCGGCCAGGACCGGGCTCGCGCCGAGCATTTGGACGTGACCTTTCAGGTGGCGGACGCCGAAGCGCTGCCGTTCGCCGACAGCAGTTTCGACGCGGTGCTGTCGACCTTCGGCGTGATGTTCGCACCGGACCAGGACAAGGCGGCCAGCGAACTGGCGCGGGTCTGCCGACGGGGCGGGCGGATCGGTCTGGCCAACTGGACCCCGGAAGGGTTCGTCGGCCAGATGTTCAAGACCCTGGGCCGGCACCTGCCGCCGCCGGCCGGCGCCCAGCCGCCTTCGAACTGGGGGACGGAAGCCTGGCTGCACGCCCGGTTCGACGATCGCCATTTTGCGGTTCAGGTGACGCGGCGCCACTTCAACTTCCGCTACCGCTCGGCGGCGCACTTCATCGACATTTTCCGCCACTGGTACGGACCGGTGCACAAAGCCTTCGCCGCGCTGCCGCCGGAAAGCGGCCTGGCGCTGGAAAACGATCTGGCCCAATTGCTCAACAGCCTGAACCGGGGCGGGGACAAATCGCTGGTGGTGCCGAGCGAGTATCTGGAGGTGGTCATCGCCAAACGCTGAGGCCTGCTCCTGCAAGTGCGGCGCTGCGACGGGTGCCGGTAGAGCCGATGCCTGCATCGAGGCGCCATTGCTATCGCTGGCAAGCCAGCTCCCACAGGGCCTGCGGTTGTCCGCCGTTGATGCGAACACCCGGGATACTGTGGTAGAGCCGATGCCTGCATCGAAGCGGCCATTGTTTTCGCTGGCAAGCCAGCTCCCACAGGGACTGCGGTTGTCCGCCGTTGATGCGAACACCCGGGATACTGTGGGAGCTGGCTTGCCAGCGATAGCGGCGGGACAGGCAACGAAGGGCTCGCGAACGCTCAGCTGACCTGCGCCCCCCGCGCCACCAGCAGTTCGCGCAACACCGAACGGTGGCAGTGCGCTTCTTTCTCGCAATAGCAGCCAAGGGCGAACGACGTCTGGTGCGACAGCGCCGCCAGCAGATCCAGCATCTGGCTCGCCGCCGGCTGTTTCATCTCGGCCTTGAACTTGCGCACGAACGCGGCCCAGGCCTTGGCGTCCTCGGCGTGCAGCGCTTCGGCCACCAGGTCGGCGCTGGGCGAGAGCAGCGGTTGCCACACATCATAGAAATCACGGCGGGCGAACTCGGCCTTGGGCACCCCGCGCGGCGGGCGGCGCACGGTGCCCAGGCGCAGGCCTTCTTCGGGGGCGCGGGGCGAGCCCAGGCGCACGATACGGATCGGCATGGGAAACCTCTATTTCAGGTGAGCGCCGTCGAACCACTCCAGCGCCGTGCGCCAGACGCAGATGCCGAGGAAGTACGCCGACATCAGCAGCCACAGCCCCATCACGAACGGATTGATCACCGGATGGTTGAGCACCAGCGACAGGCTGCACAGCAACCAGATGGCCGTCACCGCGATGTTGATCGGCATGAACCGGCGCACGCGGAACGGGTGCAGGAACTTCATCCGGGTGACGGTCAGCAGCGCCAGGCCGATCACCGTCAGCAGGGTGAGCCACGGCCCCGGCGCGATGATGTACAGGCACAGGGCGACCACGTTCCAGGCGGCGGGGAAGCCGACGAAGTAGTTGTCCTTGCTCTTCATGTTGACGTTGCAGAAGCAGAACAGCGACGACACCAGGATCAGCGACACCGTCAGCAGCAGGGTGTAGTCGGGCAGGGGAATGTAGCGGTAGATGAACAGCGCGGGGATGAACACGTACGTCAGGTAATCGATCACCAGGTCGAGGATCGAGCCGTCGAAGCTCGGCAGCACCGACTGCACGTTGACCTTGCGCGCGAGCGCCCCGTCCAGCCCGTCGACGATCAGCGCCACGCCCAGCCACATCAGGCAATGGGTCGGCTGGTTCTCCAACAGCGCGAGGGTGGCCAGGAAAGCGGTGACCACGCCGGTCGCGGTGAATCCATGGGCGCCCCAGGCCTTGAGCCTGGCGATGTGGACGGTCGATATCACGGGGCGTTCTCCAGAAAGTGAGGCGGGCCGGGTCAGGGTTGCAGGTATCGACCGGTGGCGCCGGGATAAGGTTCACCCTCAATGAATCTTAGCTGGCCGCGGAAAAAGGATGCCGGAGAAATCGCCGTCCGGCCCCGCGCTTCAGCCAAACGGTGCTGGCGCTGCGGCAGCGCAGGGCTATCGTTGCCAGACGCATTCACGCCGTCCGGAGGACACCGTCATGAACACCAGCGATTTGCTTGAACAACTGCTGCGGGGCCAGGCCTCTGCGGGACAACAAAGCGGTGCTTCGGCCAGCGACGGGCTGGGCGGCCTCGGCGGCCTGCTCGGCGGGTTGCTGGGAGGCGGCAACAGCGCAGGCGGAGCGCCCGCCGGCGGGTTGGGCGGACTGGGCGGGCTGCTGGGCGGCCTGCTGGGCGGCGGAGCGCTGGGCGGTGGCGCTCAGGGCCGCTCCGGCGGCACCAACTACGCGGCGCTGGCTTCGCTCGGGATGATGGCGTTCCAGGCGTACCAGGCCTGGCAACGCAGCCAGGCCAGCGCCGCTCCGCAACAGGCGCCGCAGACCGCGGACATGCTCTCCGGCCCGCAGGTCGAGGAACACAGCCACGCGGTGCTGCGTGCGCTGATCGCCGCGGCCAAGGCCGACGGGCGCATCGACGAATCGGAAAAGCACCTGATCAGCAGCGAAATCGGCCGCCACACCGATGATCCGCAACTGCAGGCATGGCTCGACGCCGAGGTGGCCAAACCGCTGGATCCTGCGGAGGTGGCGCAGTCGGCCCAGGGCGATCCGGCGATGGCCGCCGAGATGTACCTGGCCAGCGTGATGCTGGTGGACGACCAGCAGGAGGCCGAACGCAATTACCTGGACGAGCTGGCGGCGGCGCTGGGGATCGACCCCGATCTGCAGGTGCACCTGGAGCAGCAGGCCAAGGGCGGCGCCTGACCGGGGCGGCCGTCAAGCGTCGCGCAGCAGGTCGTGGGCGTTGAGCAGGGCGAAGGCGATTTCCGGGTGGCGCTCCAGCCCCCGGCGGATGGCAGCGGGGATCGACTGACGGGTCTTGCGGCACAGGCCGGGCAATTCATCGATGTCGATGGCGATGCCGCGCATCGTACGCACTTCGTTGAACCCCGGCGAGATGCTCACGCGGATGCCCAGTTGCTCGAACATCCGGCCTTGCAGGCGTTCGAGGTCGGCCAGGCTCTGCAGGTTTTCCAGGCGTTCGAGCAAGCGCTTTTCCTCCTGGCGGGTCAGCATCAGGATGCGCACATCCGCGCCGGGATTCTCCAGCAGTGGATCGCGCCCGCAATTGCAGGCGCCGGGAGGGCAGGGGGAGCGGATCGGTGCGCAAATCGTCATGGCCTCCATCATAGAGGCCGTCCGACGGTTTTGCCCATGCCCGCCCGCCTGCCGTCCATCGGCAGGGCTAAAGGGTGGCGACTACGGTCGGCCACCGCTGTCGGGGATGTTGGCCTACTGCGACAGGCCTTCGTAATGGGCCAGGATGGCGTTGGCCAGTTCTTCGTCGCTGGCCGTAAGGCCTGGGTTGTCCTGGCGCACCTGCTGCAGCACCGATTCCAGGTACACGCCCCGGATGGCGCCGCCGCTGGCGACGAAGGCGGACAGGTCGTCACGGGCCGGAATCACCAGCTTGTGGTCCTTGAAGGTCGAGTAGAGCGATGCGGAGATCCCCGCCGAAGTGGCGACGTCGCCCGCGTCCACGCGGGCCAGGGCCGAGCCGAAGGGCAGGCAGAGGATGAGGGACGAAACGAGCACTAAGTGGCGCATGGCGGTGTACCTCCAACAGCAAGCGGCTAAATGGACTTACCACATAATGTGAGAGGTGCGCGGCGGTGCGGGAGTTCCGTGCCGGAGGGCGGACGGCGGGGCGTAGACACACGCCGAGACGTTCCGGTGCGGCAGGCCGGCGGAAATAGGCTTAACTCAAACGTTGACGATTCAATTGGCGGCGTGACCAGGGAGGAAACCACGGTGTCGATCAAACTGCGCTTGATGCTGCTGATAGCGACCAGCCTGGTGACGGCGCTGATCGTCAGTCTGGTGAGCTATGTGGGGAACGGGCGGATGTCCGCCGCGTTCGACGACAGCGCGGTGAGCATGTCCGCGCTGCGCAACCACCTGGAAGCCGACATGATGCACGACGCCCTGCGCGCCGACGTGTTCTCGGCGATGCTCACGGGCCTTGGCAAAAGCACCAGCACCGCGGAGGAGGTGCGCCAGTCGGTCAACGAGCACGCGGCGCATTTTCGCGAGGTGCTGGGCGAGAACCTCAAGCTGCCGGTCAACCCGACGATCCGCGCTGCGCTCGAACAGATCAAACCGAGCCTGGACACCTACATCGGCGCGGGCGAACGGATCGTCGGCCTGGCGCTGGACAACCCCGAGGCGGCGCAGCAGGAACTGGGCACGTTCAACACGGCGTTCAGCCAGCTGGAGGAGCGCATGGCCGCCCTCAGCGAACTGATCGAGAGCAACACCCGTCAGACCGGCGAAGGCACCGCCGCAGCGATCCGCAGCGCCAACGTCGCCCTCGGCGCCGTGCTGCTGGCCAGCCTGTTGCTGTTGTTGGCCGAGGGCCGCTGGGTGTACCTGGGCATCACCGGGCCCCTGAGGGCCGCCAGCCGCATCGCCGAGAGCATCGCCCACGGCAACCTCAGCGAACCGATCGCCGAGCCCGCCGGCCGGGACGAAGCCAGCGGCCTGATCCGCACCCTGGGCACCATGCAGCGCGACCTGCGCGACATGATCGACGTGGTGCGGCGCAATGCCCACGGCGTCAGCGGCATGAGCGAGCAGTTGAGCCACGGCTGCCACCAGGTCGCCGACAGCAGCCAGCAGCAGAGCGCCGCCGCCGGCACCATGGCCGCCGCCGCAGGCCAGATGACCGCCAGCATCGAAGAGATCACCCGCCACGCCGAGCGGGCCCTGAACATGGCGAGCCAGGCCGAGACCTTGGCCAAGAACGGCGGGCAGGTGATCCACCAAGTGGTCAGCGACATGGACGACATCGCCCGTTCGGCCAAGCGCTCGGCCCAGGTCATCCGGACGCTGGACCAGGAGTCGGAAGGGATCTTCAACATCATCCAGGTGATCAAGAGCATTGCCGACCAGACCAACCTGCTGGCGCTCAACGCCGCCATCGAAGCCGCTCGGGCGGGCGAGCAGGGCCGCGGTTTCGCGGTGGTCGCCGACGAGGTGCGCAGCCTCGCCGCCCGTACCAGCGCCTCGACCCAGGAAATCGCCGCCATGGTCGAGCGTATTCAGAGCAGCACCCGGGAGGCGGTCAGCAGCATGGAGGCCGGCGTGGCCCAGGTCGACAAGGGCATGGCGGTCACGGCCGATGTCGAGCGCGCCATCCGCGAGATCCTCGAGGCCACCCTCAACACCACGCAACTGGTCAACGACATCACCCGCACCATCGGCGAGCAGAGCCAGGCCAGCAACGAAATCGCCCATCAGGTGGAAATGATCGCCGGAATGTCCGAGGGCAACAGCAAGGTGATCGGCGAGACGGCGGGCACCACCGATGAACTGTCGAGCCTGGCGGGGCGTTTGGCGCAGTCGGTGGACCGGTTCCGGCTGTGATGGCGCAGAGCCGGTTAATGCCGTGTTACATATTGGCCGATCACCCCCAAACCCTCTGGGAGCGGGCCTGATGGCGATCAGCCCGCTCCAAACCACCCCGCAAATGGCTGAAAGGCTTCAGTCGGAGCCCGGCCCACCGTCATGTTCCGCCCCGCGCGGCCGATAACGGGCCAGGCGCAAAGAGACCGCCAAGTCGGGAACAGACGCGCGGGTTGGCCCTGACGTGATATTCTTCGCGCCAACTTGGTTTGACCTCATTCGGTTCGGCCCGCCATTCGCGGGCCGGCGGAATCACTGTCGCTCAAGTAGCTGAAGCCAATAATGATAAGAAGTCAGTTCAGAAGGGACATATAACTGAGGCCGATGTCGCATGTCGGCCTTGTGTGCCCACCCGTCAATTTTGAAGTGTGCCGGAACCCGCGCCGCTGGCCTGAGCGTCGCGAACAAGGGGCCCCACACGCACAACAGCGGCGGGCGGAAGGCGTTTTATCATAGGTGCAACAGATGTTTAAGAAAGTGAACACGGCCTTGCTGGGGCTGGCTTTGTCGATGGGGCTGTCGTCCGCCTACGCGGAAGAAGCGAAGAAAGTGGACGTGCTGCTGATCGGCGGCGGCATCATGAGCACCACCCTGGGTGTGTGGCTCAACGAGCTGGAGCCGGGCTGGTCGATGGAGATGGTCGAGCGCCTCGACGGCGTCGCCCTGGAAAGCTCCAACGGCTGGAACAACGCCGGTACCGGTCACTCTGCGCTGGCCGAGCTGAACTACACCCCGGAAGACGAGAACGGCAAGGTGTCGATCCCGAAAGCCGTCGAGATCAACGAAGCGTTCCAGGTGTCCCGTCAGTTCTGGGCCTGGCAGGTTCGCCAGGGCGTCCTGAAGAACCCTCGCTCGTTCATCAACACCACGCCGCACATGAGCTTCGTGTGGGGTGACGACAACATCAAGTTCCTGAAGAAACGCTACGAAGCCCTGCAGGCGAGCCCGCTGTTCGCCGGCATGCAGTACTCCGAAGATCCTGAAGTGATCAAGAAGTGGGTTCCGCTGATGATGGAAGGGCGTGACCCGAACCAGAAGATCGCGGCCACCTGGAGCCCGCTGGGCACCGACATGAACTTCGGCGAGATCACCCGCCAGTTCGCCGGCTACCTGCAGACCAAGCCGAACTTCGACCTGAAGCTGTCGAGCGAAGTGCAGGACATCACCAAGAACGCCGACGGCAGCTGGCGCGTCAGCTACAAGAACCTGAAGGACGGCACCAAGACCGAGACCGACGCCAAGTTCGTGTTCATCGGCGCCGGCGGCGGTGCCTTGCACCTGCTGCAGAAGTCCGGCATCGAAGAGGCCAAGGAATACGCCGGCTTCCCGGTGGGCGGTTCGTTCCTGGTGACCGAGAACCCGGCCATCGCCGAGCAGCACCTGGCCAAGGCCTACGGCAAGGCGTCCGTCGGCGCGCCGCCGATGTCCGTTCCGCACCTGGACACCCGTGTCCTGGACGGCAAGCGCGTCATCCTGTTCGGGCCGTTCGCGACCTTCAGCACCAAGTTCCTGAAGGAAGGTTCGTACCTGGACCTGCTGACCAGCACCACCACCCACAACATCTGGCCTATGACCAAGGTCGGCATCAAGGAATACCCGCTGGTCGAGTACCTCGCCGGCCAACTGATGCTGTCGGATGAAGACCGCCTGAACGCGCTGAAGGAATACTTCCCGAACGCCAAGGCCGAAGACTGGCGCCTGTGGCAGGCCGGCCAGCGCGTGCAGATCATCAAGCGTGACGAGCAGGCCGGTGGCGTGCTGAAGCTGGGCACCGAGATCGTCGCTTCGCAGGACGGCACCATCGCCGGCCTGCTGGGCGCATCGCCAGGCGCCTCGACCGCTGCACCGATCATGCTGAGCGTGCTGCAGAAGGTCTTCAAGGACAAGGTCGCCACCCCTGAGTGGCAAGCCAAGCTGCACCAGATCGTTCCAAGCTACGGCACCCAGTTGAACAGCGATCCGGCCAAAGTGGCCGAAGAGTGGGCCTACACCGCCAAAGTCCTGGAACTGCCGACCCCACCGGTCATCGGCCAGGCCGCCCCGGCGGCGGACGCTGCGGCCGACAAGGCCAAGGCACCGAAGGAAAACGCTTCGCGTGACATGGCGCTGTAACCAGTCGCCAGATTGGGAAAGCCCACTGAACCGGTGACGGTCAGTGGGCTTTTTTGTGCCTGGTGCCTTGCCTGGGGCGAGGCGATGGATCAGGCTCTGGCCGCCGCCAGGTAAGCCCCAAGCCGCCGCCCCATTTCCTCTCCCAGCGCCTGCAGCGCGCTCATCGGCCGCACCATCACTTCGAACTCGACGATTTTCCCCTGCTCATCGAAACGGATCATGTCGATGCCCTTGAGCTCCTTGTTCCCCACTTTGGCGCTGAACTCCAGCACCACGTTCAGCCCGTCGGCCGTCGCCAGTTCCCGGTGGTAGGCGAAGTCCTCGAACACCGTGCTCACGGTGTTGAGGATCATGGCGACCACGGGGCCGCCCGGATAGGGCGTGTGGGCCATCGGCGAGCGGAACACCGCCTTGGGGTCGAGCAGCTCGGGCAGCGCGGAGAGGTCGCCGGTGCGGATCATCGCGTGCCAGCGGTCCAGGGATCGGGCGGCGTTGGGGTGCAGGTTGAGGTCGGCCATCGTTCACTCCTGTCTGTTGTTGTTCTTCGAAAGGCGCCCATGACTCTAGATCAACAAGCGGGAATGGGCACCTTTGTGTGCTGCGCTGAATGTAGGGGCATCGCGCAAGCGGATCAGATGTCCATCTGATCCGCTTTTTCTTGCGCAATCTGCCTCTGTAACCCAAACAGACACACGCTCAAAATAGCCCGGCAGTTCGGTCATCCGCGGCGGCCTTCATCCCGAAGCGCCCGGTGCACCGCAAACCTGGCATTGAGGAGAGCAACATGGCGAAGATGGCGATTTTCCTGGGTGGGTTTCTGACGCTGACCATTCTGATCGGTGTGCTGGCGACCATCTCTCCGGTTTGAGGCCGAAGGAAGGGGCTGAATTCTCCGATCACCAGCAGCACGTCCACGCCTTTTTGAGGGCAATGCACCTCCAGTGCACGTTGCTGCCCCGCGAGGTATCCAGGTTTTCGTACAGGAAAGCGCTCTTGCGACCCTGCCGGATCCTGTAGACGTAGTCGACGAGAATCGGCTGACCCCGAAGCAGCGAAACGGAATGATGGGCACCTTCCACGAGTTCCGACCGTCTGTTGTCCATTCGCTGCTGAATCTGCTGGCTTGAACCAGGTACTCATAGTGCGAGTATCGAAATATCACCAGGAGCCATACGGGACACCCTTTTTTTCGACGTAGGCTTTGGACACGTCGGAAAGTGAGTCATATTTGCCGCCGGATTTCCCTTCATATGGGCCTCGTGGGTCAACTTCTGCCTTTACTCTCGTGACCTCAATGGGCGACAGACAAGGGCCTAGCACCCAAACCTTTGCTATGCCGCCAGGCGCAAGGCCAACAACCAATGCTTCTCGATAACCTGTAATCCATTTTCCGTCGGCAGCGCAGAATGTTTTTTCACCTTTGCGCATGATTTCCCTTGTCGACTCAGGTATGTCAATTCCCATTTGGTAGGTTTGCGGCTCGACCAAGGACTGCCAGCGAACATAGATTTTTTTGGGAAGGTCGGCCCCTGTCACGTATTTCCCTTTTCCCCAGCCTGGCCTTTTTGGCCAACCCTTCGGATTGCCGGAATTGTTGGGTGGGGTTTGAATGGCTGAGTTGCCGCTCATTGCGCGTCTATAAACTTGACCTTGAACATCTATGACGTCAGCTGTCTCGATCCAGACTTCCATGTAGTTCGGAGCTGAGAAACCCAAGCGCCAAGCCTCATAAGGCAGCGAACCGCTGTGGGCGAAGGTTGAGCCACCCGTAAGTATGAGCGCAACGATAAAGCGTAGATGCCTATTCATTGGGGTGAACCGTGCGTTGGTTGTTGTCTGTAGGTCGATTGATAAATACAACGTCCAGATCGCTGTTGTTCATGCCTTTTGCCGCATTCCAGTTGTCGGACAGGTGAATGTATTTTTGAAAAAGAAGCTCTTCTTCTTGAGGAGAAAGGCCAATGGTTTGGCTTTTGCCCAATGCATAGTTAATGATCTTTTCGGAAATCGGAGTGAGTTCCGCTGGTAGTGTCAATCGCGGATCTTTTTCCGGGATTTCGTTGAATGGAACATCATTTTTTACGGCTAGTTCGCGCATTGTCCTTAGATAAATCAAAGAAAGCTCACTGCGAACCTCACGTCGGCTGCTCACTGCTGCATAAACATGTTTTTTCGGTGTTCGGTCATCCCTGTCCCGGCTGGTAAAGGGAACTTCCCAGGTGCGTAGCTCGAGAGGGAGGTTGTATTGGGCCATCTGGTCTTGCAGGCGTCGCAAATCTTGCTGTGCGAGCTTATAGCTATTGGCCTCTGAGGTCGGAGTCGTTCGATCAACGTCGCTTCTGCGCGGTTTGCTGATCAGTACACGTTCTGTGGCTTTGGGCAGATACCCGCCGCCCAAGTCGGAGTGTACGCCGGGCATGATGATGTCGGCCGACCCTGCGCTGTTCAGGGAGAAGTTGTAGCGACGTTCATTTCTGGCGACCAGGTGAACGATTTTTTTCGCGATACCTGGAGGAAGAGCGATATTGATCCCCGGGTTTCTGGCGTTATGACCAGTGAAGTCCCCAAGCAACGGATTCGCAATGGCCGCAACCGTGTCGTAGATGCCTATGAAATTGATCGAAACATCCGACTTGGCACTCCACTGGAACGAAGCAGTCAGGGCCGGAGAGCCGGCCGGCAAGGCTTTCGCGAGAACGCTTTCCTGCCCCTTCATGACTTCGTTCGCAAAATCCCGTGCAGCGGCAGCGCCACGGCTGAACCCAAAAATATCGAACTCAACTTTTTTAATCCGTTTGTCCGGATTGTTGTCCTGAAAAGTACGGATGGTTTTCAGAAACTGTCCCGATGTTTCCTCAACCCGCGTCCTGACCCCTTGCGCCCCAAGCCCCGTCCCCTGTGAGTAAATAGAATCCTCACCCGTACTGCTCGTACCGATCCCGTCTACGTAGATCGACACGCTCGCCATTTCCGCATCCGCCGGAATCTCTTCGTCGGATTGGTTGATGTAGAGGTCGTACAAGCGGGCCACGTTACTGACGTCGTTGCCATAACTGTTGTCCGGCGAACTGCCCTTGCCGTCGTAGCCGTAGGAGGCGCAGTACTTGCGGATTTCTTCCGCCATCTCTTGCAGGTTCACGTCTGGCGCAAAGCAGCCATAAACGCGTTCGCTGTTGCTGCGGTTGTTGCCCGTCCCATCGAAGAACATGCCCACCCGCAGCGTGATGTCTTCGATTTCGACTTCTTCTTCCTCTTCTTCGAGCTCTTCTTCCGACGGTGGCGTGCTCGGCGCATCCGGCTCGGCACTGAACTTGCCGATCGGGGGCGCGCTGAGCAGATTGCCTTTCGCGTCTTTTGCCGCGATGCCGGGAATCAGGGGCGCCAACACCGCAATCCCGCTCCCCACCCCCGGCGCCCCGCCGGTATTGGCCTTCACCTCGGCCC
>NZ_NEIU01000028.1:0-56235 GCF_002113595.1 Pseudomonas sp. B3(2017)
ATCGCCGATGGTAGTGTGGGGTTTCCCCATGTGAGAGTAGGTCATCGTCAAGATTAAATTCCGAAACCCCAACTGCGAAAGCGGTTGGGGTTTTGTTTTAAGTAGAAGTCACCGATTTTCGCTGACACGTTACGCTGTAACGGGTTGGCCACAGAATTTCTTGACGACCATAGAGCGTTGGAACCACCTGATCCCATCCCGAACTCAGAAGTGAAACGATGCATCGCCGATGGTAGTGTGGGGTTTCCCCATGTGAGAGTAGGTCATCGTCAAGATTGAATTCCGAAACCCCAATTGCGAAAGCAATTGGGGTTTTGTCTTTTCCGGGGCATGAAAATCCCGGACAACCGAAGATTCCGCCCTTCCGCCTGGCGGGAATCTGGCTGATATGCCATTCATTTTGTACAAAGCCCTAAGTTTTCTGCGCTCCGTGCCGAAAGACTGATGAGACATGCGTGCACCAAAGTAGAGCAGCCGCAGAAACGTTGCCTGCCAGCTAATGGAAACTGAAATCACACGGAATGTTGCATCTGGAACGCATCCCCACTTTTGGCATAAGAAGTCCCATGAAATGAATCTCAAGTTCAGCCATAAAATCCTCTTGGCCGCCTCGGGCGTCGTGGTGCTGGCGTTCGCGCTGTTCACCCTCTACAACGACTACCTGCAGCGAAACACCATTCGCCAGAACCTCCAGTCCTCCGTGCAGCAGGCCGGCGACCTGACCGCCAGCAGCGTGCAGAACTGGATGAGCGGGCGGATCCTGGTACTGGAGAACCTCGCGCAGAACGTCGCCCACCAAGGCAAGGGCGCCGACTTCCCGGGCCTGGTCGATCAGCCGGCCTTCACCTCGAACTTCCAGTTCACCTACGTCGGCCAAGCCAACGGCGTATTCACCCAGCGTCCGGACGCGAAGATGCCGGATGGCTACGATCCGCGTCAGCGCCCTTGGTACAAACAGGCCGTGGCCGCCGACAAGACCATGCTCACCCCGCCGTACATGGCTGCCGTCGGCGGCCTGGTAGTGACCATCGCCATGCCGGTGAAGAAGAACGGCGAGCTGCTCGGCGTGGTCGGTGGCGACCTGAGCCTGGAAACCCTGGTGAAGATCATCAACTCGGTGGACTTCGGCGGCATCGGCCACGCCTTCCTGGTCAGCGCCGACGGTCAGGTGATCGTCAGCCCGGACAAAGATCAGGTGATGAAGAACCTGAAGGACATCTACCCGAACTCCAGCGTGCGCATCGAGAAGGGCAACCAGAACGTGGTGCTCAACGGCCAGGAGCGCATCCTGTCGTTCACCCCGGTCAGCGGTTTGCCGAATGCCGAGTGGTACATCGGTCTGTCGATCGACCGGGACAAGGCCTACGCCGCCCTCGGTCAATTCCGCACGTCGGCGCTGATCGCGATGTTCATTGCGGTGGCGGTGATTGCCGTGCTGCTGAGCCTGCTGATCAACGTGCTGATGCGTCCGCTGATCACCATGGGCCGCGCGATGCAGGACATCGCTCAGGGTGAGGGCGACCTGACCCGCCGTCTGGTGGTGGAGAGCAAGGACGAGTTCGGCGAGTTGGGCAGTTCGTTCAACCAGTTCGTGGAGCGGATCCACGCGTCGATCTCCGAAGTCTCCTCGGCGACCCGTCATGTGCATGACCTGTCGCAGCGGGTGATGACCGCGTCCAACGCGTCGATCGTCGGTTCCGACGAGCAGAGCGCCCGCACCAACAGCGTGGCCGCGGCCATCAACCAGTTGGGCGCCGCAACCCAGGAGATCGCCCGCAACGCCGCCGACGCTTCGCAGCACGCCAGCGGCGCCAGCGAGCAGGCCGACGACGGCCGTCAGGTGGTCGAGCAGACCATTCAGGCCATGACCGAGCTGTCGCAGAAGATCAGCCTGTCGTGCGAGCAGATCGAAACCCTGAACGCCAGCACCGACAACATCGGCCACATCCTCGACGTGATCAAGGGCATCTCCCAGCAGACCAACCTGCTGGCCCTCAACGCGGCGATCGAGGCGGCCCGTGCCGGCGAGGCCGGACGCGGTTTCGCGGTGGTGGCGGACGAAGTGCGCAACCTCGCCCACCGCACCCAGGAGTCGGCGGAAGAGATCCACAAGATGATCACCTCGCTGCAGGTCGGTTCGCGTGAAGCGGTCAGCACCATGAACGCCAGTCAGGCGTCCAGCGAGCAGAGCGTGGAGGTGGCGAACCAGGCCGGCCTGCGGTTGATCAGCGTGACCAAGCGCATCGGCGAGATCGACGGCATGAACCAGTCGGTGGCTGCGGCGACCGAAGAGCAGACCGCCGTAGTGGAAACCATCAACATCGACGTCAACCAGATCAACCTGCTGAACCAGCAGAGCGTGGCCAACCTCAACGAAACGTTGAAGGATTGCGATGCACTGTCGCAGCAGGCCAACCGGCTGAAGCAACTGGTGGACAGCTTCAAGATCTGATTGCCCGGGGCTTTCGGTCAATCGCGAGCAAGCCCGCTTCCACACTGGATCTGTGCCGTACGCACAGCCTCTGTGGGAGCGGGCTTGCCCGCGAAAGCGGCGGTTCAGTCACCACCGCCATGAAGCCTTACGCAAGCAGCTTCAACACATTCCCCATCGCGTCATCGGCGAACCCCTGCACGAAGTCCTTGAACCCCGGCAGCGCCTCGGCGCCACCTGAAGCGGGTTCGGCGATGATCGTCCAGGTCGCCCGTGCCTTGCCCTCTCCCAGCGATTCCACGTTCATCGCCGCCCACAGGTTGGCCACGCCCAGGGTGTTGTAGATGGTCGTCCAGGTCATGCTCCGCGCCTGCTCGTCGCGGGAGTTGAGTTGCTCGACCACCACGTTGCCGTCCTTGAAGAACTTCTTGCGCAGTGACGACACGCCTTCGCCGGTCATCTCGATGTGCGACAGCGCCGGGATGAAGCGGTGGAAACCGGCGAAGTCGCCGACCACCGCCCACACCTGCGCGGCGTCCGCCGGCACGTGCACCGAGGACACGACGTGGCAGCCGTGGGGGTTCTTGATCAGGGTGTCGGGTTGCAGTGTGCTCATGGTGTTGCTCCTTGCTGTTGGGATGGTTCAGATGAAATTGATTTCTTTGAGGTAATCGCAGCCGCGCCGCAGCAGCGCCGGTGACTTTTCCGGGTAGCGCGCGCCCATCTGCCGCACGCCGGCGTGGGCGTTGGCGTGGCCGATCAGGGAGATGTCGCCGATGTCTTCCTCGAAACCGTTGAGGTAGAAGCCGAGCACGCCGAACAGCGCGTTGTCGGCATCGACCCGGCCCAGCTGCCGTTGCCAGTCGCTGACGCTGACCAGCGAAAACTCACGGCCGGTCTCACGGAACGACGCCACGTAGGCGTCCCAGCTCAGCGGTTCGGGGTTGTGCAGGTTGAACACCGCCCGTTCGGCCGAGTGGCGGCTGGCGTGGAAGGCGATGAAGCGGGCCAGGAAGTCCACCGGCATCAGGTCGAAGTTGAGCGCGAAGGCCGGCACCTGGCCCAGCTGGATCGAGCCTTTGAGCATCAGCATCAACCGGTTCTTGTGCGGCTGGCAGACGCCGCTTTGGCTGTTGAAGCTGATGTTGCCGGGGCGGTACAGGTTGACCCGCACCCCACGCTCGCGCGCCCGTTCGAGCAGGCGCTCGCCGACCCATTTGGACAGGTTGTAGCCGTTGCGGATGTAGATCGGCGGCGTGGGCGCGGCAGGCAGCTCCAGCACCCGGCCCTCGGCGTCGACGGTGCTGGAGGCCGACAGGGTCGAGACGAAGTTGAACACTTTCTTGCTGCGGCCTTCGCATAGCCTGAGCAGCTCGAAGATCGGTTCGACGTTGTCCGCCGCCAGCGACTCGTAATCGAGCACGTGATTGACGTTGGCGGCGTTGTGCACCAGGGCGCCGAACTCGCGGTCGAGCCGTTCGTAGTCCTCGTCGGTCAGCCCCAGCTGCGGCCGAGCGATGTCCGCCGCGTACACCCGCACCCGGCTCAGGTCCAGATGCTCAAGCCGGTTTTCCCGCAGCGACTGGGCGAAGCGTTGCGCCGCCGTCTGCCCGCCGCCGTCGCGCACCAGGCACGCCACTTCGCCGGCACCCCAGCCCAGCAGCGCCTCGACGATGTGCACGCCGACAAAACTGTTGGCGCCGGTGACGATCACCTTGTGCACATCGCCCATTCGGCTGATCGGCAGGGGCTCGATGTCCAGCGTGCGTTCGGCGTCGGCCATGGCCTGGGCGCTGAGCACGGCGCTGTCGTCCGTGCCGCGCACCAGGGTGGCGAGCTTGGCGATGGTCGGCCGTTCGATGAAGCGGTTGATCGAGATGCTGCGGCCGAATTCCTCGCGCAGGCGCAGCAGCATGCGCGACAGCAGGATCGAATGGCCGCCGAGGTTGAAGAAGCTCTCGTCGGTGGAAATGTCGTCGGCCGGCAGTTCCAGCAGTTCGGCCCAGATATCCAGCAGCAGCGCTTCGTCGGCGTTGGCCGGCAGGCTTTTCGGGCCGCTGTCCTGGACGCTCACCGGCCGCTCCAGCAATGCCTTGCGGTCGACCTTGCCGTTGCTGGCGTAGGGCATGTCCGCCAGTTCAGTCCAGGCCGCCGGCTGCATGTAGTCCGGCAGGAACTGCCGGGCGTGGGCCTTGAGTGCTTCGCGGGCCTCGCCCGGTCGCTGCTCCTGCGGCTGGGCGAGGAAGGCCAGAATCCGCCGCTGGCTGTCGATCACCACCGTCACCTGGCGGTACAGCCGGCTCTCGCGCAGGCAGCGCTCGATCTCTTCCGGCTCGACCCGGAAGCCGCGGATCTTCACCTGATTGTCGCGGCGCCCGCACAGCTCGATGCCGTGCGCACCCCATTTGGCCATGTCGCCGCTGCGGTAGGCGCGCAGGGTTCGGCCGTCCGGCAAGGCCAGTGTCAGGTAGCGCTCGGCGGTCTGCTGCGGGTTGTTCAGGTAGCCCAGGCACACGCCGGGGCCGACGATGAACAGTTCGCCGACGGTCTGTTCCTCCACCGGTTGCAGGTCGTCATCGAGGATCAGCACCTGGCTGTTGGCGATCGGCCCGCCGAGGGTGCGGTTGCTGTCGCCCGGCTGCAGGGGCCGGGCCGTGATCAGCACCGTGGCTTCGGTGGGGCCGTAGAGGTTGTGCAGTGTGCCTTGGCGGGTCAGTTGCTCGATCACGAACGGTTCGCAGACGTCGCCGCCGGTCATGATCTGCCCGACGCCTTGCAGTTGCTCCAACGGCAGGATGCTCAACAGCGCCGGCGGCAGAAACGCGTGGCTCAGTTGCCGGCGACGGATCAGCGCCACCAGTTGCAGCGGATCGCGGCGCTGGTCGACGTCGGGCACCACCAGTTCGGCGCCTTCTAGCAGGGTGGGGAATATGTCGATCAGCGACGAGTCGAAGCTCAACGAGGAGAACTGCAGCACCCGGCTCTGCGCGTCGAGCCCCACGTAGTCGGCGTACCACGCGGTGAAGTGGGCGAGGTTGGCCTGGCTCAGCAGCACGCCTTTCGGGTGCCCGGTGGTTCCCGAGGTGTAGAGCGCCATGCACGGTGCCTCCAGCGCGGGGCGCTGCAGCATCAGCGGTTGCCCAAGCTGTGCGTCGGTCGGGTCGATGCCGCTGACGTCCAGCCCCGGCATCGATCCGCTGAGCGGATGCGCGCCGTCGTGCAGCAACAGCACCGCCCCGGCGTTCTCCAGGATGTACTGCTGACGCTGCAACGGGTGGCTGGGTTCGAGCGGCAAGTACACCGCGCCGCTGCCGAGAATCGCCAGGATCGAGGCGAACAGCTCGCGGCCCTTGGGCAGGCAGAGGCCGACCACCCACGGTTGCGGGCGCTGTTCGAGCAGCGGCTGCAGGCGTTGGCGGATCGCCCGGCCGTGCACGTGCAACTGGCCGTAGCTGACCGACTGCTCGGCCAGGTGCAGCGCCGGTCGCTGGGCGTGGCGGATCAGGCTCTGTTCCAGGCGCTCGATCATCGGCGCCTGCGCCTGTTGCAGCAGCGCTGGGTCGGCCGTGGCGTTGAGGCGGTGGACGTAGGCCAGCCCGTCGAGGAACGTCAGGCTTTCCACCTGCTCGAAGTCCGGCGCGTCGGCCGCCGGCGCGTGCCGGAAGTACTCCGCGTCGCGGGAGAGCCGGCTGACCAGCAGGGCCACCTCATCCACGATCTGCGCCAGTGTCCGTCGGCGCAGGCTCTGACCGTTGCCGGACGGCTCGTCTGCCATGGGCACACGGCTCAGCAGCCGCGTGCCGTGCAGGCACAGCAGGTCGAGGGTCGGCAGGCCGCCGGTCCCTTTCGCGCCGATGCCCAGGCGCAGGGACAGGTGGGGTGTCGGGCCGAAGTCTTGCGGCGCGCAACCGTCGTCGATCACCAGATCCGCCGCCGGTCGCGGCTGCGCATGGCCATGCTTGAGCAGAACCTGTGAATGACCGTGTTGTTCAAGTTCCTGCGCCAGGTCGGTCATGGCCTGGCTGCAGCCGATCAGCAAAATGTCGAGGCGTTTCATGACGCTTTCCTCTTCAGATCAGGTAGTCGCGCAGGGCGTGCTGCACGCAGGGCGTGTCGAGCAGCGAGCTGTTGTGGAAAAACCGCACGATGTTGCCCACCAGCGGGTGGTGGCGGTTGATCGGGAACGCCAGCCCGGCCATCTCGTCCTTGAGTGAACGGCGCACGGCAGCGCTGACCGGCAAGGCGTCGATCAGGCGCAGGTCGAAGGCCTTCTGGATGTCGTTGGTCAGGTAGTGGCCGATGAACACCGGCAGGATCTGCGCGATGCATTCGCGGTCCGCTTCGCTCGCGGTGTGCCAGTAGATGCGCACCATGCGCGCCCAGAAACTGGAGTGACGGCCCTCGTCGAGCAGGTGGTCGGCCATCAGGCCCTTGATCGACGGCTTGACCGTGTCGTCCCGGGCGAACGCCGCCACGTCGCCGGTCACGGTGTTTTCGGCGATGGCCACGCAGATCAGTTCCACCGCATCGCGCAGGTGCTCCGGCGCCAGGGCCACGGCGGCCGGAATCGCCCGGCTCAGTTCGATCTCGTCGGGCAGGCCGATGGGTTCGATGCCGGTCATGGCCACGGTCTGCTGCATGAAGTCCATCGCCACCAGCGCGTGATAGTCCTCGTCCACCACCACGGTCATGGCGTCGTAGCGGCAGGCGAACGGGAAAGCCACGGCGAAGCGGTTCTTGGCGATGTTGCGGGCGGTCTTGTCGACGATCTCGGTCTCGAAGATCACCACGTCGTTGATGAACTTGTACAGGGTCTGCACCAGGGCGAAGTCACGCTGCTCGGGGCACTCGCGCAGGAAGGTCTCGCTCAGCACCAGCGGCTGGCGGCTGAGGGGATAGATCAGGCGCTCGTCGTTCTCCACCACCCGGCGCGGGCGGGTGCGGATGGTGGCGCGGCTTTCCCAGGCGTCGGCGAAGGACTGGTAGTCGGCGGCGTTCATGGCGTCACCTCCGCCAGTGGCTCATGCAGGCTCTGGCGCAGGCCGTCCCACAGGGCGATGCGGCTTTCCACAGCGGCCAGGGCGCTGGCGTAGACTTCGGCCTCGCGCTGCGGATCGCCCTCGACCAGCCGCGCCAGCAGTTGCTCCGCCGCAGGGCCGTGGTCTTCGGAATCGACTTCGATGTGCCGCTGCAGGTAGTAACGGAAGGTCGGGGCCTGGTCGGCGCCGATGCCCCAGGCGTCGAGCATGCGCTGGAACATGGTCGGGATCACGCTCTCGCGACCGTGCAGGAACGCGGCGGCGACGCTGTGCCCCGGGGCATGCAGCGCGGTGTGCAGGGTGTCGCGGACGAACTGCGCGGCGGCCGGATCGACCTCGACGCTCTGCAGCGCCACCTCATAGCTCACGCCTTCCTGCTGCAGCGCGACGAAGCGTTCCACCGCCGTGGTGTCCGCGCCGACTTCGCGCATGGCGTCCAGGTACAGTTCGAAATGGCTGTAATGACCGTGGGCAGGTCGGTCGTCCGACTCTTCGCCGAGCACGATCTCGTTGATCAGCCGCGCGGCGTGCGGATCCCGTGGCGGCAGCCAGGGCAAGCGGGTGCAGGTCAGTTCCTGCTGCAGGCGTTTGGTCAGCGACATGAAGTCCCAGACGGCGAACACATGGGACTCCATGAACCGGCGCAACGCCGTCAGGGAGTCAATTTCGGAAAAGATCGGATGGACGCTGAGTTCGGCTTTCTTCAGGGAAAGTTGTTCTTTTGTTGGCATGATTACGAGCCTCTGGCTTATAGGGATATAGGGACTGGTCAAACAATGGCTAACAGCGGTGAATATCTTTTTCTCGGCGAGCGATAGCCTCATTCGGTTCGATGAAAGTTGAAGTTGAATATCGATCGCCTGGAGCAGGTCGACGGCGCGGGGCCTCTGTCTTTTAGGTCTCCAGGGCCTGGCTTGACGGGACACGATGGCGCCCGATTGCCCGGCGCATAAAAAGCTAATACATCACAAAACAACTTAACAAGTTTATTTTTAATTATTTTAAGTTGGCTGTTTTTAAGATATGAGCAGGCCCGGTAAAACTTTTGATTTGAGTTTTACATGGGCGTAGTTGCTCCTTTCGGCAATAAATGGCCAAAATTGATTAATAAGAGTGAATGCCTCACTCGAAGCAACTTTCTAACTGGATGAATGAAGTGGTCTGAGGGGATGAAGTTGGGCTGAAACGGCGCCGTCGCTTCCTTTTCCCGTTACAAGGCTCCTTCCGTAGGTTCCTGGTGCGGGGACTGCGCCGACGGCGCGTCGCCCGTTCTTGATTCGGTTGGCGGTTCAAGGGTGCGCGTAATTCGGCGTCGCCGCTATCGTCGAAAGTGACTTGCTTGCGGTGCGAATTTCGGGCGGGTTGAAGTTGGGTGGGGAGGTTAGAGCGCAGGCGCCGAAGTGCCACGGCAATTCACCGTGGCGGGCGGGGGGATTTGTAAGCGGGTGATTCGCCGGGCCGATTGGCAGGCCCGGCGCAAGGGGTTAGCGGGCGGTCTTGCGGTTTTGCGCGGCGGAACTGGCCAGGTAACGGGTGATGACCTCGACGCCGCGGTTGAGGTGCTGCTCCAGCAGTTTCACCGCATGGTCGGTGTCGCGCTCACGCACGGCGTGCAGCAGCGCCCGGTGATCGTCCTGGGACAACTTGCCCAGGCCCATGGCTTCGAGGTTGAAGCGCAGGAAGCGCTCCTCCTCGTTCAGGCCGTCTTCCACCAGGCGCAGCAGGCGACCGTTGGCGGCCTTGCAGTACAGCGCCATGTGGAACAGCCGGTTGAGCCGGCCGATCTCGGTGTAGTCGTGTTCAGTTTCCAGCTCATCGATGTAGCCGGCCGCACGGTCGTGATCGGCTGCCGTGAGCAGGGGCACCGACTGGCGCAGCGCCTCGGACTCCAGCAGGATCCGCAACTCGTAGGTTTCCGTGGCGTCGCCCTGGATCAGCGGAGCGACCACGGCCCCCTTGTGGGCCACCACGCTGAGCAGGCCTTGGGCTTCCAGTTGGCGCAACGCCTCGCGCACCGGCATGCGGCTGACGCCGAACAGGTCGGCCAGATCCTGCTGGCGCACGGCGGTGCCGCAAGGCAGGCGGCCGTCGAGGATCGCCGAACGCAGGGTCTCTTCGATGATCGAGCGCGCCAGATGCGCGGGAATCGGCCCGTCGACCTTGATGCTGTGCAGCGGCTTGGGCTTCTGTGTCACAACTACGCACCCTGAATGACTACGGAATTTGGATCCAAAGGACACTAGTGATTGCTCTACAGGTTGTCAAACCATGTCGAGGAATCCCGTCACCCCTTGAGTTTAGCGCGGCGGAGATGATCTCAGGGTGCCATTGTTTTTTGCTGGGCTAACCTTCACCATCAGACGCTTTCCTCCCTGCCCTGGATGCCTTGCATTGGCGGTAACTTTCGCGATTCCACGGATTGCGCGCCGGCTGGCCTGCGCGTTGCTGCTGGCCGGCGCCATGCTGGGCGGCCTGCATGCCGACTGGGACTTTTCCGCGATCAGCCGCAAGGCCACGGCGCTGTACGGGCCGCTGGGCGCCGGGCAGCAGCGCATCGATGCCTGGCAGAACCTGCTGGCCACGCAAAAGCAGGTCAGCGAGGCGGACAAGCTCAAGGTGGTGAACCTGTTCTTCAACAAGCAGATGCGCTACGTCGAGGACATCGACCTGTGGCACGAGGTCGACTACTGGGAGACGCCCATCGAAGCGCTGTGGAAGGGTGCCGGGGATTGCGAGGACTATGCAATCGCAAAGTATTTCAGCCTGCGTCACCTGGGGGTCTCCAGTGACAAATTGCGCATCACCTACGTCAAGGCCCTGCGCCAGAACCGCGCGCACATGGTGTTGACCTACTATGCCACCCCCGACGCCATGCCCCTGGTGCTCGACAGCCTGATGGACCCGATCAGGCCGGCGGCCGAGCGGACCGATCTGCTGCCGGTCTACTCTTTCAACGCCGAGGGTCTGTACCTGCCGGGGGCCAAGGGCAACAAGAAGGTCGGTGACACCAAACGCCTGTCGCGCTGGCAGGATGTGCTGAAGAAAATGCAGGCCGAAGGATTCCCGGTCGAGACGACTAACTAGGAGCACGCGCTCAGATGTCCTTGTTCAAACAGCTGTTGATCGCTATCTGTCTGTTCCTGGTGGTCGCCTTCACCGGCAGCTTCATGGTCAGCCTGGAAAGCTCGCGCACCCAGTACGTCAACCAGTTGCGTTCCCACGCCCAGGACGCCGCCACGGCGCTGGCGCTGTCGTTGACGCCGAACATCGATGACCCGGCGATGGTCGAGCTGCTGGTCAGTTCGATTTTCGACAGCGGATACTACTCCAGCATCCGGGTGGTGGATCTGAAGACCGACAAGGCCATCGTCGAGCGCAGCGGCATTCCGGCCGTCACCAATGTGCCGGAGTGGTTCGTCAGGCTGATCGGCCTGGAGCCGGCCGGCGGCGACGCGCTGGTCAGCCGTGGCTGGGAGCAGGCGGCGCGGGTCGAGGTGGTCAGCCATCCGATGTTCGCCCTGGCCAAGCTGTGGCAGAGCGCGTTGGGCAGCCTCGGCTGGCTGCTGGTGTGCGGCGCCGTCAGTGCGGTGCTCGGGGCCTTGTTGCTGCGCCGGCAGCTGCGCCCGCTCGATTACATGGTCAAGCAGTCCCACGCCATCGCCCGCCGCGAGTTCCTCAGCCTGCCGGAGCTGCCGCGCACGCCGGAGCTGCGCCGGGTTGTGCTGGCGATGAACCAGATGGTCGAGAAGCTCAAGGCGCTGTTCCAGGAGCAGGCCGAACGCAGCGAGAAACTGCGCACCGAGTCCTATCAGGACAACCTCACCGGCTTGGCCAACCGGCGCTATTTCGAGATGCAGCTCAACGCCCGGGTGAGCAACCCGGAGCAGGCCAGCTCGGGCTATCTGCTGCTGTTGCGGGTCAAGGACCTGGCCGGGCTCAACCAGCGCCTGGGCGGGCAGCGCACCGATGAATTGCTCAAAGCGGTCGGCGAGCAGCTGTCCCGCGAGTGCGCCAAGTACCCGGAAACCCAAAATCTCGTGACGCGGATCCGTGGCGGTGAATTCGCCGTGCTGGCGCCGGGCCTGACGCGCGAAGAAGCGCTGCAATTGGCGCAGAGCCTCGACAACGCCTTGAGCAGCCTGCACGCGACGGGCGCCACCGACGTGGCCGCTGTGGCCTCTATCGGCGTGGCGCCGTTTGCCCACGGCGACTCGCCGCAGGCGGTGCTCAGCCTCGGCGACCAGGCGCTGGCCCAGGCCGAAGGGCAGGGCGAGCAGAATTGGGCCTGCCTCGACCAGAGCGTGGCGGCGGAGGTCGGCGACGACCACCACGCCTGGCACCGCTTGCTCGACCAGGCGTTGAATCAGCGGCGTTTCGAGCTGTTCTTCCAGCCCGTGGTGGCGGCGCAGGACACGCAACTGGTGCTGCATTACAAAGTGCTGTCGCGCCTGCTCGACGAACAGGGCCAGACCATTCCCGCCGGCCGCTTCCTGCCGTGGCTGGAGCGCTTCGGCTGGACCGCGCGGCTGGACCGTCTGATGCTTGAGCGGGTGCTGGAGCAGATGGCCGGGCATGAGGAGTCGCTGGCGCTGAACCTGTCTTCGGCGACCCTGGCCGACCCCCAGGCGCTGAACAAGGTGTTCGAGATCCTGCGGGCCCATTCCGACCTCGGCCCGCGCCTGACCCTGGAGATCGGCGAGGAACAATTGCCGGAGCAGGCGGTGCTGGAGCAACTGACCCGACGCCTGCGCGAGCTGGGCTTCTCCCTGAGCCTGCAACGCTTCGGCGGGCGCTTCAGCATGATCGGCAACTTGGCGCGGCTGGGGCTGGCGTACCTGAAGATCGACGGCAGCTACATCCGGGCGATCGATCAGGAAGGCGACAAGCGCCTGTTCATCGAGGCGATCCAGCGGGCCGCCCACAGCATCGACCTGCCGCTGATCGCCGAGCGGGTGGAGACCGAAGGGGAGCTGTCGGTGATTCGCGAGATGGGGCTGTACGGGGTGCAGGGGCAGCTGTTCGGTGAGCCCGCGCCCTGGAAGTGAGGCTGGAGGGATTCGGCGTCCCGAAGGACGCCGTCGCCAGCAGGCTGGCTCCCACCCAACGCAAGACGAACGGCCAAGTCAGATCAGGCCGGGCTCGTCCTCATTGATCAACTGGCTCAGGCCGCCCAGCGCCTCACGGGCCTGGGAGCGATCCATCAGTTTGGCCTGGGCCGCTTCCGGCAGGTCGGTGACGCGGATCACGCCCTTCTGGGTCAGCACCTGAATCAGGTCGTCGAGCACCCGGATCATTTCCAGGTCGCTCTGCTTGAGCTGCTTGAGGCTCTTTTCCACCGCCGCGTTGGCGAACCATTCCTGGATTTCGACATGGTCGGCCGGCAGCGTTCCCGTGGCCTCGGCGTAGGCTGCCGCCTCCACGCGGATCAACTGGCCCTGCGCATCGCGTTGCACGTAAAACATTGAGCGTCCCTCGGAAATGAACCGGCGTCGTGCTGTCAGCAGCATAGCCAACTGCACGGGAGTATGCGGTCAGACGATGAAATCGTCACGGCCAGGCTGGCGGCAAACGTGACGGCCGCCCCGAAGGGGGCGGCCGTTTCCGTTCATCAGCTGTTGTTGTGGTCGATCTTGATGGTCGGGTCGCTGCCGGCGATCAGGTTGTGGATGTTGGCGCTCGACCAGTTGTTGCCCTCCAGCTTGATCGTCACGTCCGGCGTGGCCGCCGCCGCGTCGCCGGAGTTGAACTTGCCGGCCGAGCTCACCTGCAGCGACGACACGCCGTCGACCGTGGTGATCTTCAGGAAGTTGTCGATGGTGCTGCCGCTCTCGCCCTGCAGCAGATCGCGCAGGTCGATGCGGTCGCCTTCGCTGGCCTTGAAGTCCTTGATCACGTCGTTGCCGGTGTCGCCCGCCTTCCAGACGAAGGTGTCGCCGCCGGATCCGCCGATCAGGATGTCGTTGCCCTGGCCGCCGATCAGCGTGTCGTTGCCGGTGCCGCCCAGCAGGATGTCATTGCCCTTGCCGCCGTCGAGCAGGTCGTTGCCGCCCGAGCCGAACAGGATGTCATTGCCGGCGCCGCCCAGCAGGGTGTCGTTGCCGTCGTGGGCGCCGGACACATCGAACGCCTGGTAGTGCTCGGTGATGTACTGGTGCACGTTGCTGGTGGTGACCTTGCTGACGTCCACCCCGGTCTGCTGCGCCACGAAGGCCTGCATGGCCTGGTAGCCCTCGCCGGCGATGCCGTTGAAGCTCACCAGGTCGCCGAACAGGATGTCGTTGCCGTCGCCGCCGCTGACGGTGTCGTTGCCCGGCATCGTCGCTTCGGTGTGGCCGATGATCGAGTTGGCCAGGTCCTTCGGATCGATGTTGGTCTGCGGCGTCTTGTCCGAGTCGTACGGCTTCAGGTCGTTGAGGCTGACCCCGCTGTTGATGCCGATGGCTTCCACGTTCGACAGGCCGCCCAGCAGCGCGAAGGCGCTGTTGGCGTTGTCGGTGGTGGCCGACGAGGTGCTGCTGCCGCTGCCTGCCAGGTTCGACAGCTCATAGGTGCCGTCGCCCTGGGCGTGGATGGTGCCCAGGTTGCTCCAGTTCCAGTTGCCGTTCTTCAGCGTCTGCAGGACCACGCTGCCGGCGCTGTTGATGCTCAGGTAGTGGCTGCTGTCGATGTAGGTGGCGAAGCTGTCGCCCAGCTTGTAGTTGCTGGTCTTCACCACGTCATCGAGCTTCACGTTGCCGTACAGCGTCGGGTTGGTCTGCTCGCCGCTCTGGTAGTAGGTCGGCTGGCCGTCGGTGATGAAGTAGGTGAGGTTCTTCGCACCGGTGTTGGCCACCGCGTCGGCGCTCTGGAAGAAGTTGGCCGTGGCCTTGAACACGTCTTCGTAGTTGGTGCCGCCGCCGGACGACATCGAGTCCAGCACGGCCTTGAGCTGGGTCAGGGCGTTCGGGTCGTTGAGGTTCACCGACACCGACTTGTTGACCTGGGTGTCGAAGTCCACCAGGAAGATGTTCACCGTGCCCGAGTTGCTGCCCAGGCTGTTCTTGAGGGTGTTGAACACCGACGTCAGCGAGTCCTTGGCCGCGTTGATCGAGGAGGTGCTCATGCTGCCCGAGGTGTCGACCATGAACGCGATGTTGTAGTTGGTGCCCGGCACCACGGTCAGGCCGCCGATGTCGGCGACCATGATGTCGTTGCCGTCGGTGCCGGTGAAGGTATCGTCGCCGGAGGTGGCGACCACCGCGTTGTAGACCGCCGGCACCACAGTCACCGGAATGGTCGCGGTGGTGCTGGCCGAGCCGCCCACGGCCTCGGTGGAGGTCGAGGTCACGGTCAGGTTGAACTGGCCGTTGTAGTAGGTCGGCGGGGTCACGGTCAGGCTGCCCAGGTTCCAGCCGGTGACGTTGGCCTCGCCGTTGGCGGCGGTCACGGTGAAGCTGTGGCCTGCGCCGTCGCTGAGCACCGAGCCGACCGGCGCGCCGCTGATCTTCACGCTCAGGGTCTCGGAGCCGTCGGTGTCGGTCAGCGCGGTGGTGATCGCCGACAGTTTCACGGTGGTGCCTTCGGCGCCGGTGTTGAGCTTGTAGCCGTCGTAGTAGCCTTCGCCGTTGCTGCCGTGCAGGTCGGAGACGGTCACGCCGGCGTTCACCAGGTCCTGCACGCCGGTGTAGATCGGCACGCCGGCGCTGCTCAGGTCGATCGGCGCGCTGCCGTTGACCGACAGGTTGACGTCGTAGCTGCCCGGGCCGCTCTGGTTGTGGTGGTAGATGTCCAGGGTGTAGTAGCCGCTGGTGGTCGGGGTGAACGAACCGTTGAGGTTGCCGCCCGCGCCCCACGTGGTCGAGGCCACGCTCTTGCCGCCGATGGTCACCAGCAGGCTGTCGTCGCCGGTGCCGGTGAAGGTGTAGGTCTTGCCGGCTTCGAGGTAGATCAGGCCGGAGGTCTTCGACGCGGTGCCGGCGGTGACGCTGCCGTTGGACTGCACGTTGTCCACGGTGCCGCTGGAGTTAGGCGTGCCGGCGCCGTCGATCACGTTCTTCAGCGTGGTCGGGTCTGCGCCGTTGCCGCTGGTGCCCAGGCCCGACAGGCCGTTCCAGACTTCCTTGACCAGGCCGGTGGACTTCACGCTGTTGTCGGCCACGCCCAGGGTCGGCGCATCCGCCACCGGCGTGATGTCGATCTTGACGGTGCCGGTGTTGCCCAGCAGTTGGCCGTCGGTGGGCTGGAACTTGATTTGCGCGTAGTCGGCCTGGTTGTTGCCCATGCCGGTGCCGCCGTAGCCGTTGACGCCCGATTCGTTGGCGTCCGGCATGAAGCGCAGCTTGCCGGCGTCGATGTCGGCCTTGCTGAAGGTCTGGTTGGTGGCGACGTCTTTCCAGGTCGAGCCGTCCAGGTACTGCAGTTTGCCCTCGCCCGGCAGCTGGGTGATCTTCACGCCCAGGCTGCTGGCCGGGCTGTCCACGTCGCTGACGCCGAAGGTCGACCAGCCGAGGATCAGCGGGGTGTCTTCGGTGCCGGTGACATTGACCGGCGCCGCCACCGGCGCATCGTTGACCGCCACCACGTTGACCGTGGTGGTCGCGGTGTTGGAGTAGTTGCCGCCGTCGGTCACCGTCACGGTGATGATGCGCGGCACGGTGCTCGGGTCTTCGCTGCCGTTGGTGAAGGTGATGTTCTTGATCTGCTGCATGTAGTCGGCCAGCGTCGCGTTGCCCGACAGGGTCAGTGTGATCGAGCCGTCCTTGCTGTTGGCGTTGATGGTGATGCCGTTGACGCTGTTGCCCAGGTTCAGCGCATCGCCCGGCTGACGGTTGGTCAGCACGATGGTCGCGCCGGTCAGCATGGTGCTGTCCGGGTCGGTGATGCTGATGTCGGTGTCGGCGATCGGCACGCCCGCGCCCGGGGTGTTCTCGGTGAACGTCACCTTGTAGTCGGCCCCGGTGGCGCCGCTGGAGTTGTTGGCGTCCAGGTCGATGACCGGCGGTGCGTCGTTGTCGATGATCGACGTGCTGACGCTGCCGTTGGTGGTGCTGACCGCCAGGTTCTCGAAGTTGCCGCCGGTGGCCGAGTCGATCTTGACCACGAAGTTCTCGGTGCCTTCGGTGATCTTGTCGTCGATGGTCGCGACGTTGAAGGTCGCCGTGCTGGCGCCGGCCGGGATCTTCACGGTGTACACGCCGGTGAAGTCCGAACCGTCGGCGGCGGTGCCGCTGTAGACGATCTTCAGGGTGACTTCGGTCTGCGCCGGGTGGGTCAGGCTGACGGTGTAGCTGGCGGTCTGGCCTTCGGTCACCGAGGTGCTGCCGCTGATGCTGACTTCGGTCTTGTCGATGGTGTCGGTGACGTTGGTCACGGCCGGCGTGTTGCTGGTCACCAGGTTTTCGAAGTTGCCGCCGGTGGCGTTGGTGATCGTCGCCTGGACGGTGCCGGCGTCTTTGTAGACGTCATCGGCTGGCGCCGGAACGGTCACGGTGCCGGTGGTTTTGCCGGCCTCAATCGTGATGGTGGCGCCGTTGCTCAACGTCACGGTCACCGGGGTGCCCGCCGCGTTGGTCAAGGTCGCGGTGTACACGATCGAGCCGCCCTCGGCGACCGAGTTGGTGGCGCTCAGGGACAGGTTGGTGGTGTCGACAATGTCGGTCACGGTGGTCGATACCGGCGTCTTGTCGGCTACGAGGTTCTCGTAGTTGCCGCCGCTCACGTTGGTGATCGAGTTGGTCAGCGGCGTGTGGCCGTTGAGCGCGTCGTTCGGAGCGGTGGTGGTGACGGTGCCGGTGGTCTTGCCGACTTCGATGGTGATCGATTGGCCGTTCGCCAGGGTCACGGTGACCGGAGAACCCGTCACAGGCGCGCCCACGGTGGCGGTGTAGGTGACGGTGCCGCCTTCCGCTGCGGTGCCGGTCGCGGTGAGTTTCACCGTGGTGGTGTCGATGGTGTCGGTGACGTTGGTCACCGCTGGTGTGTTGCTGGTCACCAGGTTCTCGAAGTTACCGCCGGTGGCGTTGGTGATCGTCGCCTGGACGGTGCCGGCGTCTTTGTAGACGTCGTCGGCTGGCGCCGGAACGGTCACGGTGCCGGTCGTTTTTCCGGCTTCGATGGTGATGGTCGCACCGTTGCTCAACGTCACGGTCACCGGGGTGCCGGCGGCGTTGGTCAGGGTGGCGGTGTACACGATCGAGCCGCCCTCGGCGACCGAGTTGGTGGCGCTCAGGGACAGGTTGGTGGTGTCGACGGTGTCGGTCACGGTGGTGCTGACCGGGGTCTTGTCGGCCACCAGGTTCTCGTAATTGCCGCCGCTGACGTTGGTGATTGCGTTGGTCAGCGGTGCATGGCCGTTGAGGGCGTCGTTAGGCGCGGTGGTGGTCACGGTGCCTGTGGTCTTGCCCACTTCGATGGTGATCGACTGGCCGTTCGCCAGGGTCACGGTGACAGGCGAACCGGTGACCGGTGCGCCGACGGTGGCGGTGTAGGTGACGGTGCCGCCTTCCGCTGCCGTGCCGGTCGCAGTCAGTTTCACCGTCGTGGTGTCGATGGTGTCGGTGACACTGGTCACCGCTGGCGTGTTGCTGGTCACCAGATTCTCGAAGTTGCCGCCGGTGGCGTTGGTGATCGTCGCCTGGACGGTGCCGGCGTCTTTGTACACGTCGTCAGCTGGAGCAGGAACGGTCACCGTGCCGGTGGTTTTGCCGGCTTCGATGGTGATGGTGGCGCCGTTGCTCAACGTCACGGTCACTGGGGTGCCCGCAGCGTTGGTCAGGGTGGCGGTATAGACGATAGATCCACCCTCGGCCACGGTGCCCGTCGCGCTGAGCGTCAGGTTGGTGGTGTCCACGGTGTCGGTCACGGTGGTGCTGACCGGCGTCTTGTCGGCCACCAGGTTCTCGTAATTGCCGCCGCTGACGTTGGTGATTGCGTTGGTCAGCGGTGCATGGCCGTTGAGCGCATCGTTAGGCGCGGTGGTGGTCACGGTGCCGGTGGTCTTGCCCACTTCGATGGTGATCGACTGGCCGTTCGCCAGGGTCACGGTGACAGGCGAACCGGTGACCGGTGCACCGACGGTCGCGGTGTAGGTGACGGTGCCGCCTTCGGCCGCGGTGCCGGTGGCCGTGAGTTTCACGGTGGTGGTGTCGATGGTGTCCGTGACGCTGGTCACCGCTGGTGTGTTGCTGGTCACCAGGTTTTCGAAGTTTCCGCCGGTGGCGTTGGTGATCGTCGCCTGAACGGTGCCAGCGTCTTTGTAGACGTCGTCGGCCGGGGCAGGAACGGTCACGGTGCCGGTGGTTTTGCCGGCTTCGATGGTGATGGTGGCGCCGTTGCTCAACGTCACGGTCACCGGGGTGCCCGCCGCGTTGGTCAGGGTCGCGGTGTACACGATCGAACCGCCCTCGGCGACCGAGTTGGTGGCGCTCAGGGACAGATTCGTGGTGTCCACGGTGTCGGTGACGGTGGTCGAAACCGGCGTCTTGTCTGCAACCAGGTTCTCGTAGTTGCCGCCGCTGACGTCGGTGATCGCGTTGGTGAGCGGCGCGTGGCCGTTCAATACGTCGTTCGGCGCGGTGGTGGTCACGGTGCCGGTGGTCTTGCCGACTTCGATGGTGATCGACTGGCCGTTGGACAGGGTCACGGTCACCGGGGAGCCGGTCACTGGCGCGCCGACGGTAGCGGTGTAAGTCACCGTTCCGCCTTCCGCTGCCGTGCCGGTCGCGGTCAGTTTCACTGTCGTGGTGTCGATGGTGTCGGTGACGCTGGTAACCGCTGGGGTGTTGCTGGTCACCAGGTTCTCGAAGTTGCCGCCGGTGGCGTTGGTGATCGTCGCCTGAACGGTGCCGGCATCTTTGTAGACGTCATCGGCTGGCGCAGGAACGGTCACGGTGCCGGACGTCTTGCCCGCTTCAATCGTGATGGTGGCACCGTTGCTCAACGTCACGGTCACTGGGGTGCCGGCGGCGTTGGTCAAGGTCGCGGTGTAGACGATAGAACCGCCCTCGGCCACGGTTCCGGTCGCGCTCAGCGTCAGGTTGGTGGTGTCGACGGTGTCGGTCACGGTGGTGCTGACCGGGGTCTTGTCGGCTACGAGGTTCTCGTAGTTGCCGCCGCTCACGTTGGTGATCGAGTTGGTCAGCGGCGTGTGGCCGTTGAGCGCGTCGTTCGGAGCGGTGGTGGTCACGGTGCCGGTGGTCTTGCCGACTTCGATGGTGATCGATTGGCCGTTCGCCAGGGTCACGGTGACCGGCGAGCCGGTCACTGGAGCGCCGACGGTGGCGGTATAGGTGACGGTGCCGCCTTCCGCTGCCGTGCCGGTCGCGGTCAGTTTGACCGTGGTGGTGTCGATGGTGTCGGTGACGCTGGTCACCGCTGGCGTGTTGCTGGTCACCAGGTTCTCGAAGTTGCCGCCGGTGGCGTTGGTGATCGTGGCCTGGACGGTGCCGGCGTCCTTGTAGACGTCGTCGGCCGGGGCTGGGACGGTCACGGTGCCGGTGGTTTTGCCGGCTTCGATGGTGATGGTGGCGCCGTTGCTCAGGGTCACGGTCACCGGGGTGCCCGCCGCATTGGTCAAGGTCGCGGTATAGATGATCGAACCGCCCTCGGCGACCGAGTTGGTGGCGCTCAAGGACAGATTCGTGGTGTCCACGGTGTCGGTGACGGTGGTCGAAACCGGCGTCTTGTCGGCCACGAGGTTCTCGTAGTTGCCGCCGGACACGTCGGTGATCGCGTTGGTCAGCGGCGCGTGTCCGTTGAGCGCGTCATTCGGCGCAGTGGTGGTCACGGTGCCGGTGGTCTTGCCGACCTCGATGGTGATCGACTGTCCGTTGGACAGGGTCACGGTGACTGGCGAGCCAGTCACTGGCGCACCCACGGTGGCGGTGTAGGTGACCGTGCCGCCCTCGGCTGCCGATTCGGTCGCCGTGAGTTTCACCGTCGTGGTGTCGATGGTGTCGGTCACTTGGGTCACGGCCGGCGTAGTGCTCGGCACCAGGTTCTCGAAATTGCCGCCGGTGGCGTGGGTGATCGTCGCCTGAACGGTGCCGGCATCCTTGTAGACGTCATCGGCCGGCGCAGGGACGGTCACGGTGCCGGACGTCTTGCCCGCTTCAATCGTGATGGTCGCGCCGTTGCTCAGGGTCACGGTCACCGGGGTGCCCGCCGCGTTGGTCAGGGTCGCGGTGTAGGTGATCGAACCGCCCTCGGCGACCGAATTGGTGGCGCTCAGGGACAGATTCGTGGTGTCCACAGTGTCGGTGACGGTGGTCGATACCGGCGTCTTGTCGGCGACCAGGTTCTCGTAGTTGCCGCCGGACACGTCGGTGATCGCGTTGGTCAGCGGCGCGTGTCCGTTGAGCGCGTCGTTAGGCGCAGTGATGGTCACGGTGCCGGTGGTCTTGCCGACTTCGATCGTGATGGTCTGGCCGTTGGACAGGGTCACGGTGACCGGCGAACCGGTTACAGGAGCGCCTACTGTCGCGGTATAGGTGACGGTGCCGCCCTCGGCCACCGAAGTGTCCGCCGTCAGTTTCACGGTCGAAGTATCGATGGTGTCGGTGACGTCGGTCACGGCCGGCGTGGTGCTCGGCACCAGGTTCTCGAAGTTGCCGCCGGTGGCGTCCTTGATGGTCACTTCGACTTTGCCGGCGTCCTTGTAGACGTCGTCGGCCGGCGCAGGGACGGTCACGGTGCCGGAAGTTTTGCCGGCTTCGATGGTGATGGTGGCGCCGTTGCTCAGGGTCACGGTCACCGGGGTGCCGGCCGGATTGGTCAGGGTCGCGGTGTACACGATCGAACCGCCTTCAGCCACGGTGCCCGTTGCGCTCAGCGTCAGGTTGGTGGTGTCCACGGTATCGGTGACGGTAGTCGAAACCGGCGTCTTGTCGGCGACCAGGTTTTCGTAGTTGCCGCCGGATACGTCGGTGATTGCGTTGGTCAACGGAGCGTGGCCGTTCAACGCGTCGTTCGGTGCGGTGGTGGTCACGGTGCCGGTGGTCTTGCCGACTTCGATGGTGATCGATTGGCCGTTGGCCAGGGTCACGGTGACCGGCGAACCGGTCACTGGAGCGCCCACGGTGGCGGTGTAGGTGACGGTGCCGCCTTCAGCCGCCGATTCGGTGGCGGTCAATTTGACGGTGGTGGTATCGACAGTGTCGGTGACGTCTGTCACGGCCGGTGTGGTGCTCGGCACCAGGTTCTCGAAGTTGCCGCCGGACGCATCCTTGATGGTCACCTCGACCTTGCCGGCGTCCTTGTAGACGTCGTCGGCAGGCGCGGGGACGGTCACGGTGCCGGACGTCTTGCCGGCCTCGATGGTGATGGTCGCGCCGTTGCTCAACGTCACGGTGACCGGAGTGCCGGCCGGATTGGTCAGGGTCGCGGTGTAGACGATCGAACCGCCTTCGGCCACGGTGCCGGTGGCGCTGAGCGTCAGGTCAGTGGTGTCGACGGTGTCGGTCACGGTGGTGCTGACCGGGGTCTTGTCGGCCACCAGGTTCTCGTAGTTGCCGCCGGACACGCCGGTGATGGAGTTGGTCAGCGGCGCATTGCCGGCCAGGGCGTCGTTCGGCGCGGTGGTGGTGACGGTGCCGGTGGTCTTGCCCACTTCGATGGTGATCGATTGGCCGTTCGCCAGGGTCACGGTGACAGGTGAGCCGGTCACTGGCGCACCGACGGTAGCGGTATAAGTGACAGTTCCGCCCTCGGCCACCGAAGTGTCCGCCGTCAGTTTCACGGTCGACGTGTCGATGGTGTCGGTGACTTCGGTCACGGCCGGTGTGGTGCTCGGCACCAGGTTCTCGAAGTTGCCGCCGGACGCATCCTTGATGGTCACCTCGACCTTGCCGGCGTCCTTGTAGACGTCGTCGGCAGGCGCGGGGACGGTCACGGTGCCGGACGTCTTGCCGGCCTCAATGGTGATGGTCGCGCCGTTGGACAGGGTCACGGTCACCGGAGTGCCGGCCGGATTGGTCAGGGTTGCGGTGTAGACGATCGAACCGCCTTCGGCCACGGTGCCGGTGGCGCTGAGCGTCAGGTCGGTGGTGTCGACGGTGTCGGTGACGGTGGTCGAAACCGGCGTCTTGTCGGCCACCAGGTTCTCGTAGTTGCCGCCGGAAACGTTGGTGATCGAGTTGGTCAGCGGCGCATTGCCGGCCAACGCGTCGTTCGGCGCGGTGGTGGTGACGGTGCCGGTGGTCTTGCCGACCTCGATGGTGATCGATTGGCCGTTCGCCAGGGTCACGGTCACCGGCGAACCGGTCACGGGTGCGCCCACGGTGGCGGTGTAGGTGACGGTGCCGCCCTCAGCTGCCGACTCGGTGGCGGTCAGCTTCACGGTGGTGGTATCGACAGTATCGGTGACCTCAGTGACCGCCGGAACGGTGCTCGGCACCAGGTTCTCGAAATTGCCGCCGGACGCGTCCTTGATGGTGACCTCGACCTTGCCGGCGTCCTTGTAGACGTCGTCGGCCGGGGCTGGGACGGTCACGGTTCCGGTGGTCTTGCCGGCTTCGATCGTGATGACGGCGCCGTTCGACAGGGTCACGGTGACAGGCGTCTGGGCCGCGTTGGTCAGGGTCGCGGTGTAGGTGATCTGGCCGCCCTCGGCGACCGAGCCGGTGGCCGACAGGCTCAGGCCGGTGTTGTCGATCGAGTCGGTGACGGTGGTGGTCGCCGGCGTGGTGCTCGGCACCAGGTTCTCGAAGTTGCCGCCGGTGGCGCCGGTGATGGTGGTGCTGACGGTGCCGCCGTTGTTGTAGACGTCGTTCGGCGCGGTCGGCACGTTGACGGTGCCGCTGGTCTTGCCGGCTTCGATGGTGATGGTCGCGCCGTTGGACAGGGTGACGGTCACCGGCGTCTGCGCCGGGTTGGTCAGGGTGGCGGTGTAGGTGATCTGGCCGCCTTCGGTGACGCTGCCGGTGGCGGTCAGCGTCAGGCCGGTGGTGTCCTTGGAGTCGACGATGGTGGTCACGGCCGGCGCCGGGTTCGGCACCAGGTTCTCGAAGTTGCCGCCGCTGGCGCCGGTGATGGTGGTGGTGACGGTGCTGCCGTTGTTGTAGACGTCGTTCGGCGCGGTCGGCACGTTGACGCTGCCGGTGGTCTGGCCGGCGCCGATGGTGATGGTCGAGCCGTTGGACAGCGTGACGGTCACCGGTGTCTGCGCCGGGTTGGTCAGGGTGGCGGTGTAGGTGATCTGCCCGCCTTCGGTGACGCTCGGCCCGGCCGTCAGGGTGACGGTGGTGGTGTCGATGGTGTCGGTGACCTGGGTGGTGGCCGGGGTGGTCGGCGTGGTCACGGTGATGCCGTTGCCGCCGGTGGTGCCGGTGACGGTCACGTCGATCTGTTTCGGGTCGTTGTAGACGGTGTCGTTCGGGGCCAGCGGCACGTTGACGGAGCCGGTGGTGGAGCCGGCCGGGATCACGATCACCGAACCGTTGGACAGGGTGACGGTCAGGTCGGTCAACGGTGCCTGGGTCACGGTCGCGGTGTACACCAGCACGCCGCCGGCTTCGGTGATGGTCGGCGTGGCGCTGAGGGTCAGGGTCGAGTCGCGCAGCGCGTTGGTGGTGGTGTCGGTGGTTTGCCCGCCGGTGGTGTTCTGGGCGGCCTGGCCGGCGCCGCCGATGCCGGCGGTCGGGAAGCCGATGGTCGGATCGACGCGACCTGCGGTCGCATCGAGCATCACGAAGCTGTGGCCGCCGCCGGCCGCGCCGCCCGAGCCTGCGGCGCTCGGGCCTGCGGCGGTGGCTTCAAGGGCGGTGGTCGGGTCGGCGCCGGCGGCGATGGCCTGCTGCAGCTCTTCAACGGAAGGCGCCGCTTGCGCGGTGGCCTCGGCCAGGTCGGTGCTGGAGTCCGGAGCGTTGGCGCTCCACTGCGTGTCGCGGCCCAGGTCGAGAGTGCGGCCGTCGGCCAGCTCCAGGGACACCGCGCCGGCGACGCCGGTGTCGACCTGATCGCCGGCGAACAGCCGGTCGCCTTCAACGAGCACGCGGCGCACGCCTTCCGGCGACACCACGAATACCTGACCGACAATGCTTTTGACGATGGCAACAACACTGCTCATTGAAGACTCTCCGGGTGTCACGTTCAGTTGACTTCCATAGACCTGATGGTTCTTAGCCGATTCAGTCTGGACGTACTTTCAAATAAATGTGGTGAAACATGTTTGACGCTGATCTATGTCAATATTTTGGCTAGATTCTTTCGCTATTAACTTTATGCCAAACTATTGACCTTCTGGGAGCCATCCTAAACAATCGCCCCGGTAATGTCACATTGATATTTATGCGGCGACCCGTCCGTCAGCGTGTGACCCAGTTCCGGTTTTCAACTTTCCGACATACGGTCATCACGGTTGCCATCTTCCGACGCAGCACCCCCTTTTGCTGTGATTCAAGACAAGAAGTCCTGGGAAACACTCACCATGCGTTCGCACCTGTTCAAGGCTTTACCCTTCGCCCTCGCCGCCTCTTTCGCACAAGCGCAAACCCTGCCGCAAGCCATGCAGCAGGCGCTGGATGTCCATCCGGAGATCCAGGCAGGGGTCAATAGTCGATTGGCTGCGGATTATCAATTAAAGGCGGCAAAAGGTGGATACCTGCCCAAGGTCGATCTGCTCGGCGGTTACGGCCGCGAAGGCACCGACAGCGTCACCACCCGCGCCAACGGCGGCGGCAACCACTGGGAGACCCTTAACCGCAGCGAGTCAAGTTTGCGTCTGTCGCAAATGGTCTTCGACGGTTTTGCGACGTCCAGCGAAGTCGGGCGTCAACAAGCCACCGTCAACTCCCGCGCCTATGCCTTGCTCGGCACTTCCGAGCGCACCGCGCTGACCGTGGCCCAGGTGTACCTGGACGTGCTGACCCGCCGCGAGTTCGTGCGCCTGGCCGAGGAAAACCTCAAGAGCCACCAGCGCATCTACGACCAGATCCAACTGCGCACCCAGCGCGGCGTCGGCAGCGGCGCCGACCTCGACCAGGCCGAGGCGCGGATGGCCCAGGCGCGCAACAACCTGATCACCGAGCAGACCAACCTCGCCGACGCCGAGACCAACTACCTCAGCGCCGTCGGCCAGATGCCCGACCAGTTGGAGCGCCCGGCGCCGTTCATGGCGATGCTGCCGGCCAACCTGAACGAAGCCCGCGCGCAGATGCTGGAGAACAGCCCGATCCTGCGGTCGGCCGAGTCCGACATCGCCGCGGCCGAGAAGCAGTACGAAACCGCCAAGTCGACCTTCTACCCGCGCTTCGACGCCGAGCTGGGCCGCACCGCCGACAACGACCTCGACGGCCAGAACGGCCACAACAACGAATGGCAGGCCATGCTGCGCATGCGCTTCAACCTCTATTCGGGCGGCAGCAACAAGGCCGACCTGGAATCCAAGGCCTACCTGTCGAACCAGGCGCTGGACATCCGCAACAACGCCCTGCGCCAACTGAACGAAGAACTGGGCCTGGCCTGGAACGCCCTGAACAACGCCAACGCCCAAGTGCCGATCGCCCAGCAGTACGTCGATCACAGCACCGCCGTGCGCACCGCCTACCAGCGCCAGTTCAGCCTCGGCGAGCGGACCCTGCTGGATCTGCTCGACAGCGAGAACGAATTGTTCACCGCTTCGCGCCGTCTGGCCGAGATCAAGAACATTCAGTTATTTACTCAATACCGAATCAAGGCGACCATGGGCGAGTTGCTCAAGAGCCAGGGAGTGGTCGCACCGATGGCGTCCGTCGTGCAGAACGACGTGAAGCCCAAGGTCCAACTGCCCGGGATGAATTGAGTTGTCCCCTTTCAATCGTTAAAGAGTGTCGAGCGTGGAATCAGAAGTCAGTCGAGTTCAACTCAGCCATGATCCACGCGCGATGCACGACGACCCGCTGCTGGACGGTCTGCTCGCCCTGTGCATGCTGCACCAGAAGCCCGCCAGCGCGGCGATGCTCACCACCGGCCTGCCGCTGCCCAAGCAGCGCCTGAGCGTCGAGCTGCTGCCCCGTGCGGCGGCCCGCACCGGCCTGCAGGGGCGGGTGCTGCAACGCAAGCTGGAAGAGATCCCGGCCATCGCCATGCCGGCGCTGCTGCTGCTCAAGGACGGCCGCAGCGCCGTCCTGCTCGGCTGGCAGGACGACGGCCAGGCCCGGGTGCTGCTCAGCGAAAGCGACGGCGGCGAATCCCTGGTGGGCCGCGACCTGCTGGCCGACGACTACACCGGCAAGGTCTTCTTCGCCCAGCCCCAGCACAAGTTCGACGTCAACCACGGCACGCTGATCCCCCGGGCGCGCTCGTGGTTCCGCGACACCCTCAAGCGCTCGCGCTGGCTGTACGCCGACGCCATCGCCGCCAGCCTGCTGATCAACATCATCGCGATGGCCGCGCCGCTGTTCGTGATGAACGTCTACGACCGCGTGGTGCCGAACCAGGCCGAGGCGACCCTGTGGGTGCTCGCGCTGGGCATCACGGGGGCCTACCTCTTCGACCTGATCCTCAAGAGCCTGCGCAGCCTGTGCCTGGATCTGGCCGGCAAGAAAACCGACCTGATCATCTCCGCCACGCTGTTCGAGCGGATCGTTGGCATGGCCATGAAGTACCGGCCGGCGCGGGTCGGCAGCTTCGCCCAGAACATCCATGAGTTCCAGAGCCTGCGCGACTTCCTCGCCTCGCTGACCCTGACCAGCGTGATCGACCTGCCGTTCACGATCCTGATCTTCATCGTGATCGCCATCCTGGGCGGGCACCTGGTGTGGATTCCGGTGCTGGCTTTCCCGATCGCCCTGGCCATCGGCTACGCCCTGCAGAAACCGCTGGTGGCGACCATGGAGCGCACCATGGCGCTGGGCGCCGAGCGCCAGTCGAGCCTGATCGAGACCCTCGCCGGCCTCGACGCGGTGAAGGTCAACAACGCCGAGAGCGAGCGCCAGTACCAGTGGGAGCAGACCATCGGCACCCTCAGCCGCCTCGAGCTGCGGGTGAAGATGCTGTCCGGCCTGGCGATGAACATCACCCTGCTGATCCAGCAGTTGGCGGGCGTGGTCATGATCGTCTTCGGCGTGTACCAGATCATCGCCGGCAACCTGAGCATGGGCGGCCTCATCGCCTGCTACATGCTCAGCGGCCGGGCGCTCAGCCCGCTGGCGTCGCTGTCGGGCCTGCTGACCCGCTACCAGCAGGCGCGGGTGACCATGACCTCGGTCGACCAGATGATGGAGCTGCCCCAGGAGCGCAATTTCGAAGAGCGCCCGCTGAGCCGCAAGGTGCTGCAGGGCGCCATCGAGTGCCGCCAGCTCAACTTCACCTACCCGGAGCAGCAGAACCCGGCGCTCAAGGGCATCAACCTGGTGGTCCGTCCCGGCGAGAAGATCGGCATCATCGGCCGCAGCGGTTCGGGCAAGAGCTCGCTGGCCAAGCTGCTGGTGGGCCTGTACCAGCCGGACGACGGCGCCCTGCTGGTGGACGGCGTGGACATCCGCCAGATCGACGTCAGCGAGCTGCGCTACAACATCGGCTATGTGCCCCAGGACATCCAGCTGCTGGCCGGCACTCTGCGCGACAACCTGATTTCCGGCGCCCGCTACGTCGAGGACGAGCTGGTGCTGCAGGCGGCCGAGCTGGCCGGCGTCCATGAGTTCGCCAGATTGCACCCCAAAGGCTACGAACTGCAGGTCGGCGAGCGCGGGCAGAACCTGTCCGGCGGCCAGCGCCAGAACGTGGCCCTGGCCCGTGCGCTGCTGCTCGACCCGCCCATCCTGCTGCTCGACGAGCCCACCAGCGCCATGGACAACACCGGCGAGGAGCGCCTCAAGCAACGTCTGGCGGCGGTGATCGAAAACAAGACCGTGGTGCTGGTGACGCACCGGGCGTCGCTGCTGTCGCTGGTGGATCGCCTGCTGGTGGTCGACCGTGGCCAGATTCTCGCCGACGGCCCGAAGGCCGCGGTGATGGAAGCGTTGAAGAAGGGGCAGATCAGTGTTGCTTAAGTCGGGTGTCAAGGAATCGATCCGCCGCTACTTCAAAGGCTCCGCGTCGTTGCAGGGCCAGCCGCTGCCGGAGGTCAACAAAGCGCTCATCGAGGACGCGCCGAGGGTGGTGCGCCTGACGATCTGGGCGATCATCGGCTTCTTCCTGTTCCTGCTGCTGTGGGCCAACTTCGCGGTCATCGACGAAGTGACCAAGGGCGACGGTAAGGCGATTCCGTCGTCGAAGATCCAGAAGATCCAGAACCTCGAGGGCGGGATCGTCTCCGAGCTGTTCGTCAAGGAAGGCCAGATCGTCGAGGCCGGCGCGCCGCTGATCCGCCTGGACGACACGCGGTTCGCCTCCAACGTCGGCGAGACCGAGGCCGACCGGCTGTCGATGCTGCTGCGGGTCGAGCGCCTGAGCGCGGAGGTCGAGGACCGTCCGCTGAACTTCCCCGAGGACGTGCTCAAGGCCGTGCCGGGCCAGGCGAAAAGCGAAGAGTCGCTGTACCTGAGCCGCCGTCAGCAGTTGCATGACGAGATCGGCGGGTTGCAGGAACAGCTGATCCAGCGCCAGCAAGAGCTGCGCGAGTTCACCTCCAAGCAGGCGCAGTACCGTCAGCAGCTGGGCCTGCAACGCCAGGAAATCAACATGTCCGAGCCGCTGGTGGCCCAGGGCGCGGTGTCGCCGGTCGAAGTGCTGCGGCTCAAGCGCGCCGAAGTGGAGACCCGCGGCCAGCTCGACGCCACCACGCTGGCGATTCCGCGGGCCGAATCGGCGATCAAGGAAGTGCAGCGCAAGATCGACGAGACCCGCGGCAAGTTCCGCAGCGAGGCGCTGACCCAGCTCAACGAGGCGCGCACCGACCTGAACAAGGCCCAGGCTACCGGCAAGGCGCTGGAGGACCGGGTCAGCCGCACGCTGGTCACTTCGCCGGTGCGGGGCATCGTCAACAAGATGCTGGTCAACACCATCGGCGGCGTGATCCAGCCGGGCAGCGACCTGGTGGAGATCGTGCCGCTGGACGACACCCTGCTGGTGGAAGCCAAGATCCGTCCGCAGGACATCGCCTTCCTGCATCCGGGGCAGGATGCGACCGTGAAGTTCACCGCCTACGACTACACCATCTACGGCGGCCTGAAGGCCAAGCTGGAGCAGATCGGCGCGGACACCATCACCGACGAAGACAAGAAAACCACCTACTACGTGATCAAGCTGCGCACCGAGCGCAGCCACCTCGGCACCGACGAGAAGCCGCTGCTGATCATTCCGGGGATGGTGGCGTCGGTGGACATCATCACCGGCAAGAAGACCGTGCTGAGCTACCTGCTCAAGCCGATCATCCGCGCGCGGGCCGAGGCCTTGCACGAGCGGTAGGCCATTGCCACAGGGGCAGCGCCCGACGCCGATCCCCTGTGGAAGCGAGCCTGCCCGCGAAGGCGTCCGTCCGGCCGACGCAGCGCTGCGCCACAATCCTTATCGCCAGCAGGCTGGCTCCCACATTGGCGTGGTGTCCGGCCACATCCCTTGTAGGAGCGAGCCTGCTCGCGAAAGCGTCTGTCCAGGCACCGCATTCGGTGGGTCTGTGACAAGAACCGCCGCTGTCCCCAATCGCCATATCGTTATTCATTAACGGTATTTAAATTTCAATTTTTATACCTATAAAGTCAAACCCCTGCGTACCTGCCGACCAATCGGCGCGCCGCACGACACGAACGAACACGCAATCCAGCGTGAGTTTCTTGATCGACGCGCGCGCCCTTGAGCGTGCCGTATGTGGGAGTGATTTATGTCCGCCGCCACCGCCTCACCCGGCATCGCGCCGCAACCCTTTGAAGTCCGCCCGTTCGCAGGCGCCGTCGGCGCCGAAATCATCGGCCTGGACCTGGCCCGTCCGGTCAGCGATCAAGACTTCGCCCGCATTCACCGCGCCCACCTCGATCACCACGTGGTGGTGTTCCGCGAGCAGCGCATCACCCCGCAGCAACAGATCGACTTCAGCCGCCGCTTCGGCGTGCTGCAGATCCATGTGCTCAAGCAGTTCCTGTTGGCCGGTCACCCGGAAATCCTCATCGTCTCCAACATCGTCGAGAACGGCCAGAACGTCGGCCTGGGCGATGCCGGCAAGTTCTGGCACTCCGACCTCTCCTACAAAGAACTGCCGAGCCTGGGTTCGATGCTGCACGCCCAGGAACTGCCGTCCGAAGGCGGCGACACCTTGTTCGCCGACATGCACAAAGCCTGGGACAGCCTGCCGCAAGCGCTGCGCAACGCGGTTGAGGGCCGTTCGGCGGCGCATTCCTACACCGCCCGCTACAGCGAGACCAAATTCGAAGGCAACTGGCGCCCGACCCTGACCCCGGAGCAACTGGCCCAGGTCGCGGAAGTGGTGCACCCGGTGGTGCGCACTCACCCGGAAAACGGCCGCAAGGCGTTGTTCGTCAGCGAAGGCTTCACCACCCGCATCGTCGGCCTGCCGGAGGATGAGAGCCGACAGCTGCTGGCCGAGCTCTACGCCCACAGCGTCCTGGCGCAGAACATCTACCGCCACCGCTGGCAGCCCCACGACCTGGTGTTCTGGGACAACCGCTCGCTGATCCACCTGGCCGCCGGCTGCCCCGCGCACCTGCGCCGCAAGCTCTACCGCACCACCATCCAGGGCGACGCGCCTTTCTGAATTGCCGGAGAACCGATCATGTCCAAACGTCTTCCATTCGCGCCGCTGGCCGCCGCCATCGGCTTGGGTTTCAGCCTGATCGCCGGCAGCCTGGCGGCGCCGTCCGTGGCCCATGCCGAAGGTGAGATCCGCATCGCCGAACAGTTCGGCATCGTCTACCTGTTGCTCAACGTCGTGCGCGATCAGGGCTTGATCGAGAAGTACGGCAAGCAGGAGGGGATCGACATCAAGGTCGACTGGACACAGCTGTCCGGCGGCGCGGCGGTCAACGACGCGTTGCTGTCCGGCTCCATCGACATAGCCGGCGCCGGCGTCGGCCCGCTGCTGACCATCTGGGACCGCACCCACGGCAAGCAGAACGTCAAGGCCGTGGCTTCGTTGGGCAACTTCCCGTATTACCTCGTGAGCAACAATCCCAAGGTCAAGACCATCGCCGACTTCACCGAAAAGGACCGCATCGCGGTGCCGGCGGTCGGGGTCTCGGTGCAGTCGCGGTTCTTGCAGTACGCAGCGGCCAAGCAGTGGGGCGACAAGGAATTCAACCGCCTCGACAAGTACACCATCGCCGTTCCGCACCCGGACGCCACCGCTGCGCTGATCGCCGGCGGCACCGAGCTGACCGGGCATTTCTCCAATCCGCCGTTCCAGGATCAGGCCCTGGAGAACCCCAACGTCCACGTCGTGCTCAATTCCTATGACGTGCTCGGCCCGAACTCGCCGACCGTGCTGTTCGCCACCGAGAAATTCCGCAACGACAACCCGAAGACCTACAAGGCCTTCGTCGAAGCCTTGACCGAAGCGGCGCAGTTCGCCCAGAACGACAAGGGCGCGGCGGCGGATACTTACCTGCGCGTGACCAAGGCCAAGATCGACCGCGCCGCGCTGCTGAAGATCATCGACAACCCGCAGTTCGAGTTCAGCGTCACGCCGAAGAATACCTACCCGTTGGCCGAATTCCTCTACCGTGTCGGCGCGATCAAGAACAAGCCGGACTCGTGGAAGGATTACTTCTTCCAGGACGCCAAGCCACTGCAGGGGAGCTGACCGCCATGAACGCCCCTTTGCAAGGCCACACGGCCAGCAACCGCGCCGCCGGCACTGAAGCGCTGCTGGCGGTCGATCAGGTCAGCCTCGAATACCGCACGCCGCAACGGGTGGTGCGGGCCACCCACCAGGTCAGTTTCGAGGTCGATCCGGCGGATCGCTTTGTCCTGCTCGGCCCCTCCGGCTGCGGCAAGTCCACGCTGCTCAAGGCGGTGGCCGGGTTCATTGCGCCGCGCGAAGGCGAGATCCGCCTGCAAGGCCGGCGCGTGGAGGCGCCGGGGCCGGACCGGATCGTGGTGTTCCAGGAATTCGATCAGCTGCCGCCGTGGAAAACCGTGAAGCAGAACGTAATGTTCCCGCTGCTGGCCTCACGCACGCTGAAGAAAAGGGAAGCGCAAGAGCGCGCCCTGCATTACCTGGAGAAGGTCGGCCTGGCGGCGTTCGCCGATGCCTATCCGCACACCCTGTCCGGCGGCATGAAGGCGCGGGTGGCGATTGCCCGGGCGCTGGCGATGCAGCCGAAGATCCTGCTGATGGACGAGCCCTTCGCCGCGCTGGATGCGCTGACCCGGCGCAAGATGCAGGAAGAGCTGTTGCGGCTCTGGGAAGAGGTGCGCTTCACGCTGCTGTTCGTCACCCACTCCATCGAGGAGGCGCTGGTGGTCGGCAACCGCATCCTGCTGCTGTCGCCGCATCCGGGCAGGGTGCGGGCCGAGGTGCACAGCCATCAGTACGATCTGCACAGTCTGGGCGGCATCGCGTTCCAGGAGTCGGCGCGGCGCATCCACCGTCTGCTGTTCGACGAAGGCCAGTCGCCGGAGACCGCGCAGGTCTTGGACTTCACCGACATCCGCATCGCCTATTGAGCGGCCAGGAGCATTGCCCGATGAACCCTTCATCTTCTTCGCGTCATGAGTTCGAAACGGTGCTGGAGCCGCTGACCCGTGTGCCGGTCGAGCGCGAACTGGCGCTCGGCCAGCGGTTGTGGCAGCAGGGTTGGCTGCGCAAGAGCATCATCCTGCTGGTGCTGGCGGTGCTTTGGGAGGCAGTCGCCCGGGTGCAGAACAACGATCTGCTGCTGCCGAGTTTCCTGCAGACCGCCCACGCCCTGTACGACGGCCTGCTCAGCGGCGAGCTGCCGGGCAAGGTGTGGATCTCCCTGCTGGTGTTGCTCAAGGGTTACCTGATCGGCATCGTGCTGGCGTTCGCCCTGACCACCCTGGCGGTCTCGACCCAACTGGGGCGCGACCTGTTGAGCACGCTGACCTCGATGTTCAACCCGCTGCCGGCCATCGCTCTGCTGCCGCTGGCGTTGCTGTGGTTCGGCCTGGGCCAGAACAGCCTGATCTTCGTGCTGGTGCATTCGGTGCTGTGGGCGCTGGCGCTGAACACCTATGCCGGTTTCCTTGGCGTGTCGGAAACCCTGCGCATGGCCGGGCGCAACTACGGTCTGAAGGGCATGCGTTTTGTGCTGTCCATCCTGATTCCGGCGGCGCTGCCGTCGATCCTCGCCGGCCTGAAGATCGGCTGGGCGTTCGCCTGGCGCACCTTGATCGCCGCTGAGCTGGTGTTCGGCGCCACCAGCGGCAAGGGCGGCCTGGGCTGGTACATCTTCCAGAACCGCAACGAGCTGTACACCGACAAGGTGTTCGCCGGGCTTGCGGTGGTGATCCTGATCGGGTTGCTGGTGGAGAACCTGGTGTTCGATACGCTGGAGCGGGTGACCGTGAAGAAGTGGGGAATGCAACGCTAGGTGCCGGGTGCCCGGACTGGCCTCATCGCCAGCAGGCTGGCTTCCACAGGGTTCTGCTCCGATGCAAATCCATTGTGGGAGCCAGCCTGCCGGCGATGGCGTCTGTGCAACCGCCGCCGATCCTGAAGCATGTCTGCTAGCATTGCGTCGGAATCAATCCTGATCGGTCATGAGTGCTTGCGATGCAACTCCCGGACATGAACCTGCTGGTCGCCCTCGACGCCCTGCTCAACGAAGGCAGCGTGGTCGGCGCGGCGCGGCGGATGAACCTCAGCCCGGCGGCCATGAGCCGCACCCTCACGCGGATCCGCGAGGCCATCGGCGACCCGGTGCTGGTGCGTGCCGGCCGGGGCCTGGTGCCCACGCCCAAGGCGCTGGAGCTGCGCGAACAGGTGCGCGATGTGGTCGAGCGGGCCGCGCTGCTGTTCCGCTCGGCGGACACCGTGGAGCTGGGCACCTTGCGCCGGCGCTTCAGCATCCGCGCCAACGATTTTTTTGTCGGCGTCTATGGCGGCAAGCTGTTCGATACCCTCGACCGTCAGGCGCCGCACTGCGAGTTGCGCTTCGTCCCCGAGGGCGACGGCGACGATGAGGCGCTGCGCGAAGGGCGGATCGACCTGAGCGTGAGCAACACCCGCCCGGTGATGCCGGAGGTGAAGGTGCAGAACCTGTTCTCCACCCACTTCGTCGGCCTGGTGCGCGAAGACCATCCGTTGTTCGACGCCGAGATCACCGCCGAGCGCTACGCCGCGTTCTCCCACATCAGCATGTCCCGCCGGGGCATCGCCCGCGGCCCCATCGACACGGCGCTCAACGCCTTGGGGCTGGAGCGGCGGGTGGCGGTGATCGCCCCGAGCTTTCACGCCGCGATGTTCGCCTTGCCGGACTCCGACCTGATCCTGCCGGTGCCCCGGGAAGCCTTGCTGAGCGTGCGGCGGCTGGGGCTGAAGCTGCGTCCCTTTGACTTGCCGATCCCGTTGCCGACCCTGATGCTGACCCAGGCCTGGCACCCGCGCTTCGACAAGGATCCGGCCCACCGCTGGCTGCGCGAGACCCTCAAGGCGTGCTGCGACGAGACCTGGCGTGCCGCGCGGCCCTGAGAGCACCTGATCCGTAGGGGCGCCATCGCCAGCAGGCTGGCGCCCACAGCGAAAACGGTTGCGTCAGATGCACTTATAAGCTGCCGATAAGTCAATTTTCGTCAACATTAAGCCCCACTACCATGCTCCGGTATTCAATCAACCGGAGTGTGCGTTCATGACATCCCTGACGGTGCCGGCCCCTGGGGCCGCGACCGCTGCGGCGCCGGTGTTCGGAGCGCGGATCATCATCGGCCTGGTCGGTGTGCTGCTGGCGGTGCTGGTGTCGGGCCTCAACGAAATGGTGACCAAGGTCGCCCTGGCCGACATCCGCGGCGCCCTGGGCATCGGCTACGACGAAGGCACCTGGCTCGTCGCCAGCTACACCGCGACCTCGGTGGCGGCGATGGCGTTCGCGCCGTGGTGCTCGGTGACGTTTTCGCTGCGGCGTTTCACCCTGTGCGCCATCGCTGTGTTCACCCTGCTCGGTGTGCTTTGCCCGTTCGCCCCCAACTACGAAAGCCTGCTGCTGATGCGCACCCTGCAAGGGCTGGCCGGCGGCGCGTTGCCGCCGATGCTCATGACCGTGGCGCTGCGTTTCTTGCCGCCCGGCGTCAAGCTCTACGGCCTGGCCGGCTACGCGTTGACCGCCACGTTCGGCCCGGGCCTGGGCACGCCGCTGGCCGGGCTGTGGACCGAGCACGTCGGCTGGCAGTGGACGTTCTGGCAGATCATCGTGCCGTGCCTGATCGCCATGGCCGCCGTGGCCTACGGCTTGCCGCAGGATCCGCTGCGCCTGGAGCGCCTGAAGGCGTTCAACTGGAGGGGCCTGCTGCTGGGGTTTCCGGCGATCTGCATGCTGGTGATCGGGCTGCTGCAAGGCAATCGCCTGGACTGGTTCGAGTCGGATCTGATCTGCGGCCTGCTCGGCGCCGGTGCGCTGCTGCTGGTGGCGTTCCTGGTCAACGAGTGGTCGCAGCCGATCCCGTTCTTCAAATTGCAGATGCTGGGCATCCGCAACCTGTCGTTCGCCCTGCTGACCTTGGCCGGGGTGCTGGTGATCCTGCTGGCGGTGATCCTGATCCCTTCCAGCTACCTGGCCCAGGTGCAGGGTTACCGCCCGGTGCAGACCGCGCCGATCATGCTGCTGGCGGCGTTGCCGCAACTGATCGCGCTGCCGCTGGTGGCGGCGCTGTGCAACCTGCGCTGGGTCGATTGCCGCTGGGTGCTGGGGCTTGGCCTGAGCATGCTGGCGCTGTCGTGCCTGGGCGGCTCGCAGCTGACGTCGGCGTGGATCCGTGACGATTTCTACGTCCTGCAATGGCTGCAGATCTTCGGGCAGCCGATGGCGGTGCTGCCGCTGCTGATGCTCTCCACCGGCAGCATCACGCCGCTGGACGGACCGTTCGCCTCGGCCTGGTTCAACACCGTGAAAGGCCTGGCGGCGGTGATCGCCACCGGGGTGATCGAGGCGCTGACCACCGCGCGGCTGCATTTCCACTCGACGATGCTGGTGGACCGCCTCGGCAACTCGCCCCTGGCCGAACCCGACGGCGCCGGCCTCGCCCACCGCCTGCACGAGCAGGCGGTGGTGCTGACCTCCTCGGATCTTTACCTGTGCATGGCCGGCGTCGCGGTGGCGCTGATCCTGCTGATTTTCTGGCTGCCGACGCGGATCTTTCCGCCCCGTGCGCCGACCTGACTGGAACTGAAGGTTTTTATGACGACTCAAGCAAAGCAAAAACTCGCGGTCGCCGTGGCGACCGCATTGGCCGTCGGCGTGCTGCTGCACTTGGCGGTGCCGGGCCTGTTCGGCAAACGCACCCAGCAGAACACCAACGACGCCTACGTGTCCGCCGACTACACCCTGGTGGTGCCGCGGGTGGCGGGGTTCATCAAGCAAGTGCTGGTGGAGGACAACCAGCAGGTCAAGGCCGGGCAATTGCTGGCGCTGATCGACGACCGCGACCTGCGCGCCGCCGCCGAAGCCGCCGATGCGCAGACCCAGGTCGCCCGTGCGCAACTGCAGAACGCCAAGGCCACCCTGGAGCGCCAGGCGTCGGTCATCGCCCAGGCCCAGGCCTCGGTGGTGGCGGCCAAGGCGGAAATGGCCTTCGCCCAACAAGAATTGAACCGCTACAGCCACCTGGCCGGCGTCGGGGCCGGCACCGTGCAGAACGCGCAGCAGGCGCGCACCCGCATCGATCAGGCCACGGCGCGGCTGGACACCGCCACGGCGGTGCTGGCGGCGGAACGCAAGCAGGTGGAGATCCTCACCGCCCAGCGCGATGCCGCCGACGGTGGCCTGAAACGCGCGCAGGCCGCGCTGGAGATCGCCAGCTTCGACCTCTCGTACACCCGCATCACCGCGCCGCAGGACGGCATGATCGGCGAGCGCGCCGTACGGGTCGGCGCCTACGTGACGCCGGGCAGCAAGCTGCTGGCGGTGGTGCCGCTGCAGCAGGCCTACGTGGTGGCCAACTTCCAGGAAACCCAGTTGACCGACGTGCAACCGGGGCAGGACGTGCAGGTGCGGGTCGACAGCCTGGGCGGCGAAGCCCTGAACGGGCGCGTGGAAAGCATCGCCCCGGCCACCGGCGTGACGTTCGCGGCGGTGAAGCCGGACAACGCCACCGGCAACTTCACCAAGGTGGTGCAGCGGATTCCGGTGAAGATCCTGCTGGAGCCGGGTCAGCCGTTGGCCGAGCGGCTGCGGGTGGGCATGTCGGTCGAGGCGAGCATCGACACCGACAGTTCGGTGACGGCGGTGCGTGAGGTGACCCAGCGATGATCACTGTCGACCCGGCCGGCGCCTGCGCGAACGGCCTCGCACACATCGCCCTGCGGGAGCGGGCCTCCTCGCGGATTGGCCAGTGGCCGCTACGCCTTTCGAGCGTTCTGCTCGTCGTCAGTCTCAGCGCCTGCACCGTCGGCCCGGACTTTCGCAAACCGGAGGGCGTGCAGATCGGCGAATGGGCCCAGCCCGCCCGGACCGCCCCGAGCCAAGCGGTAGCCGAGCCCCTGAGCGAACGCTGGTGGGAGGTCTTCCACGATCCGCAACTCTCGGCCCTCACCCAGCGTGCGATGAACAGCAACCTCGACCTGCAGCGCGCCGCCAGCCGTCTGCAACAGAGCCGCGCGGTCCGTCAGGCGATCACCGCCGACCGCTATCCGACCACCGCCGTCACCGGCAGCTATGGGCGCAAGCGCAACAGCGGCGAGGGCCTCAACGACCCGTCGGGGCGCAATGGCGACTCGGCCTTCAACCTGTGGGACGCCGGGTTCTCCGCCTCGTGGGAGCTCGACTTCTGGGGCCGCGTGCGCCGGGAGACCGAAGCCGCCGACGCCAATCTGGAGGTGGCGGAAAACGACCGCCGCGGCGTACTGCTGGCAGTGCTGGCCGACACCGCGCAGAACTACATCCAGCTGCGCGGCGTGCAGAACACCCGCGCCGTCACCGAACAGAACCTGGAGGTCGCCCGGCACAGCTTGAAACTGTCGCAGCTGCGCCTGAACGATGGGGTGGCCACCGACCTGGACGTCGCCGAAGCCGCTGCGCAGGTGGCCGCCATCGAGTCGCGGCTGCCGGCGCTGGAGCAGCGTCAGGCGCAGCTGATCAACGCCATCAGTCTGCTGATGGGTGAACCTCCCCAGGCCCTGTCCAAAGCGTTGTCCGCCGATGCGCCGGTGCCGCAGTCGCCGCCCCAGGTCGCCATCGGCCTGCCGTCGCAACTGGCCGAACGCCGCCCGGACATTCGTCAGGCCGAAGCCCGGCTGCATGCGGCCACCGCCAACATCGGCGTGGCCGAAGGGGATTTCTATCCGCGCATCACGCTGTCCGGCAACCTGGGCTCCCAGGCCATGCAACTGAGCGACTTCGGCTCCTGGGGCTCACGGGCCTTCGCCATCGGTCCGCAACTGAGCCTGCCGTTGTTCGACGGCGGCCGCCTGCGCGGCGTGCTGCAGCTGCGCGAAGCCCAACAGCAGGAGGCGGCGATCGCCTATCAGCAGACCGTGCTGCGCGCCTGGCATGAGATCGACGACCAACTGACGGCCTACAACGCCAGCCAGCGCCGCCGCGACAGCCTGGCCGAAGCCGTGCGCCAGAACCGCATCGCCCTGCGCACCGCGCAACAGCAGTACGTCGAAGGCGTGGTCGATTTCGTCAACGTCCTCACCGTGCAGAGCGCGTTGCTGACGACGCAGGAGCAATGGGTGGAAAGCTCCGCCGGCGTGTCGCTGGCGATGGTCGGGCTGTACCGGGCGTTGGGCGGGGGGTGGGAGTCGGTGTATCCGGAGGGGGAGGCGGTGCAGCGCTGAGGCTCATGTGATCGGGCAGGAATTGCCTCACCCGAACGGGCAGCGGATGCGGAACCCGAAAGCCTCGCAGGTTCAATTGAGCCTGGAGGCCTCAACCTGCGAAGTTTTCGATTTTGATCTGCCCGTCGGGAAATGTGGCGATGATTTCGAGCTCGCCGCCCATTGCGCGGATGTAGTTGCGCAAGGTGCTGATGTACATGTCGGTCCGGCGTTCCATTTTCGAGATCGCCGCCTGATTGACGTGCAGTGTTTCGGCGAGCGTCGCCTGGCTCAAGGCTTTGGCCTGCCGCAACTCGTTGAGAGGCATTTCCTTGATGTGTTGTTCGTAGATCGATTCGGCGCGTGCCCGGGCTTCGGGTGTCATGCGCGCTTCGAGTTCGGCAAATTTCTTAGCCATCGTGATAACCCTCTTTGCGCAATGTATCGAGATGCTCGTCGTACAGTCGATCGGCGAGCGGGACATTGACCTCATACCAGCGATCCTGACCGGTTTTGTCTCCGCCGATCAACAGCAATGCGCAGCGCCTCGGATCAAATGCATACAGGATGCGGTAGGGCCGTCCGCCATGTTGGATCCGCAATTCGCGCAGATGGCCATGTCGTGATCCATTGATGGCGCTGCTGTGCGGGAAGCGCAGGCCCGGCCCGAACTGGCCCAGCAGTTTGACGCTTGCGGCCACAGAGCTCTGCTCGCTTTCCGTGAGGTCGTCCCACCAGTTGCCGAACTCGTCGGTGTATTCGATTTCCCAATTCATGGGAAGCAAATATAAGCGCCATGGAATATTCCATAAAGGTTATATTTTCGATGGCTCGACCATAGTCTGTTTCATGGGATTACGCCAGTCTTCGTCGCAATGGTGGCCTTTCGCTTGACGCTAAACCCCGCTGTCGTAGACTCCGCACATCCGACAGGGAGTAGCGGTCATGCAGCGTTTTCGTGGTTGGGTTCTCGGAATGTCCCTTGCAGCGAGTGCAGTTCAGGCGCAACCCCCCGTGCCAGACGATCCGCTGCTGGAAAACGGTGTGGCCGCCCAAGCTGCCGCCAGTGGCAGCGAGGCCCGCGGCGTGCTGCGCGCCCGCGATCAGGCGGTGCTGGCCAGCGAGCTGTCCGGGCGCATCGTCGAGCTGCCGTTCAGCGAGGGCGAGTCGTTCAAGAAGGGCGACACCCTGGCGCGGTTCGACTGTTCGGCCTATCAGGCCCAGCTCAACGCGGCGCAGGCCGCCAGCCGCGGCGCCGGCGAGGAGCTGGCGCACAACCGGCAACTGGCGGCGCTCAACTCCGTCGGGCGGTTCGAGGTGGCGCGGGCCGAGGCCAAGGTCAGCGAGACCCAGGCGCAATCCCAGGTGTATCAGGTGCAGGTCAAGCGCTGCAGCGTGATCGCGCCGTTCGACGGGCAAGTGGTGGAGCGCAAGGTGCAGCGCTATGAGAGCGTGCCGGCGGGTGCGCCGCTTCTGGACGTGGTCGACAACCGCACCCTGGAGATCCACCTGCTGGTGCCGTCGCGCTGGATGGCGCGGCTCAAGCCCGGCCAGACCTTCAGCTTCGTCCCCGATGAGACCGGCAAGCCGATCGATGCCACGGTCAAGCGCCTTGGCGCGCGAATCGATGAAGGCAGCCAGACCCTGCTGCTGGTGGCCACGCTGCCGAACGCCACCGGCCTGCTCGCCGGCATGAGCGGCACCGCACGCTTTGCGGAGCTCAATTGAACGCCCCGGCGGGGGGCGGCGCCGAGCAGGTGTTCGCCCGCTTCCTTGACCTCGAACGGCAGATCCGCGCGGCCCGCGACGTTCCTCAACTGGCCTACAGCCTGGTCAATGACGGGCAGTCGCTGTTCGGCTATCGCCACGCGACACTGTTGATTGCCGGCAAGGTGCAGGCCGTCACCGGGGTCAGTGCGGTGGAGCCGAACGCGCCGTTCGTGGCGTTCGTCGAGCAGGCGGTGGCGCAGCTGTTCAAGCAGGATGTGCTGAAGCAGGCACGGGTGATTGCGCCGTCGATGGTCAGTGAGCCGATCCGGGCCGACTGGCAGAGCCTGTCGGCGCTGCAGGTGTTCTGGCTGCCGCTGATCGACCGTCACGGCGAGGTGTTCGGCGGTTTATGGCTGGCCCGGGACGTGCCGTGGAACCCCTCCGAACAAGTCCTGCTGTCGCAGCTGGGCGACACCTGCAGCCATGCCTGGCTGGCCTTGCAGCCGCGCAAGCCGTGGCGGTTGCGCTGGACGCGCAAGCGCCAGGCGGCATTGGCGGCGGTGGTGCTGCTCGGCCTGTTGGTGCCGGTGCGCCAGTCGGTGCTGGCGCCGGCCGAGGTGGTGCCGTTAGGCGGCCGCGTGGTCGCCGCACCGCTGGACGGGGTGATCGCCGAATTCCGGGTCAAGCCCAACCAGAACGTGAAGGCCGGCGACCTGCTGCTGCGCTTCGACAGCACGACCCTCAAGGCCCAGGCCGACGTCGCCGAGCGTGCCCTGGGCGTCGCTGAAGCCGAGCTCAAATCCAATTCCCAGCGCTCGTTCGCCGATGCCGAGTCCAGTTCCCGGGTGGATCTGCTGGCCGCCCGGGTCGAGCAGAAGCGCGCCGAGCGCGATTACGCCCGCGAACTGCTCAACCGCAGCGAAGTGCGTGCCGAGCGTGACGGCATCGCCGTGTTCGCCGACGCCGAACGCTGGACCGGCAAACCGGTGCAGACCGGCGAACGGCTGATGGAGATCGCCGACCCGAGCCAGGCCGAGCTGCGCATCGAGCTGGCGGTGGGCGACGCCATCGCGCTGGAGCCCGGCGCGCAGATTTCGCTGTTTCTCGACAGCGACCCGCTGCAACGTCACCTCGCCACCCTCGAACGCTCGGCCTACGAGGCGCAGCCCACCGCCGGTGGCCAACTGGCCTATCGGCTGGACGCCGGCTTCACCGAGGCGCCGCCGCGGATCGGCTTGCGCGGCACGGCGAAGATTTTCGGCGACCGTGCGCCGCTGGCGCTGTACCTGCTGCGCCGGCCGTTGGCGGGCCTGCGCCAGAGCGTGGGCCTGTAAATGATCCTGCCGAGCCTGCGCGCCGACCTGCAACTGTCGCCCGCGGCGCCGGCCCTGGACGGTTCGCCGCGCTGGACATTGGCGGATCCGGTGAGCGGTCGCTACTTCAAGCTCGGCGGGGCGGCGATGCGCCTGCTGCGCCACTGGGCGCTGGGCGACGCCGAGCAAGTGCTGCGCGCGGCCAACCGTGAGCCGGGCCTGGCCCTGGACGGCGCCGAGCTTGAGCAATTGCTGACGTTCCTGCGCAGCCACGACCTGATCAGCGCCGTCGACGATCAGCAGCGCGTCAGCTATCGGCTCAAGGCCTTGGCGCGACGCCAGAGCCTGTGGCAGATCCTGCTTCACCAATACCTGTTCTTTCGCATTCCGCTGTGGCGCCCGGACGCGTTCCTCAACCGCGCCTGGCCGTGGCTTGAGCGTTTCGGCCCCAGGCTTCTGCGCTATGGCCTGCCGGCGTCGCTGGGGCTCGGGGTGTTTCTGGTGTCGCGGGACTGGCAGCGTTTCGTCGGGACGTTCCCGCACCTGTTCAGCTTGGGCGGGGCGATCGCGTTCGGCGTGTCGCTGTTCTTCGCCAAGCTCTGCCACGAGTTCGGCCATGCGTTCATGGCCAAGCGTGCGGGCTGCCGGGTGCAGAGCATGGGCGTGGCGTTCATGGTGCTGCTGCCGATGTTCTACACCGATGTCAGCGACGCCTGGCGGGTCAACGACCGGCGCGCGCGGCTGCTGATCGGTGCCGGCGGGGTGCTGGCGGAACTGCTGCTGGCCTGCCTGGCGTTGCTGGCCTGGTCGCTGTTGCCCGACGGGCCGGGCCGCACGGCGGCGTTCATGCTGGCCAGCGCGACGTGGATCACCACCCTGGTGGTCAACCTCAACCCGTTCATGCGCTTTGACGGCTACTTTCTGCTCAGCGACCTGTGGGAGGTGGACAACCTGCAGGGCCGGGCGTTTGCCCTGTGCCGCTGGCGCCTGCGCGAGTTTCTTTTCGGCTACGGCGCCCCGGCGCCTGAGCCTTGGTCGCCGGCGATGCAGCGGCGTTTGCTGATCTGGGGGTACGGTTCGTGGCTATGGCGTGCGGCGTTGTTTTTCGGGATCGCGCTGGCGGTCTATCACCTGTTCTTCAAGGTGTTGGGGATCTTCCTGATGCTGGTGGAACTGGTGTGGTTCATCTTCTTGCCGATCATGCGTGAGTGGCGCCAGTGGTGGAGCCGCCGCGAACAGGCCCATGCCCCGCGGGTGCTGCTCAGCGGCCTGGCGGTGCTCGGGCTGTTGCTGCTGCTGACCGTGCCGTGGCGCAGCGCCGTGGAACTGCCGGTGATGCTGGAGGGCGGCCGCGCCAGCGCCTTGCATGCGCCGGTGGCGGCGCGGGTCAAGACGGTGAACGTGCGGGACGGGCAACAGGTGGCCCAGGGCGATGTGCTGATCGAACTGGAGTCGTCGGACCTGGATTCGCGCCAGGCCATCGTGCGCAAGGAAATCCAGATCCAGCAATTGCTCATGCGCCGTCAGGCCGGGCGCAGCGAAACCGCCGCCGACGCCGGCATCGTCGAGCAGCGGCTGGCCGAGGCCGTGGCGGACTACCGCGGCTTGAGCGCCCAGCGCGAGCGCCTGCTGCTGCGCGCGCCCCATGCCGGCACCGTGCGCGACCTGCTGTCGAACCTGGCGCCCGGCCGCTGGTTGTCCACCAAGGACGCGCTGGCCCGGGTGGTCGAGGACGGCACGCGCCTGCGTGGCTATCTGGCGGAGGCCGAGCTGTGGCGGGTCAAGCCCGGCGCCACCGGGCGGTTCATCGCCGACGATCCGATGCACCCGGCCCTCGCCGTGCGGCTGGACGAAATCGACACCAACGGCGTGGCCTACGTCGATCAGGAGGCGCTGACGTCTGACCACCATGGGCCGATCGCAGTGCGCCGTGACGTGCAGCAGCGGGCCGAACCGGTGCAGGCGCAGTACGGCGCGCGCCTGGAGGCGTTGGATCGGCTGCCGATGCCGGCGCAGCCCCTGCGCGGCGTGGTGGTGCTGCAGGGCAGCGGCGAGTCGCTGCTGGGGGTGGCCTGGCGCCGGTTGGCGGCGCTGGGCGTCAGGGAAAGCGGTTTCTAGGAGGGCATGACGATGGCGGACAACACGAATGTCGCGGCGGACGGTCTGGTGGTGCGGCCTTCGCGGCCCACCGACGGGCCGTTCCTGCACAGCCTTTACCAGTCGGCGCGGCCGGACCTGCAATGGATCGACGGCGAGCAGGAGTTCGTCCAGCAGATCGTCGGCCAGCAGTTCCAGGCGCAGGAACTGGGCATGGGTGAACACTACCCCAATGCCATGCATTACGTGGTCGAAAAGCTCGGCACGGCCATCGGCTCGTTGAGCACCGATTTCGGCGCCAACGAAGTCCGCGTGCTGTACCTGGCCTTCATCCCTCAGGCCCGCGGCCAAGGCTACGGCCGCGCCGTGCTGCAAGGGGTGCAGAAGGCCGCGCAGCAGATCCGCTGCCCGGTGGCGACGGTGGTGTGGGCCAACAACCCCCATGCGCGCCAGCACTACCTGGCGCTCGGGTTTTCCGTGGAGGAGCGCTCGCCGACGGCGGAGCGGCTGGTGTGGTATCCCCAGGGCTGAGCTTGCCGGCGGCTAAATGATCGAATCGAGGTCGAGGGTGTAGGGCGCGCCGATGGTGCGGCCCGACAGCGTGGCCAGCAGCGGGTCGTCCGCCAGGCTGTCCGGCGCCATGGCCAGCTGTTCCTGCGCAAGATTCTGCGGATGGTCCAGCCAGCGCGGCAGGCTCTCGGCCAGCCGCTGCGGTTGCCCGGCGAGGGAGCCGTAGACGTCTTCGGCCTTGACCCGGCGGTGGCGCAGGGTCGCGAGGCGCTGACGGGTGCTGTCCACCCGGTCGACTTCACGGCTGAGCGCATCGATCTGCTTCTGGTGGGCGCGCACGGCGTTGTCCGGCCGCCCCGTCAGTTCATTGCGCCGCTTGCGCAACTGCCCGGTGATGCGCTGGAGCGCCGATTCGACGTGTTCGAACTCGCGGTCGGTGACCAGCGAACGCCCCGCTTCCTGCGCCTCCTGCCAACGCCGCAAGGCCGCCCAGCACGCGGGGATGTACGCTCCGGTCATCGAATGGTGCCCGCCGTCGAGCAGTTGCTTGAGCAACGACGGCCGATCCGGCAGGCCGTGGCGCTGGCGCACCGCCACTTCGCAGGCCGCGTGCTGGGTGATGGTGTCGCAACCCGGCGCCCACAGGATCGACGACACCTGCCCCTGCCCGAACTCCACCGGCATGGCGTGGCGCAGGGCACCGTGGTGGCCGTAGGCTTCGCCCGTCCAGTTGGTGATGCCGGCGACGAACAGCGACAGGCCGACGGGCACATTGACGAACGTCAGCGCCGCCCCCGCGCCGTAGATATCGGCCTTGGTGTTCATCCAACTGCCGGGCACGCTGGGCACCGGGTCGTTGTGGTTGACCATGCGGTAATGCACCAGCTCGCCCGCGGCCTCGACGAAACGGCGGTCGCCGGCGCGGGGGGCGCCGTAGGTGTAGAGCTGGATGTCGTAGTTGAATCCGGCCCTTCGACGGAGCATTTCAGACAAGAGCAGGGTGATCGCGCCACCAAGGCTGTGGCCGCAGATGAGGAGTTTTTGGCCGACGTGGAATTTCTCGAGGTACGCCACCACGAAGTCATAGGCTTTCTGGGCGGCTTGGTAGAACCCCCGATGGACTTGCCCTTCGCCTTCCTCAAACGGCACTTGCAGCGCATCTGCGTCACGCAAGCCGTCGGGGATTTTCTCGGCGGTGCCGCGCACGGCGATCAGTATCAGTTCGTCGTTGTGGGTGATGAAGGCTTGGGTGTCGGTGCTGTCTTTGTCACCGACATCATCTAGAAAGTGAACGCTGGCCGGGTGTTCCAGTTCGCCTTCCGGTGTCGGTCGGTTCTCGGCGTAAAGGATCGGGTCGAACGGTATGATTTCCAGCCGTCTGGAATACGGCACATCTTCGTAGAGCGGGTAAAAGGCTTTGGTCTGTGCGCTATCGACTTTCCAGAGTTCTTCGCACTTGGCCAGTGCATCGCCGAACCAGTTGCCGACGCTGGGCTGAAGCGAGAACTTCAGGGTTTGTGTCTCGGCGGAAGGTATCGCGGGTTGTTGGCCGAAAGGGCTGTAGCTCAAGGTCGCCATCAATGCGAGCTGGTAAAGGTTGAGCGCACAGAACGACGTGTCTGTGGACAACAGGGGGCGCAATGCCCTCAGCGGACGCACTTCAAGCACCGTGTGCCGGTTCGGCATCAGGGCGGCCCCTAGTTTGCCGTGCTCAAGCATGATGGCCGCGCACCCCGAGTCGAGGGGGAAATGGCGGAACACCTCCGGCGGCAGGTGCGAAACGTGTCTGACCAGATGCCGGACTTCTACCTGAAAGTAATCGACGCCGTCGGCCAATGCGGGCCGTTCGCGTGTGCGGGTGGAGTCCGGGTTCAGGTAGCGGGTCTTCTCGGCGCGAACCTGGAGTTCAGTAATCTTGAGTGGGTAATGCGGCCTTTCCTTGAGTCTCAAGTAGACCGCCTCCTTTCCCTCGTAGGCTTGTTCAAATAACAATGAAACAGGCCCGGCAAAATGGTTCTCTAGTTTGCCGATGCCTTTTGCGTCTAAGTTACCTGCATATCTCATTCCTTCTGAGTCAGTAGCGATATAGGCCAGTCCGGCATAAGGCTCGCTCGAGCAGAACTCATCGATCAATTGAAAGCTGATCCATTTACCCCCAGTTGGACAAGCCAGCATACGGTTGCTCAAGGGATGTTCCAAATTCATCTCAAGTGATGTCATGTTGAACCTCCTTATTCCGTGCAGCCCGGATAAATGGTGCAAACGCGACCATCCGGCATTCTAAAAATGCTGAAGTCGGTGTAGTTGCCATGGCAGTAAGCCTCTTGATCTTCGTAACCGTCACCGAGGCAACGCTTCCAGCCGTTGGGCACTTTCACCCAAGTGTCTCCCCAACCCGGTTTTTCCTCCTTCGCCAACTTGACCTTCAACTTCACGGTCTTACCCGGCAATTGGTCGAGGGTATAGGCGGAGAAGGTCTTGCCCTGTTTGCGGGCGCCTTGATCGTCGGATGTCGTGCAATCAAGGATTTTCACGATGCGCCGGCTTGCGCCTGCGGTGCGAAACCACCATTCGCACTGGCTGTAGATGAAGCTTTCACCCTTTGGGTTGAAGGTGTTCTTGTAGCGCTCCTCCAGCACGTCACGAATGATGACCATGCCTTCGTCACGGCTGAAATCACCGCGCTCCTTGCCATACTTCGCATAGATTTGCAGGGCGATTTTCCTGACCACCAACGGGCAGCCCTTGACGGTCTTGCGAACAGTGATTTCAGCATCGGGCCGGTAGTCCGTCCGCCACTGGCTGTTGAACACCGGCGCCAGGTTGTCACGCCTTTCGACGGTGCAGGTCTGGCCTTTTTCAGGGACGTAATGAACCGCCGCCACATAGGCAAACCCCGGCGGCAGGTCGGCGGTGAACGTGAAGGTGTTGGGTTCCCCCGCCGCGCACCCCATGAGCATCGCCAAGCTGCCGTACAGCCAGGCACCGCTGATCCAAAGCCTCATCGCGCGTCCTTCCCTTGCCAATGTCTCGACAACTGACAGACCCGCTCGAAATGCTCGTCCGGGGACTCGTCCGGCCCCGGTCGCCAATGCGGCGCGAGTTCGTGGGCCGGGGCCTGCAGGCTTTGCAGCAGGAGAACCTCCAGCCGCTGCGGGGCCGTCCAGCCCCAGGCGTCGGCCAGCGCCAGCCGTGCGCGCAGCCAGGTGTGCGGATCCTCCGAGCGGGCCAGGTCGGCGTAGGCCTGAACGTGTCCGGCCAGCAAGAAGCGGTGGGCGTTGGCCAGGCGGATGTCCAGGGTCTGCTCATCAGGCAGCGGCAGTTGCAGCCACGGCGGCGAATCCGGCACGGGGTAGGTGCCCGGCGCCGGGTTGTCGACGGACTGCCAGTGCGAGCCGTGCCAATGGCACACGCTGATGGCCGGCCCCAGGTACGCCGGCAAGGCCTCGGCGGGCAGGTGCGCCAGGGCCCGGGCCAGCACCCGGGCGTCGTGGAAGCGGTACAGCGCCTGATGAGGGCGGGTGCCGACGATCAGCCGCTCCTGCCAATGCCTGACCCACCCGGGCAGCCCACCCTGGTCCAGGCTGGCCAACCAGCCCCAATGGGTGTGGGGCCTGTCGAGCAAGGCGTCGAGGCGACGGTCGTCGGGCCGCTCGAAGGTGAAGACGTAGGGGCCGGCGTCGGCCAGTTCGGCCACAACGGTTTCGCCGTAGACGCTGCGGAACTGTTCGTAGCGGCTGCTCTTGAGCCAGCGTTGGCGCATGTCGCGTTCGTTCTGCGAGTCGAGGACCAGGCACAGGAGGCGGTCGGCGCGGTGCTGTTCGTTCAGCCAGGGCAGTGCGGTGGAGTTCGTCATACCGCCGCTCCCGGCACCGGGCAGGCGCCGTCACGGCAGGCTTCGCAGATCGGGCAGAAGTCTGCCCCCAGGGCTTTGCTGGCAGCCATCAGGCCCGGTTGCGAAGGCGCCACCAACGGCGGCAGCGGCGGTGCCGGCGCTGCGTCCGCGATGCCCTCGGGCTGCAGCGGCGGCGCGTGCAGGAAGGATGCCGGTGCGCCGCCGATCTGCAGGTCGGTGCTGGCCAGGATCCCGCGATGGTCGACCAGCAGGTGCTCGCCGCCGACCCTCAGGCTGATGCTTTTTTGAGCTTCCAGAACCAGATGTTCACCGGCGCGCAGGCACAGGTGCCCGGCGGCGTCGACCGTCATGGACGCACCGATCCGGGTGTGGCTGCCGGCGCTGACGTGCAAGTGGTCGCCGGCCTCCAGACGGGTCTTGCGGTCGCCGGTGACGGTGCGGTGCTCCTCGGCCTTCAGCACGCTGATGCTGTTGCCCCGGACGGTTTCCCGGCGTTCGTGGCCGACGTCGAGACGGCTGTCGTTGGCCACCTCCTGGTGCAGGTCGCGCTGGGCGCGCAGGCGGATCAGTTCATGGCCGGCGCGATCCTCGATCATCAGCTCGCTGGAGCCGCCGCTGTCCGGAGAGCTGCGGGAACGGAACACGCTGCGGGTCTTGTGCGTCGGCAGCTCGTAGGGCGGCGGGTTGAGGTTGTTGGTCAGGCAGCCACTGATCACCGGGCGATCGGGGTCGCCGTCGAGGAACGTCACCAGCACTTCCATGCCGACCCTAGGAATGACTGTGCTGCCGTGTGCCTGGCCGGCCCAGGTCTGGGCGGTGCGCAGCCAGCAGCTGCTGTGGGCGTCCTTTCGGCCTTCGCGATCCCAGAAGAACTGCACCTTGACCCGGCCATGGCGGTCGCAGTGGATTTCCTCGCCTGGGGGACCTGTGACCACGGCGGTCTGGGTGCAGCCGATGAGCGGTTTCGGGTGGCGCAGCGGCGGGCGGTAGACCGTGTCCCACGGCGTGGCCACGAAATGGTTGCGGTAGCCCTGGCGCAGTTCGTCGGGTGCGCCTGGGGCGTCAGGGGCGGCGATGTCGCCGCCGTATTCCTCCAGCGCCTCGGGCTGCTGGCCTTCGTGGCGGATCTCGGTCAGCAGCCAAAGGTCGTTGAGACCCGGATCAGGGTGGTCGGACAGCGACAGGAAATGCCCCGGCACCAGTGCCGGCTCGTCGCTGTCTCCGGTGCAGGGGCGGTCGTCGCTGCGGTGGCGTTCCAGGGCCCTCCGGGCGAGCAGCTTGCCGTGGTCGCGTTCGGTAGGGCGGCCGGGGTATTGGTAATCCTCCAGGCCGGGCTGACGGCCCCCCTTCGGCAGGCGGGCGTCGGCTTCCTGCACGATGTGCGCCTTCTCGAAGTCGTAGGCGCGACGGCTGGCGCTGTCGGGCCGGGTTGTGCGCCGGTCGTCGAAACGCTGGATCGCCGGCCGGTCGGCGACCAGGGCGGCGGGCCGCTTGAACGGCGTCGGCCCGGCCAGCCTGGGGAACACGGTCTGGTCGTCGCCGAACACCAGCAGGTGCCGGTCGCGGGTGTGGCGAAAGTGATAGTGCAGGCCGTCTTCCTCGCACAGGCGCTGGATGAAGTGCAGGTCGGATTCCTTGTACTGCACGCAGTACTCGCGGTCCGGCAGCGCACGGCCGATTTGGAAGTGGTGGAGGTCGGCGTGGATGCCGTGCTCCCCGAGCACCTGCGCGATGATCCGGGGGACGCTCAGGTGCTGGAAGATTCGCTGGTTGACGCGATGGCGCAGGTTCGCCAGCCGGGGTGCCAGGGTCACGTCGTACCGCGTCAGCCGGTGGCCGATGTCGCCGCGGGCGACCTCCAGGATCTGGCCGTGGCGGCCGGATCCGGCATTGTCGAAGGCCAGGAAGGCCTGCCGCTGCATGAGATCGGCCAGGTCGATGTCCGGCCTCGGGCTGACCAGCCGGATCTCGAAGGCGAACGGCTGGCTGACGGACTCGGTGCCGGTGAAGGACAGCACCCGGAATTCGTGTTTAAGGTCGTCGGTCGAGAAGCGGAAACGCGCGTTGGCATCGAACATCCGTTGTTCCTTGTCCTGTGGCGGAGTCGGAACAACGTAACAAGCGGAACGGCGCAATGATGTCGGACGTTTCCCAATTCATCCGGTTGAAATGCAGGGACTACAGGGCGTTGACTGGTGTCCTACAGCCCGTTCCTGCAAGGGTTTTCAGTTGAAGGAAATGCAGAAATAACCCAACTGCGGATCCCGTCCCATCGGCGGCACCCGTGATACGAAGATGTCGTCCACCCGGCCGAGCTCCGGCAGTTCCAGGGCACACAGGCCGTCGACGAAGGCGGTCGGCTCCAGGCTGTCGAACTCCAGGCTGAACGGCATGCGTTCGCTGTGGCGCAGCTTGGCCGAAGGGATTTCCTCGTAGTGCCGGATGTGGATCGCCAGGGCCGAGCCGTCCGGCAGGTGCAGGGTGCCGGTCTGCCCCAGCAGGGCCTGGAAATGGTGGTTCTGGACTGATTGCAGCATGGTTGGGCTCCGGTGACGGGAAAAACGGCCGGGGGCTTGCGCCCCCGGCGTCCTTTCAGTTGCGCGACGGGAAGATGCCGTTCAGGGCGACGCTGAAGTTCACCACCAGGAACGGGTTCATCACGCCCATCGGCTGGCTGCCGCCCGCTGGGGAGATGTCCCCGGTGACGGTGGTGGTCAGACCCTTGAGCGGTACCGGCGTGGCGCCTTGCGCGTCGGAGTAGATGTTGGCCGAGCCCGGGCCGCCGCCGGAGGCGCCGAGGTAGGCGTTGGTGGCGGTCGGGGTGGTGGCCGGGTTGCTGGCCGGCACGGCCAGCTGCAGGGCGCTGTTGGCCGTCAGACCGGTCATCGCGTGGGTGTGGTTGGGCATATTGGCGATGGTGGCGGTGACGCTTTCGACGCCGGCCACTTCGCCGATGGTGCGCGGCGTCAGGCCCAGGCCGTTGCCCTGCGACATGGGCATGCGCCCCTGCAGGTTGGGCAGCGCGAAGTTGGTCTGGCCGTTGCCGCCGTAATAGGTGCCGAGCAAGGCGAACAAGGCGTTGTACTGTGCGATCGAGAGAATCTGTCCGTTGCACCAGGCCCAGTCCCGTGGAGCGAACTGGAAGGCGAACGGCTGAATCGTACCCATGAATACTTCCATGATTCCTCATCCTTCTGTTGTGTGGTCGGCGCGCCGCGCATCGGCTCTTTTCGCCGGGCAGGTCAGGACGATCCGCCGGTTCCTTCCCGTTGCGCGGGCAGGTCACGCCAAGCCGTAGCGTAGACCCGGATCGGCAGACCTGCCGGATGTCGTCGCTATTGCGCATGGGGGGTGTCGCTGGCCTACAGTGAGCGTTCCGGGGGAATGGTTTAGGGCGGGAAAAGGGGAGGTTGATGGAAGCGCGTCGTGAAACACCGTTCGGGGACGCCCAGGAGCCGTTCGCGGCGCCCAATGCCGGCGTGCGGCGTCTGCTGCGCTGGGCCCGCGAGCATTGGCTGCTGCCGATCCTGCTGCTGGCCGCGGCGGTGCGGTTCTATGACCTCACCGCCGCCGCGGTCTGGGGCGACGAGGGCTCCAGCCTGCTGCTGGCCGCCTATCCGCTGGACGGCATCTGGCGCCATGCGGCGTTCGACGTGCATCCGCCGCTGTACTTCATGCTGCTGCACGGCTGGATCGCGCTGTTCGGCGACGGGATCTTCGCGATCCGCAGTTTCAGCGCCGTGCCCGGCATCGCCACGGTCGCGCTCGGCATGTGGCTGGTGGACCGCTTGGCCACCCGCCGCGCGGCGGTCATGGCCGGGGTGCTGCTGGCGCTGCTGCCGACGGCGGTGCGCTACAGCCAGGAAGTGCGCATGTACGCGCTGCTCGGGCTGTTGCTGGTGGCCGCCACGCTGGCGCTGGTGTGCTGGATCAAGCGCCCTCAGCGGCGCCGCTATCTGGCGGCCTACGCCCTGCTGCTCACGGCCGCGCTCTACACCCATTACTTCGCGGTGCTGGCGGCCCTGAGCCATTGGTTGTACCTGGGGCTGATCCGCTTGCAGCCCGGCCATCGCCTGCGGCACATCCAGCGGCGGGACTGGTGGCTGGCGAATCTGGCCGTCGCCGCGCTCTACCTGCCGTGGCTGCCGAACCTGTTGGGGCTGCTGCAGCACCTGGAGGCGCTCAAGGCCGGCGGGGACGTGGGCTGGGAGGATCCGGTGACGCTCTCGTCGCTGCCGTCGATGATCTGGACCTGGCTGATCCAGGACGACGGCGAACACCTGCCGCTGCCGGTGTTCTGCTCGGTGCCGCTGGCGGTGTTGGCGCTGGGCTGGGTGGCCGTGGCCCGTGACCGCAGCGTGGGGCACGGCAGCGCGCTGCTGGCGCTCTACACCGGCGTGCCGCTGCTGCTGGTGTTTGCGGTGTCCTTCATCTCACCCATGTTCATCGAGCGTTACCTGACGGCCTATGCGCTGGGCCTGCCGATGCTCGCCGCCGTGGCCGTCGACCGGCTGTACGCCGGCGCGCGCGTGCTGGCGGTGGCGGCGCTGGTGTCGTTCGCCGGGGTCGAGATGATCGGCGTGAACGCCAACGCCACGGTCGACCCCAATGACCAGTTCAGCGTCATGGTCGATCACGTCAACCGGCATTACGCCGCCGGCGACCGGATCGTCACCAGCGACATGCTCTGGTACTTGAGTTACGTCTACTACAACCGCACCGATGCCCAGGTGCGGCTGTTCACCCCGCCCGCCGCCGATGGTCGTCCGACCCGCCCCAACAGCTACGGCTTCGGCACGTTGGTGAGCGCCGACGTGTACCTGGATCGCCTCGCCGATCTGCCCGAGGGCAGCCGACGGGTCTGGCTGATCGGCTCGCTCGACGATCCGGCCGAGTTCGGCCCGTTGCCCGACGGATGGCAGCGCGTCAGCGAAGTGCATGCCGGCGGTGCCTACGCTCGCCTGTATGTGCGGCCAAGTGCCGACAAACCGGGAGGATGAGCGCTTAAACGATTCACCGGGGCAGTCATTCGCGAAACGGATGGTCAACGTCGATTTAGCTTCGATTTGATATCAAAACACCACTAGTCGAAAGGTTATTGTTGGGCTACGCTCTGTCCGACAAACGGACTTAACCATTTGGTGAAGGGATGCAGCAGTTCCACTTTATCTCCGGCTTGCCGCGATCAGGTTCGACCCTTCTTTCTGCGATCCTGCTGCAGAACCCGCGCTTTCATGCCGGCATGACCAGCCCGGTGGGCGCGCTGTTCTCAGGTGTCCTGGAGCAATGCAGCGCCGGCAGCGAGTTCGGCGCGGTGATCGACACCGACATGCGCCGCCGTTTGCTGCGCGGCCTGTTCCAGTCCTACTACGCCGACAAGGCCGACAAACCGGTGGTGTTCGACACCAACCGCCAGTGGAGCGCCCGCCTGCCGGCGATCAACGACCTGTTCCCCAACGCCAAGGTGATCGCCTGCGTGCGCAACGTCGCCTGGGTGATGGACAGCCTGGAGCGGCTGTACCGCGCCAATCCGTTCGAGAACACCAAGCTGTTCGGCGACGCCGGGGAGCGCAACACCGTCTACAGCCGCTGCGAGACCCTGGCCCAGCGCAACCGCCTGGTGGGGTTCGCCTGGGCGGCGCTCAAGGAAGCCTATTACGGCGAGCACGCCGATTCCTTGCTGATCATCGACTACGACCTGCTGACCCAGGCCCCGGAGCGGGTGCTGCGGCTGGTCTACGAGTTCATCGGCGAGCCGTGGTTCGAACACGATTTCGAGCATCTGGCCTACGACGCGCCCGAGTTCGACCAAGCCCTGGGGGTGTCCGGCCTGCACAAGGTCAAGCCCAGGGTCGCCCTGCAGTCCCGGCGCACCATCCTGCCGCCGGACCTGTTCAACCAATACGCCGATCTGTCCTTTTGGCTCGATGGCTCAGCCAGCGCCGCCAATGTCATTCGTATGAAGTCCGACGCCGCGATCAGTTGATCGCGGCGTTTTTCATTGATGTGTCACAACTGTTCGAGTCCGGGTGAGCAACATGTGGTGGAGCAAGAAACACGCGCGGGTAACCGAGGGTGCACGGACGCTGGCCGCGCCGATGATCATGTCGCTGGAGCCGCGCATGCTGTTCGACGGCGCGGTGGCGGCGACCGTCGCCGACACCGCCGCCCAGGCTGACAGCCATCCCGCCGCCGACGCCGCCAAGGCGCCGGCCGCCGACCACCCGGTCGCCAGCAAGGACACCCACGGCCAGGCCGATGCCGCGCCCGCCGCCAGCCCAGTGGCGGTGCCGGGCCAGAGCGTGGTGTTCGTCGACTCCCGGGTCAAGGACGCCGACAGCCTGCTCCAGGGCATCGCCCCCGGCACCCAGGTGGTGAAGCTCGACGCGGGCAAGGACGGTCTGCAGCAGATCGCCGACTACCTCGACCAGCACCACGGCGTGAGTTCGGTGCAGATCATCGCCCACGGCAACGCCGGCGACCTGTGGCTGGGCAACAGCTACCTGTCGGCGGACAACGTCGCCCAGCGCAGCGCGGTGCTGGCGGAAATCGGCAAGGACATGAACGTCGGCGGCGACATCCTGATCTACGGCTGCTACACCGCCGAGGGCGACCGCGGTCTGAGCTTCGTCGATTCCCTGGCGCAATTGACCGGGCGCGACGTCGCGGCCTCGAACAACCGCACCGGCGTGGGCGGCGACTGGAACCTGGAAATCGCCACCGGCAACATCGAAAGCGCCAACGTGCTGTCGGCCAAGTCGATGAGCGAATACCAGTGGGGCCTGGCCACCTGGACCGCGACCAACAACCTCAACACCGGCGTCGGCTCGCTGCGGGCGGCGCTGGCCTCGGCGCAGAACGGCGACATCGTCACGTTCAGCTCCGGCATGACCGTGCAGCTCACCTCCGAACTGCTGATCAACAAGAACATCACCGTCGACGGCGACCTGAACAACGACGGCGTGGCCGACGTGACGCTCGACGGCCAGTACAAGACGCGAGTGGTGGAAATCGCCTCCGGCAGCACGGTGACGCTGGACGGCCTGGTGATCACCCGCGGGCTGGTGTCGGGCAACGGCGGCAACGGCGGCTACGGCGCGGCCGGCGCCATGGGCGGCGGGATCTTCAACGCCGGCGTGCTGACCCTCAGCAACGTTTCGGTCACCAGCAACGCGGCGGCCGGCGGCGGTGGTGGCGGCGGTGTCACGGGCGCGTTCTACGGCGGCGGCGGTGGCGGCGGCGGTGGCATCGGCGGTCAGGGCGGCGGCCATGGCGGTAGCGCCGGCCCCGGCGTCGGTACGCTGGGCGGCGGGGCCGCCACCGCCGGCATCGGCGGCTACGGCGGCGGCTACGACGCGGTCCAGATGGGCGGCCGCGGCGGCGGCACCACCGGCGGCACCGGCGGCCTGGGCGTGTCCAACTACAGCAACGGCGGCAACGGCGGCACGGCGAGCAACGGCACCATTTCCATCGGCGGCGGCGGTGGCGGGGCCGGCTGGGAC
>NZ_NEIU01000029.1:0-47166 GCF_002113595.1 Pseudomonas sp. B3(2017)
GGTGGGGGCAGTGCGCGGCGGGGATGCGGTGGGGCAGGTGATGAGGGTGTCGGCAGTGCCGGCCTCATCGCTAGCAAGCTAGCTCCCACAGGATTGGCGGTGGTCTGCCAGTTCTGCGATGGCTCCCACAGGTTTTGCGGTGGTCTGCCAGTTCCGCGAACACCGCCGAACTGTGTAGGAGCTTGCCTGCAAGCGATGGCGGCGCGTCAGGCGATGAAGATGGTGGCTGTACCGGCCTCATCGCCAGCAGGCTGGCTCCCACAGGTTTGCGGTGGTCTGCCAATTCTGCGAACACCATCGAACCCTGTGGGAGCTGGCTTGCCAGCGATGGCGGTGGGTCAGGCGATGAGGATGCCGGGTGTGCCGGCCTCATCGCTAGCAAGCTAGCTCCCACAGGATTGGCGGTGGTCTGCCAGTTCTGCGATGGCTCCCACAGGATTTGCGGTGGTCTGCCAGTTCCGCGAACACCGCCGAACTGTGTAGGAGCTTGCCTGCAAGCGATGGCGGCGCGTCAGGCGATGAGGATGCCGGGTGTGCCGGCCTCATCGCCGGCAAGCCGGCTCCCACAGTGAATGGCGCAAGGCCGACTGTCGGTGAATGCCCCATTGGTCGCGGTTTGCGGTGGGCACCCGCTTTCGGGCAATCCCCCAACCGTGGGCTATAAACCTATAGGGACGTATCGGGAAGTCGCCGCCATGAACATGCAGTCACCATCGCTTCCGACCGAGGAGGGCAGCCTTCGCCTGAGCTCGCGCAAGCAGCCGTTCAACCTGTTGCGCTGGTTTTCGCTGATCAGCATGGCCGTGATCGGCACGGTGGCCGTGGCGCTGGGGGCGGTGTCGACGCGTTTCGTGATCGATGAAAGCGTACAGCGCGATGCGCTGCTGACCGCGCAGTTCATCCAGGCCATCGCCTCGGCGGAAGTGCGGCATGTCTCGATCCCCAACATCCGCACCATGGGCGATCTGCTCGACTCGCGCCATGACAACGATTTTCCCGATGTCGATCCCGCCGCCCGGGCCAATGCCCGCGACGAATTCCTCGACCACGTCGCGCACTTGCCGGACGTGATCCTGGCCAACATCTACGCCCCCGACCGGCAGGTGATCTGGTCGACCAACCCGGCCCTGATCGGCACGCGCATCCATGCCGACGAAGACCTGGACCGGGCCTTCGACGAGAAGATCCCGGTGTCCGCCAGCTACCACGACGTGGACAAGGGCCGCGAAGAGCAGAAGTTCGTCGTGCCGCCGGAGTACATCTTCATCGAGAACTACATCCCGCTGTTCGATGCCGAGGGCGAGCATGTGACGGCGATGGTGGAAATCTACAAGGAACCCAAGGACCTGATCAGCCGCATGGAGCGCGGGCTGGTGCTGATCTGGCTGGCCACCGCGCTCGGCGGCGGTCTGATCTACCTGGGGCTGTTCTGGATCGTGCGGCGGGCGGCGATCCTGCTGGCGGCGCAGCAAAAGCAACTGATCGCCAACGAAACCTTCGTCGCGCTGGGGGAGATGTCCTCGGCAGTGGCCCACAGCCTGCGCAACCCGTTGGCGACCATCCGTTCCAGCGCCGAGCTGGCGCTGGAATTCGATGCGGGGCCTGCGCACAAGAACATCAAGGACATCATCGGCCAGGTCGACCGCATGTCCAAATGGGTGCGCGAGCTGCTGCAATCGCTGCGCCCGCTCAACGATGACCCGGAGCCGGTGAACTTGGTGGCGGCGCTGCACGATAGCCTCATGGCGTTCGAGCAGCAGATCGCCAAGGCCGGCGTCCATGTGGTGTTCCACCCGCAGGAGACGCCGATGGTGCTCAGCCAACCGGTGCAGCTGACGCAGATCCTCAACAGCCTGTTGGCCAATGCTCTGGAGGCGATGGACAAGGGCGGCACGCTGACCGTCAGCCTGGAGACCGGCGACGGCCGCAGGGTGACGGTGATGCTCAGCGACACCGGCAAGGGCATGAACGAGGAGCAGCGCAGCATGGCGTTCCGGCCGTTCTTCACCACCAAGCAGGGCGGTCTCGGCGTGGGCCTGGTGCTGGTGAAACGGATCATGGAGCGTTTCGGCGGCGGCGTGACCCTGGACAGCCGCGAGGGCGAGGGTACCACTGTCTGTCTGGCGTTCCAGCTCATCCAATGACCGCAAAAAACAATCTGAACTTTCCCCATCACTGGGTGTCAGGCCCCGGTCACCGGGGAGTGGGGAATTCAACGGCGTCTCTAACTCGTTGTTTAAAAAGGAATTAATACTTTGGCGAGGTAATTGCAAAACACCATCACCCCTTCCTTTTGACGAGGCGGCTGGTGATGGACAGAACAACGCGTTACCCCTGCAAGCCATTTCTGCTGACGCCGCTGAGCGTCTTTCTGGCATTGACCCTCGGCACCATGGCCGTCCGGGCCAGCCCCATCGACGACGAAAGCCAGCCGGAGACCTCCGACCCTTCCGCCTACTACGACGAGCCGGCGGACGAGCCGACGGCGCTGAACGCCATCCTGACCATGCCCGAGGCCAACGTCGATTCCTTCGACCTGCCCAACGGCGTCAAAGGCACGCGCGACTCGACCCGCACCGAGAACATCTTGCCGCCGCGGGTGCAGACCAGTTTCAACTACCCCACCAACGGCAAGCCGAGCCCGCTGTACGGCGCCCAGCCGTTCACCCAGCAGTTGACCCTGTTCGAAGAGTTCGGCCCGGAAAAACTCGACCCGACCACCCCTGCCGGGCCGTTGGGCTTTCCGCCGGCGGCCATTGGACCTGCGCCGGCGCAGGATCCGAACAGCGTCGCCCGCAGCGCACCGCCCGGCACCGCGCTGGATGCGTTCTTGCGTCAGCCCGGGCTGACGCCGTTCCCCAGCCAGTTCGCCAACGTGGTGGACCGCAATCCGTGGCAGGCGCAGATCGAACTGTTCCTCAACCGCCACATCGGCTCCTCCGCCGAGGGCCGTCCGCCGGGAAAAGGCTGGGCCCATCAGCGCTGGAACGAGTTCTACCCGCAGGTGGCCTACAAGACCGTGCAGACCGGCGCGCGCCTGAACGGCGGGCTGCGTGACGGCCGGCAGATGCACGGCTACGCGGTCGGCGAATTCGGGCCGGGCGGGCTGTACCACAACGTGGCCGGCGTGCCGGCGACCGACGGCACCGCCAAGGGCGTCGACGCGCGGTTCCACCCGGCCATGCCGGCGCAGAACCACAACTCGGTGTGGACCTTCGACGGCACCTTGCCGCCCAAACTGCTGATGGTGCGCTACGGCCAGCCGGTGCTGATGCGTCACTACAACGGCCTGCCGATCGACCCGTCGGCCAACCGCGGCTTCGGCCTGCACACCATCACCACCCACGAACACAACGGCCACGCCCCGGCGGAGAGCGACGGCTACGCCAACGCGTTCTTCTTCCCCGGCCAGTTCTACGACTACCGCTGGCCGATCCAGCTCGCCGGCTACGACAGCATCAACACCAAGGCCCAGGATCCGCGCGCCGCGTTCCCCTGCGCCCCGGGCGAAACCCTGTGGGTCAACGACATGACGCCAGGCCTCAAGACCTGCGACCACGGCACCATCAAGATCCGCGGCGACTACCGGGAAACCATGAGCACCCACTGGTTCCACGACCACATGCTCGATTTCACCGCGCAGAACGTCTACAAGGGCAACGCGGCGATGATGAACTACTACAGCGCCATCGACCGGGGCAACGAGTCGGTGAACGACGGCGTCAACCTGCGCCTGCCCAGCGGCAGCGCCTTGCCGTGGGGCAACCGCGACTACGACATCAACCTGGTGTTCGCCGACAAGGCCTGGGACCAGGAAGGCCAGTTGTGGTTCAACCCGTTCAACACCGACGGCTTCATCGGCGATCAGGTGCTGGTCAACTGGCAATGGCGGCCGATCCTCGACGTGCGGGCGCGCAGCTACCGGTTCCGGATCCTCAACGGTTCGGTGTCGCGCTACTTCAAGCTGGCCATCGTGCGTGAGGTCAAAGGCTCCGGCGGCGAGTTCCAGGGGCCGAAGAACTCGGGCGTGTCCTACAGCCGCGTGCCGTTCCACATGATCGCCAACGACGGCAACATCATGGAGCACAGCGTGCCGTTCGACGGCTCCATGGACCTGGACGCCGACGGCGACAAGCAGAACCACAACGCGATCCTGCCGACCCAGGGCATCGCCGAACGGTTCGACATCATCGTCAACTTCGCGAAGAACGGCATCAAGCCCGGCGACAAGCTGTTCGTGGTCAACCTGCAGGCCCAGGACGACGGCAAGGGGCCCAAAGAGGTCATCTCGCTGGCCGACGTGCTGTCGGAGAAATACCTGGCGGTGATCAAGCAGACCAGCAAGGGCCCGCAGTGGGACCGGGGCGACCCGGCGGTGGGCAAGGTCTTGCAGCTCAACGTCAAGTCCTACAGCGGCCAGGACCTGGCCATGGATCCGGCGGCCTATGAACCGGCCAAGCCTGGCAAGGCCGAAGGGCTGACGATGATCCCGCTGAAGATCCACCGCGACAACGCCGCCGACAAGGCCCTGCTGGCCAAGGCCCTGCACCGCACCTTCACCTTCGGCCGCTCCGACGGCACCGACGAGGCGCCGTGGACGATCAAGACCGACGGCGGCTTCGGCTTCCACATGGATCCGCGTCGTCTCAATGCGTCGACCAAACTGGCCAGCGGCCCGACCGATGCCGGCGTCAGCGGCATCGGCACCCTGGAAGTGTGGAACATCAAGGCCGGCGGCAAGGGCTGGAGCCATCCGGTGCACGTGCACTTCGAGGAGGGGATCATCCTCAGCCGTGGCGGCAAGGCTCCGCCTGAGTGGGAAAAATGGGCGCGCAAGGACGTCTACCGCATCGGCTCCGAAGCCGACGGGCTGGACAGTGTGGAGATGGCGATCAACTTCCGCGAGTTCGCCGGCACCTACATGGAGCACTGCCACAACACCCAGCACGAAGACAACTCGATGCTGCTGCGCTGGGACCTTGAGAAACCGGGGCAACTGCAGCTGATGCCGACGCCGCTGCCGAGCTGGGACGGGGTGCGCTACGTCAACTCCGCCGCGCTGCCGACCTTCCGCAGCGGTGACGGCTTCGGCCCGCAAGTGGTGGTCAAGCCATGAACCGGGAGGGAGCGAAGATGAAACGGTCGACACTGCGCTCCCAGGCCTGGGGCATGCATCGGGTGCTGGCCCTGGTGGCCTGCCTGCTCGGCGCGCAGGCGCTGGTGGCGCACCAGGCGGACACCGGAGCCGGCACCGCGCCGCCGGCCCCGGCCAGCGAAGCCGCCACCCCGTGGGGCGGCGACTATTTCCCCAACACCCTGCTGACCGACCAGGACGGTCGGCAGGTGCGTTTTTTCGACGACCTGATCAAAGGCAAGGTGGTGGTGATCAACTTCATCTTTACCTCGTGCAGCGATTCCTGCCCGCTGGAGACCGCACGCCTGCGCCAGGTGCAGAAACTGCTGGGGGACCGGGTCGGGCAGGACATCTTCTTCTACTCGATCAGCATCGACCCGCTGAGCGACACGCCGGCAGTGCTCAAGGCGTACGCCCAGCGGTTCAAGGTGGGGCCGGGCTGGCAATTCCTCACCGGCGAATTCGAAGACGTGACCGACCTGCGCAAAAAATTGGGGTTGTTCATCGAAGGCGTCGACAATGGCCGCAACAAGGACCACAACCTGAGCCTGATCGTCGGCAACCAGAGCACCGGACGCTGGATGAAGGCCTCGCCGTTCGAGAACCCGTGGATCCTCGCCGATCAACTGGCCAACACCTTGCACAACTGGAAAGAGCCCAGCACCGAGCAAAGCTACGCCGAAGCCCCGCAAATCCGTCCGCCGAGCAACGGCGAGGAGCTGTTCCGCACCCGCTGCGCCTCGTGCCACAGCCTCGGCCCGCTGGACGGCCAGGGCATCGGCATGCGCAGCATCGGCCCGGATCTGATCGGCGTGACCCGCCAGCGCGACGCCGCGTGGCTCAACCGCTGGATCCGCGAACCGGACCGCATGCTGGCGGAAAAGGATCCGATCGCGGTGCAGCTGTTCGAACAGTACGAACGCATACCGATGCCCAACCTGCGCCTGGACGAGGCGTCGGCGCAATCGGTCATCGAGTTCCTGCGCGACGAGACCGAGCGTCAGCATCCTTCTGCGCAACCGCTGGCCGACGGCGCCGCGGCGCCGATTGGCACGGGCCCCGCCAGCGAAACGGTGAGCCGGATGCAATAGCGGCCAAATAGCATCAACGGATCGTGTACCGCAGCCATTGCCACCTACACTCAGTCGTGACGGCGGCTGTAACCGGCCTGATACAACACCACCAGGGCATCCCCATGCAGCGACTGGAAGAACAGACAACATCGGCGCCGAAGGAAACGGCCGCCGCCGGCAGGTTCTGGGGCGGACAGTTCAATCTGCTGCGCTGGTTCTCGCTGGCCAGTTTTTTCATCATCGCGGCGGTGGCGCTGGGCCTGGGCTATGTCTCCACGCGGTTCGTGGTCACCGAAAGCGTGGAGCGCGATGCGCTGCTCACCGCGCAGTTCGTCCAGGCCATCGGCGACGCCGAAATGCGCCACGCCGGCATCAGCGCGCAACGCACCATGGGCGAGATGCTCGACCCGCGCCAGGACGAGAACTATCCGGATGTCGACCCGGTGGCCCACGTCGCCGCCCGGGCGGAGTTCCTCGACCACGTCGAACACCTGCCGGACGGCCTGCTGGCCACGGTCTACGCCTTGGACCGCACGGTGATCTGGTCGACCAACCCGGACCTGATCGGGGTGAAGTTCGAGGATGACGACGAACTGGACGAGTCCTTCGAGATGCAGGTGCCGGTGTCGTCCAGCTACCACAAGATCGACGACGAGAAGCCCGAGCAGAAGCTGTCCCGGGAACCCAAGTACCTGTTCATCGAGAATTACATCCCGATGTTCAACGCCGACAAAAGCAAGGTCGTGGCCATGGTCGAGATCTACAAGGAGCCGGCGGACCTGGTGGAGCGCATCGACCGCGGCTTCGCCTCGATCTGGGTCGCGACCCTGTTGGGCGGGACGGCGATCTACCTGGGGCTGTTCTGGATCGTGCGCCGGGCCGCAGCCCTGCTGCAGACCCAGCAACAGCAGTTGATCAGCAACGAGACCTTTGTCGCCCTGGGCGAGATGTCCTCGGCGGTGGCCCACAGCCTGCGCAATCCGCTGGCGACCATCCGCTCCAGCGCCGAACTCGCTCAGGAGGTCGCCAGCCAAGGGGCGCAGCGCAACATCGGCGACATCATCAGCCAGGTCGACCGCATGTCGCGCTGGGTGCGCGAATTGCTGGTGTCGCTGCGGCCGATGCACGACGACGGCGAGGCGGTGGACCTGCTGCCGGCGGTCGAGGACACCCTCGGCGCGTTCGAGGCGCTGATCCGGCGCAACGGGGTCGAGGTGCGGTTCACGCCCGACGGCTGCCCGCCGGTCGTCAGCCAAAGGGTGCTGCTGACGCAAATTCTCAATAGCCTGTTCGCCAATGCCCTGGAGGCGATGCCCAAGGGCGGCGTGCTGAGCATCGACATCGACGCGCCCCAGGCCGACTGCGTGCGCATGACCCTGGCCGACACCGGCAAAGGCATGAGCACCCAGCAGCAGTTGCTGGTGTTCAAGCCGTTTTTCACCACCAAGCAGGGCGGCCTCGGGGTCGGCCTGGCGCTGGTCAAGCGAATCATGGAGCGTTTTCAGGGCTCGGTCGTCCTGACCAGCAAAGAGCAGGAGGGAACCCGCGTCAGTCTCAACTTCAAAGTGGCATCGGGAGGGGAATATGGAACACAGCATTCTGCTGGTCGAGGATGACGAACTGTTGGCCGAGAATATTCAGACCTACCTGGAGCGCAAGGACTTCGAGGTGACGGTCTGCCATTCGGCCGAAGACGCGCTGGAGCACTTGGGCAGCTTCATGCCGGACGTCGTGCTGACCGACAATTCGCTGCCGGGCATGAGCGGTCACGATCTGATCCAGAAGCTGCGCATCAGCGCGCCGGATCTGAAAGTGATCATGATGACCGGCTACGGCAACGTCGAAGATGCGGTGGTGGCGATGAAGGAGGGCGCCTTTCATTACGTCACCAAACCGGTCGCGTTGCCGGAGCTCAAACTGTTGCTGGACAAGGCCCTGGCCACCGAACGGATGGAGCGCACGCTGTCGTTCTACCAGGAGCGCGAGGCGCAGAAGTCCGGGGTGCAGGCGCTTATCGGCGAGTCGGCGCCGATGCACCACCTCAAGCACACCCTCGGCCAGTTGCTCGAAGCCGAGCGGCGCATGACCGGCGGCGACCTGCCGCCGGTGCTGGTGGAGGGCGAGACCGGCACCGGCAAGGAACTGGTGGCCCGCGCGCTGCATTTCGACGGCTCGCGCAGCAAGGGCCCGTTCATTGAGTTCAACTGTGCGTCGATTCCCTCCAACCTGGTGGAATCGGAGCTGTTCGGCCACGAGAAGGGCGCGTTCACCGACGCCAAGGACCGCCGGGTCGGGCTGGTGGAAGCGGCGGACGGCGGCACGCTGTTTCTCGACGAGATCGGCGAAATGGATCTGGTGCTCCAGGCCAAGCTGCTCAAGTTGTTGGAGGATCGCACGATCCGTCGGGTCGGCTCGGTCAAGGAGCGCAAGGTCAACCTGCGGGTGATCAGCGCCACCAACTGCAACCTTGAGCAGATGGTGCAGCAGGGCAAGTTCCGCCGGGACCTGTTCTTCCGCCTGCGGATCATTTCGATCAAGGTGCCGCGCCTGTATGCCCGGGGCGACGATGTCCTGCTGCTGGCCCGGCACTTCCTTGCCAGCCACGGCAAGCGCTACGGCAAGCCGAACCTGCATTTCAGCCAGCAGGCCGAAGAACTGCTGCTCGGCTACACCTGGCCCGGCAACGTGCGCGAGCTGCGCAACATGCTGGAGCAGACCGTGCTGCTGGCGCCGGCCGACACCATCGCCGCCCACCAGTTGAACGTGTGCATGAGCCTGGTGGACGAGCCGGCGCTGCACCAGCACGAGATGCCGCACTTCGAGCCGCGCCCGGCGAGCAACACCGAATCGATGAACCTGCCGGAGGTCGAACGCGACATGGTGCGCAAGATGCTCGACAAGACCGACTGGAACGTCACCAAATCCGCCCGCCTGCTGGGCCTGAGCCGCGACATGCTGCGCTACCGCATCGAAAAGCTGGGCCTGGCCCGGCCTGACAAGCGTCAGTGGTGAACGCAGGATCCGCGTTGCCGCCATCGCCAGCAGGCTGGCTCCCACAGGTATCCCGGGTGTTTGCAGGATCTAGGCACACCGCTAAAACCTGTGGGAGCTGGCTTGCCAGCGATGAGGCCGGCACATCCGGCATCTCTGCTGCCTGCCCCACCGCCATCGCCAGCAGGCTGGCTCCCACAGGGGATCCCCGGTGCCCGCAAGATTCATGTACACCACCAAAACCTGTGGGAGCTGGCTTGCCAGCGATGAGGCCGGCACATCCGGCATCTCTGCTGCCTGACCCACCGCCATCGCCAGCAGGCTGGCTCCCACAGGTATCCCGGGTGTTCGCAAGATTCATGTACACCACCAAAACCTGTAGGAGCTTGCCTGCAAGCGATGAGGCCGGCACATCCGGCAGCTCTGCTGCCTGACCCTCCGCCCTCCACAGAGGCCATCACTGTGTCTGAGGGCTGAGGCACTCCAGCAGGCAAGTGGGATCCAGCACCTCGTCGTTGACGTAGATGCCGCGCTCGGCATCGTAGGTGCGCACGAACACCCGCACCGTGGCGTCGGCCACCGTCGGCAATTGCGAGTCGTGGAACACGTGGCGGTCCGGGATGACGATGAAGTCCTGCGGCGACGTGTCGTCGAAGGTCCGCGGCGGCGCAGCCGACAGCGACGGCGGCGCGGGGTGGGCGAAGGGCTGGTCCGCCCCGTAGTAATTGAAGTTGCTGTCCAGCGCCTGGGCCTGAGCGGCGGCGAGCAGACAGCCCGGCAACAGCGACCAAGTGAGCGTTCGCATGGCGGCACCTGTGGAAACGGTTTTCCCCAAGGCTGTTAACTATAGCCGCGCCGCCGGTTACATGTTCCCAACAACTGGCGCCGTCAGGCTGATCTAGACTCGGGCCGCTCAATCACGAGCACCACCCGGAGAGCGCCATGGAAGTGCCGAACCCTCAAGACGCCGTCGCCAGCAACCGTCAGGCCTGGAACGATTCTGCCCGCCACCACCGCGACACGCCCGATTGGCAAGCCCTGCTGGCCGACGTCGCCCAAGCGGACTTCTCCTGCCTGGACGACACCCTGCGCGGCTTGCTGGAACAGGTCGGCGTCGACGGCAAGGACGTGGTGCAACTGGGCTGCAACAACGGCCGGGAAAGCCTGTCGCTGTTCGCGTTGGGCGCGCAGCGGGTCACGGGGATCGACCAGTCGGTGGCGTTTCTCGAACAGGCCCGTGAGCTGAACGCGCGTTCACCGCACGACGCGCAATTCATCGAAGCCGACATCCACCGCTTGCCGGCCGAGCTGGACGGCCGCTTCGACGTGGCGCTGATCACCATCGGCGTCCTCAACTGGATGCCCGACATCGGCGCGTTCTTGCGTCATGTCGCCCGGGTGCTCAAGCCCGGCGCACGCCTGGTGATCTACGAAACCCACCCGTTCCTGGAAATGCTCGACCCCGAGGCCGAAGATCCGTACCGCCTCGCCGCGTCCTACTTCCGTGAAGCGCCGTTCGTGCAGGAAGAACCGATCGTCTACGCCGGCAAGGTCGAACAGAAGGCCGCGCCGTCCTACTGGTTCGTGCACACCCTGGGCGCGATCTTCAGCGGCGCCATCGGCGCAGGGCTGAACATCGCGCACTTCAAGGAATACCCGCACTCCAACCGCGAAGAACTGTACGACCGCTACGAAGGGCAGACGGCGCAGATGCCGATGTGCTTCACCTTGGTGGCGGAAAAGCGCTGAATGTCCCGGCTCCTTCTTCGGATCGCCGCCCGGGGCAAGCCCGCTTCCACAAGATCTTGTGGGAGTCAGCCTGCTGGCGATGGCGTCAGTCAAGGCGCTGCGGGGCAAGATCAAGACAGTAGCCCCTTCGTGAGTCGAGGTGCCCGCAAAATGTGCGGTCACCCTAACCCCAGCCGATATTCAGTGAGTGGTGTGATCGATCACATGCCCCGGCTGGGCGCACAGATCAATGCCAAGGGCATGAATGACCCTGAGCACCGTATCGAATCGAGGTTTTGCGCCAGGCGCGAAAGCTCTGTGCAGGCTTTCACGGCCCATTCCCGAATCCCTGGCGACTTGGGTCATGCCCCGCGCCTTGACCACATGACCGATGGCGCGAAGAAACTCTTCGTTGTCACCGTCAGCCAGCACCTGTGAAAGGTATTCGCTGATGGCCTCGTCACTGTTCAACAGTGATGCCATATCAAAAACCGTCAAAGCCTGACTCACGGTCAAACCTCCTTTGCCATTCTCTTGGCACGCTTGATGTCCGCGCCTTGCGATGATTTGTCTCCTCCTGCCAGCAGAATGATGCAGATGCGATCTCGAAGGGTGAAATACACCCGATAGCCGGAGCCGACATCTACACGCATTTCGGACACGCCGTCTCCTACTGACTTGATGTCGCCTAGATTACCTGCTGAGGCGCGATCAATGCGACGGGCAACAGCAATCTTGGCCCGGAGATCCCGGATTGAGGCGTGCCATGTCGCAAAAGTCGGTGTTTGCTTGATGAGATAGGTCATGGCCTGACTGTATCCAGATGGATACGGTCAGGCAGTCAGCCCATTCGCCACAATGCGTTGAGCATTCATCAATTCATGTAGGCAGTGCTTCTTTGAGTCGTAGGAGGCCTCGGTCAAGCCCGCGCCGCCGCCGTCACCACCGGCCGGCCCGGCTTGCGCAGGGGCTCCAGCCTCGACCCTTGGTAGCGGGTCTCGCGGAACAGGCGCCAGCGGCCGAACAGGCCGTAGACGTGGGTCACGCGGCCCTGTTCGTGGTAACCCATGCGGATGTGCAGCTTGAGCGCCGGGATGTTGTGGGTCTCGCAGACGTCCACCACCTTGTGGCAGCCCTGGGCGGCCATGGCTTCCCAGAGGGCGACCTGGACGTCCACCGACAGGCTGCTGCCGAAGTACGCCCGGGTCATTTCACCGCCGAATTCGAAGAACTCGCCGGGTTTGACCGGAAATTCGCAGCCGTAGTAGTGGCGGTCATGGTAGTCGCGCACGCTGCCCCAGATGAACGCCACCGCGTGGCCGTCGGCGTCGAGGTACATGTGCCCGGTATGGCCCTCGGCGGCCAGTTCGGCCATGGTCTGCACGCGGTCGCCGAAATGCTTGGCGAACGCCGTGGCGTTCTCCGGCGTGATGTCCACCCGGCGCAGGCCTTCGTAGGGGCGCAGCTTGTGCGGCGGCACCGGGCTGACCAGGTCGCGTTCCATCCACAGCAGTTCCCAGTGGAAGAACACATAGCGTTTCCACAGGGTGGTGAAGGTGCGGCCCAGGCCCTTTTGTCTGATGCGCTCGCGCAGCTTTTCGATGACGCTCATGTTGCCCTCCGTGGCCTAGGCCCGGTGCGGTGGATGACGCTTTTTGTGGGTATAGATCACGCCTGCAAAGTCATTGCGAAGTGCCATCTTCGAATGTATTGCAAGGTATGTAAGTCATTCAGGCACAGCGGTGCCGCGCAGCAGTTCCTTGTTCAGGTCGGCGTAGGAAATCCGTGGAACCCCCGTCAGACGTCGCTCTAGAACGCGGCTCAGGGACTCGCCCGGTTGCAGGTAGGCGTCGCCGAAGTCGCCGGTCAACTGCGTCGGGTGGGCGACGATCTCCAGCACGCCGTCGGTCGGCGCGGGCGCCTCGCGCAGATCCACCGGGGTGCAGACGTAGTCCGCCGTGGCGCCGGCCAGGTTTTGCAGGCGACGGTTGAGCAGGCCCTTGAACAGGCGCTTGGGCAGGTTGAGGTTCTGCCCCAGGTTGCGCGCCAGGCGCACCGGCACGCCTTGGCGGGCAGCGAAGCGGGCGACGATCTCGCCGATCGGCCAGATGTTGTGCACGTGCTGGTGGGAGTCCAGATGGCTGGGACGCAGGCCGTGATCGACGCAGCGCTGCCATTGCGCCTGCAATTCCTGCTGCACCGCCTCGCGGTCCTCACGGCCCAGCCACAGGCTGTGGCGCGGCAGGTTGAGGTCGAACACGCCGTGGCTGTCGCAGAAGGTGCGGCGGGCCAGGATGGCCTGGCTCAGGGGCCGTCCGTAGGTCAGGTTGAAGTGCAGGCCGACCCTGCCTTCGAGCAACGGATGGCGGGCCAGGGCGCAGGCCGCCTCGAAGGCCGGCATGTTGGCCATGGCGGTGGCGGAGCTGATGACCCCGGCCTTGAAGGCGCCGAAGATCACCGAGTTTTCGTTCGGGCTGAGGCCGAAATCGTCAGCGTTGACTATGACTTGGCGTGGCATGTTCGCCCTCCGTGGTCGTTGGGGTGGTGTGCGGCGCAGGCTTGGCGTCAGGCGTCGCCCGCTGCGCCCGCCATCGCTGCAGCGCCGGCTTGAGCCGCTGCCAGAGCCGCAGCGCCAGGCCCAGCAGCAGGCCACTGGGGCGCCAGGAGTAGAAGCTCCAGCGCCAATGCTCCAGTTGCCCGGTCATGCGTTCGTGCAGTTGGTGGCTGGAGTTCTCCAGGCTCACCCGTGAAGCGTCGATCCAGTGCCAGTGCTCGTCCAGTCCCCAGCGGATCCATTCCTCCAGCAGCACCCGGCCGCTGCCGAGGTCCGCGTGCTGCGGCAGGAAAGCGAGGTTGTAGTCATAGAGCCGGCCCTGTTCGAGCAGGCCCAGGCGGTAGCTGAGGCAGCGCCCGTCCAGTTCCAGCGTCACCACCCGCACCCGGCCTTGGGCGGCGAGGGCGGTGAAGGCGCTGTGCATCCAGCGGCGGCTGCGCTCGGTGGCGAAGATGCCGACGCCTTCGTCGCCTTTCCAGCTCACCGCTTCGACTTCGCCGATGGCCTGCAGCAGCGGGCCCATGCTGTCGGCGTCGGGCACGATGCGCCGCACCACCGCGCCGCAGGCGGCGATCCGTTTGCGCGCCCGGCGCAGCTTGTAGCGCGGATCGCCGGAGACTTCCTGGCGGTCAGCGTCGCTGATCAGGTGCACCGGCACCCGGCAGCTCAGCCGCCGCTCGCCGGTAGAGCTGACGGCCATCCAGTGGGTGAGGGCGCTCGGCTCGCCCACCGGCTCCGTGAGTTCGTTGAGTTGCAGCAGCGCGTGGGGCATCCGCCGGCGGATCAGCGCCAGCGCCCGGCGCATGCCGGCGGCGTCCAGTTGCGAAAGCAGCGCGAGGCGGTCGGCCAGCGGATGCCCCAGGTGATGCACGACCCGGAAGGGCCAGCCGCCGAACCGTTCGCGCCCGGCCACCAGGGGCAGGCACAGGCGCAATTCGTCCGCTTCCCAGCCCAGCAGAATGTGCAGGCGTTCGTCCTCGCCCAGCGCCTGTTCGGCCGCGCACAGCCAAGCCAGGCTGTTGAACGGCGTGTGGTCCGTCACCCGCAGGCGCAGCGCTTCGTATTGCGCGGCCGGGAAGTCGGGTGCGCACAGCGAGGTGCGCCATTCGAATTGCGCCATAGGGTCAGGTCGCCGGTGCGGTGACAGGTGGACGGGAAGGCTTGCGCAGCGCATCCAGGCGCGAGCCGCTGTAGCGGGTTTCGCGGTAGAAGCGCCAGCGGCCGAACAGGCCGTAGACGTTCATGATCCGGCCCTGCTCGGTGTAGCCCATGCGCAGGTGCAGCTTGAGCGCCGGGATGTTGTGGAACTCGCAGACGTCCACCACTTTGTCGCAGCCCTGGGCGGCCATGGCTTTCCACAGCTCCAGCTGCAGATCCACCGACAGTTCGGTGCCCCAGTAGGCGCGGGTCAGTTCGCCGCCGAACTCGAAGAACTCGCCGGGTTTGACCGGGAATTCGCAGCCGTAGTAATGGCGGTCGTAGTAGTTGTGCGCGCAGCCCCAGATGAACGCCACGGCATCGCCCTGGTCGTCCAGGTGCATGTGCCCGGTGTGGCCTTCGGCGGCCAGTTCCGCCATGGTGCCGACACGGTCGCCGAAGTAGCGGGCGAAGGCACCGGTGTTGGTCGGGGTGATCTTCACCACCCGCAGCGCAGGGTAGGGCTTGAGGCTGTGGGGCGGCACCGGGCTGACCAGGTCGCGCTCCATCCACAGCAGTTCCCAGTGGAAGAACACGTAGCGCTTCCACAGGGTCTTGAAGGTGGCCTTGAGGCCTTTCTGGTGGATCCGCTCGCTGAGTTTTTTCAGGGCATTCATGGTGTTCACTCCTGATGACGGTGCAGGGCGTGGCCGAAGGCCTGCGCGGCAGAACATCACAAGGGCGGTCATGAGGCGCTCCAGCGCAGGGCGAACAGGGTCTGTCCCGGCAGGTCGAAGCGCACGCGGCCGTCCTGGCAGCGAAAGGGTGCGTCGCGGCTGCGGTTGTCGGCGCCGAAGTAGCGCAGGGCGCCGTTGTTCAGCGGGCACTTGGCGCCGCCCAGGTCCACCCGTTGCAGGCGCGTGCCTTTGTTCACGCCCAGCAGCGAGCGTTGGTCGTCGCCGGCCATCGCCAGCGCATCGACCTCGAAGGCGTCGTTGTCCAGCCACAGCACCTGGTGCAGCCAGTGCTGGCGGATGAACTGCTGGGCCAGGCCCACCGGCTTGAGTTCGAAACGGTCATCGCCCAGCACCCGGATCATGCCTTTGGGGTACTGCGGCTCGTCGGCGGCCTGGAACCAGTTGAGCATCGTCAGCAGGCCGTCCTGGGAGGCGTTGATCACCACCGACGCCCACCACAGCGAAGCGTAGTGGGTGTCCTGGTCGTAGGGGCTCAGGCTGGAGCCGCTGGACAGGTTGGTCTGATCCAGCAGCAGCGCCTTGCGCGGCGCGCCGTGGGCGTCCAGCCCCACCAGTTGCGCGGCCCGCTGCACGCTGTCGCGGTAGGTGCGGGTGGCGAGCAGGTCGCGGACCATCCATTCGTGCCAGGCCAGGGCATCGACCTGGGCGGCGGATTCGTCCAGCAGACGGCGCGCCCAGTCGAGGCCGCGCTTGTCCGCCGCGTGGTCGGCGAACGGTCCGTTGACCAGCCTCGCGCTGGCCGGCATCGCGATGCGCACGCCGGCTGCGGCGTTGGCCGGGTCGCTGCGCACCTGGCGGGCCATGCTGGCGAAGATCGCCCGGTACTGCTCGTAGCTGGCGTAGTTGAGGTTCGGCTCGTCGGCAAAACCGATGTAGTGGGTGCCCTTGCCCCCCAGCGCACGGGTGCCGGCGAGCCAGGCGTCGAGGCCGCCGTTGCTTTGCGTGTCGGCGCGCAGGTCGGCCTGGCGTTGGCTGCCGGCGAGCAGGGTGATGTCTTGGCGGATGCCGAAGCGTTCCTGATAGGCCTGGCGGAACGCGTCTTCGAAATGCGGGTTCTTCGTCGTCACGTCGACGAAGCTGTAATAACTGGCCGCCGCCGGCTTCAGCGCATCGAGCACGGCATGGCTGGCGGGCGGCGGCAGCACGTAGGGCAGGGCGACGCCCAGGTCCGGCGTGCGGCCCAGGACTTTGTCGTGCAGGGTGAGGCGGGTCTGGCCGTCGTCTTCGCGCAGCGGCTTGAGCTGCTCGGGCGCCTGCGCGAACAGGTTGGCCGTGCCGTCGAGCCAGAACGCCGCCTTGCCGCTGCCTTGCAGGCGCAGGCGCCAGACCTGTTCGCGCTCGCTGACCGGCAGGCTCACCTGGTCGAACTGCCAATAGGCCGGGTAGGGCACCAGTTTCAGTGTGAGGGCCTGCCCGTCGCCGACCCGCTGCGCCTGCAGGGCGTCGACGCCGCCGTGGAACTTGCCCGCCAGCACCGCGCGTTCGCCCGGCGCGACCTTGAAGTACAGGGTGTCGCCGTCCCGGGTCTCGGCGCAGAAATGCACCTTGGCCGGGGCGAACAGCGCAACGGTGCGCTCGTCGTGCTCGACCCGGTAATTGCGGAAACTGTAGCCGGGGATCTCCAACCGGTAACTGGCCGCGCCCGGCGCCAGGGGCCAGCTCTGGCTGCCGCGGGTTTCGCTGGCGGCGATCAGCCGCTCGCCTTGCAGCTTGCCCTGGCCGTCGAGCAGGTACAGGTGCTCTTCGTTGGCGTCGGCCTGCCAGGCCGGCGCCCAGCGCACGGTCAGCGTGTCCGGGCGGTCCGCCTGCAGGTACAGGCTGCCGTCGCGGATGTCGCCCCAGCGCATCGCCGCCGCGAAGGCGTCCAGCGACAGGCCGAGGCCGAGCAGCAGGGCCAGGCTTCTCATGCGGTTTTCCTGTGCAGCATCAGCCACATCGGCGCGACGTCGCTGGGCAGGATGATCAGGGTCTTCCAGAACGGCACGCCGCTCAGCCGGCAGTACAGCACCAGCATCGCCACCGTCACCGCCAGGTAGGCGATGGACGAGGCCGCCGCCGCGCCGACGATGCCGTAGGCGGGGATCAGCAGCAGGTTCAGCGCCAGGTTGAGCAACGCGCCCAGGCCCATCAGCAGCGACACCGTGCCGGGGCGGTTCTTGCCCAGCAGGTCCAGGCGCAGGATGCTCGCGTAGCACAGCCCCAGCAGGCCCGGCAACAGCGCCAAGAGGGCCGGGTAGGCCGGCTGGTAGGCGGCGCCGAACAGGGTGACGATCAGCCACTGGCCGATCAGCGCCATTGTCAGGCAGGCGCCGAGCATCACCGTGGCGGTCAGGCGCAGGGCCAGCGGGGTGAGCCGATCCATGCCTTCGTCCTGCTGCAGCAGGCGTTTCATCAGCGGCGTGGTCACCGCTTCCGGGACGATCAGCAGCAGTTCGGCGGCGGCGCTGGCCATGGCGTAATGGCCCAGCGCGGCGCTGCCGAGCAGGGCGCCGATGAACAGGTAGTCCGAGCGCAGGATCACCTGCTGGAACAACAGGTCCGGATGGCTGCGGGCGCTGTAGCGCAGCAGTTCGTTCTGGCTGGCGCGGTCCCATTGCAGGCGCACGGGCTGCGCGCGACCAAGCCACACCCAGCCGGCCAGCACCACCAGGCTTATGCCGGTCAGCCAACTGATCAGCGCCGCTTCCAGCGCCGATTCCTTCCACATCCAGAACAGCGCCAGGAACAGCAGCAGCGGCGCCAGCGATTCCACCAGGCGCAAGGCGTTGAACGCCACCACGCCGCCGGAGGCGTTGTGCAGGGTCAGCAGGCCGCTCTTGAGCACCGTCAGCGGCACCGCCAGCAGCAACAGCCAAGCCAGCAGGCCCAACTGCACCGTCACGTCCAGATCAGCGCCGAATTCGCGCACCAGCGCCACCACCAGCAAGGTCAGCAGCCCCGCCAGCAGGCAACCGAACACCAGCACCTGACTGAGCAAAAGGCCCATCGGCCGCTGTTTGGCCGCTTGATAGCCCACCGCCGAATTGAGCCCGCCGCTGGTGGCCGCGCTGATCAGGTCCGGCAGGGTACTGAGCAGTGCGAACAGCCCGCGCTCGCTGGGGCCCAGGATCCGCGCCAGCAGCACGTTGCGCAAAAGGCGCAGGCCGATCATCGCCAGTTTGGTGCCCATGCTCAGGGCCAGGTGGCGCAGGTAGTTGCCTCGGCTCATGGCCGCGCCCCACGGAAGATCCGCCACGACAGCAGCTCAGGATTGCGCGCGGTGCGCTGGCTGACGCCGAAGCGCGGCAGGTTCAGCGGATCGCCCGTGCCGCGGTAGATGCCGGTGCCGGTGCCCAGGGCAAACGGGAAGTCGTGGTTGGCGATGTGTTCGCGCACCCGCGCATCGTTGTCGCCGTTGGGGTAGCAGTACACCGGCAACGGCCGGTTGCAGCCGTTGTGCAGGGCGGTGCGGCTGCGGCTGATCTCTTCGTTCAGGCGCACGTCGTCCAGGCCGGTGAGGATGGCGTGGCTGGCGCCGTGGGGGCCGAAGCGCACCAGCCCGGACGCCTCCATCGCGCGCACCTGGTGCCAGTCCAGCGCCTGGGGCAGCGCCTCTTGCGGGCACTCGTCGGTCAGGCGTTCGAGGATGGCCGGGTCGAGGGTCTTGAGGTCTTGCAGGTAATGCAGCAACGACAGGCTGCGCCGGTTCACGTCGATGTCGTCCACCAGCACCGGCAGCGGATGGCCGATGGCATGCAGGCATTCGATCAGGTGCTGGCGCGGCTTCTCGCCGTGACTGCCCCACAGGGTTTCGCCGACGCTTTCCCACCAGAAGCGCTGGCGGCTGCCGATGAAGTCGGTGGACAGGAACACGCTGGCCGGCACCTGGTGCTTCTGCAAAAGCGCGAAGGCGTTGACCGCGTTGTCGCGCCAGCCGTCGTCGAAGGTCAGCGCCACTTGCGGGCGCTCGGTGCGCAGCGCGTTGGGCTGCAGGATCTCCATCAGCGGCACGCAATCGAAATGGCGCCGAAGCCACACCAACAGGTGCTCGAACGCCTTGGGCCCCACGCACAGTTCGTTGCGGTGCGGCAGGTCGGCGGCGCGGTCGTTGGCCAGCACCCGGTGGAGCATCAGGATCACCCCGGCGCCGTGCAGTTGGTTTCGTCCCACGGACGAATTGAGGTACAGCCAGCCACTGGTGCGTTTTATCAGTTGTTTGATCGCCATGGCTGTGCCCTCTCTCTTATCGGTTTTGTTCAGGGTTCCACTGGGCGTAGCGTTGGCCGCGCAAGAACTGCCACAGGCCGATGCTCATGCCTGCCAGGGTCACCAGCAGGAACGCCGCGAGGCGGAACGGTTTGGGGAGGCGGTGTTGCGAATCCAGCAGGCCGGCGACGGCGGCGGCATAGCCGAGCAGCTGCGCCAGCAGGCTCAGGCGATAGAAACCGTGGTCGTCCCACAGCCAGAAATTGCTCAGCAGCAACGGCAGCAGCAGGACCGGCGCCAGGCGGCGGATCAGCTTGTGGCTGATCAGGGCCAGCGCGTACAGGCCGTGCTTGAGCGGGTTGAGCAGCTCGCGGCGCTGGGCCAGGCTCTGCAGGCCGCCGACGGTGACGCGCTGGCGGCGGCGGAACTGTTTGTCCGCATCGTCCACGCCGTGGTCGATCACCTGGGCCTCGGGCACGTAGACGATGCGCTTGAACTTCGCCGGTGCGCAGGTGCTGAGGAAGAAGTCGTCGTTGACCTCCGCCGGCACGTTCTCAAACAGCTCGCGGCGCAGGGCCAGCAGCGCGCCGTCGGCCGAGACCATGCAGCCGGTGCGGTTCTCGACCCGGCGCAGCCAGCCTTCGTAATGCCGGTAGAGGCTGTCGCCGACGCTCAGGCCGCCGCCGGTGACCGGAATCACCATGTGCCCCGCGCAGGCGCCGACCTGCGGGTCGTTCAGCGGCGCGAGCAGGTGGCCGAGGGTGTCGAGCGACCATTGGTTGTCGGCGTCGGTGAACACCAGGATGTCGCCGTTGCTCTGCGCCACGCCGGCGTTGAGGGTGGCGGCCTTGCCCTGGCGCGGCAGGTCGAGCACGGTGATGCGCGGGTCGTCGACCGTACGGGCGCGGGCCACGGTGTCGTCGGTGGAGCCGTCGCTGGCCAGGATGATCTGCAGCGTGGCCGGCCGGTAGTCCTGGGCCAGCAGGGTGCGCAGCTTGTGCTCGATGTGCCGCGCCTCGTTGTGGGCGGCGATCACCACGCTGACGTTCAGCGGCGGCGCCGGGGTGTGGCGCCAGGCCGGGAACAGCGGCGCGAGCAGGGTCAGCAGCAGCGGATAGCCGAGGTAGGCGTACACCGGCAGCAGCAGGCAGGTCCAGAAAATGAATTCAGCCACGGGCAGGCCTCCTGGCGGTCCAATGACACAGACTGAGAATGAACGCGGCCCCGGCCAGGTGCAGGCGCACCCAGTGCAGCCCCCACAGTTGCAGGGTCAGGCCGATGTGGCGGTGGCGGCTGCTCTGGCGCACGCTGAGCGCCAGCGCCGGCAGGGTGGTCAGCATCACCATGATCGCCGCGTGATGGGGAAAGCCGTTGAGCAGGGCGGACACCGCCAACAGATCCAGCAGCCACGCGACCAGCGACAGCAACGGGAAGCGCAGCAGGCGCAGGCTCATGCCGTGGGTGCGCAGCAATTGCAGGTGGCTGCCCTGGCGCCACATTTCCTTGCCCATCCACTCGCGCCAGTTCATTTCGTAGCCCCAGTGCAGGGCCACGCTTTCGTTGACCGACAGCAGCCGCGCACCTTGTTCGTTCAGGCGCAGGGTGAATTCCTTGTCTTCGCCGGTGCGCAGGTTCTCGTCGAACCCGCCGACCTTGTCGAACCAGCGCCGGCGCATCAGCAGGTTGGCGCTGGGCAGCCAGTCCACGGCATGGGCGATGTGGGTCTGCGGACGCAGGGTGCGGCGCTGCCAGGCCACGGCGTACCACGGCGCGGCGGCGGGCGTGTGCAGGTCCAGCCCGAACACGTCGGCGGTGCCCACGGCTTCGGTGGCGAACAGCGGGCCGAGCCAGTCTTCGGGCATTTCGATGTCGGCGTCGATGAACGCCAGCCATTCGCCGGTGGCGCGGGCGGTGCCGCGGTTGCGCAGGGCGCCGATCATCAGCCCCGGCAGCACCAGCACCTGGGCGCCGAACCGCCGGGCGATCTGCGGGCCGTCATCGGTGGAGCCATTGTCGACCACGATCAGCTCGCACTCGACGCCGGCCGCCTGCGCGGCCTTCTGTGCCGCCAGCAGCGTGCGGCCGATGTGCCGCGCCTCGTTGAACATGGGAATGACGATGCTGATCCGGGTCATGGGCGGGCCTCCCTCGGCGGCGCCTGTTCGGCTTTCAGGCGCAGGACGCTGGCGAGCGCCAGCATGATCCACACGTACTTCTGGTTCGGTGCGCTGAGGAACATCAGGAACAGGGTCAGCGACAGGAAACTCATCCCCAGGTGGGTCATCAGGTCAGCCTGCTCCCAGTCGCGCCGCTGCATCCACGCGCGCCGCGCGCGGATCAGGTTGTACAGGCCCTGGGCGAGCATGCCGACGAACAGCAGGCCCGCCGGGATCCCCAGTTCACTGAAGATCTCAAGGTAAGTGTTGTGCGCACGGCGGTAGAGGTCGCCGATCTTGCGGTTGGCGGAAAACGCCTTGGCGTAGCCGGTGGTGGCGTAGTGCAGCGGGAACGTGCCGGGGCCGGAGCCGAGCAATGGGTTCTCGCGGATCATCTGGCCGCCGACCACGATGTACGAGGCGCGCCGGCCCAGGGATTCGTCGTCGTGGCCGCGGGCCCCGGCGCTGAGCACGCTCAAGGACTGGATGCGCGCCAGGTAGCCGGCGGGCATCGCGTAGATCGCCAGCGGAATCACGATGGCCGCGCCGAGCATGGCGAAGCCCAGGTGACGCGGGCGGATGCGCGACAGCTGCGCACGGTAATGCCAGCAACCGATCACCAGACTCAGGGCCAGCACCACCAGCCCGGAACGGGATTCGGTCTTGGTCATGCCGCCCAGCAACAGCAGGCAGCAGCCGCCCCAGAACAGCCGGTGCAGCAGGTTCGGGCTGCGGATCACCAGCAGCAGGCCCAAGGGCACGGCGAACGCGATCAGCAGGGCGAAAGCGTTGGGGTCTTCGAGCAGGCCGGCGGCGCGGCCCTGGTCCTGGAACTTCGTGGAGAACATCGCCATGGCGCACGTGGCGCTGACGCTCAGGGTCACCAGTCGGGCGAACAGGTCCAGGTTCAGCTCGCGGCCGATCAGCAGGGTGATGACGAACAGGATCAGGCCGACGCTCAGCTCGCGCAGGTGCCCCAGGGACATGCCCATGTCGTCGGTGTCGAGCAGGCTCAGCAGGTACAGGGCCATGAAGCCGATCAGGAACCGCCAGACATTGCTGCGCAGACGCTCGGACGGCAGCTGGTGCAGCGCCAGTTGCAGCATCAGGATCAGCGCCAGGGACGCGCCGAGCAGCTTGCTGCCCGACAGCGAACTGTCCTTGAAGAAACCCTCGAACGGCACCAGCGCGGCGATGCCGAGCAGGCCCCAGGCCGGCTTGCGGTACAGCACCGCCACGCCCACCAGGCCGAGCACCGCGCCCGGCGCCAAGTACGGATAAGGGCTGGCCAGCAGGGCGACGCAGACCAGGCCGAGCAGACTGACGATCGAGAGCGGGACAATCATGCGCGTGCCTCCCGTGCCGTGCGGATGTACAGCTGCGACCAGCGTTCGGCCAGGGCCTTGAGGTCGTAGCGGTCCTGTTGCGTGCGCCGTGCGTTGTCGCGCAGCTGCCGGGCCAGCACCGGGTCGGTCAGCAGGCTGTCGAGCTGGCGGGCGAGGGCGGCGGTGTCGGTGGGGGCCGCCATCAGGCCGTTGTGCCGGTGCTCCAGCACATCGGGGATCCCGCCGACGCCGAACGCCACCACCGGCACGCCGCTCTGCATCGCCTCCAGCAGGATCATCGGCGTGCCTTCGGTGCGTGAGCTGATTACCAGCGCGTCGAGCAGCCGCCACCAGCGGCGCATGTCGGTCTGATAGCCCGGCAGACGGATGCGCTGGTGCAGGCCGGCGGCGTCGATCCGCGCTTGCAGCGCCTCACGTTCCGGGCCTTCGCCGAGCATCACCGCGTCGAGCTGCGGGTGGTGCAGGCACAGCGGGATCAGCGCGTCGAGGAACAGGTCCGGGCCTTTCTCGCTGCTCAACCGACCCACGTAGCCGGCGAGCTGGCGCTGGCGGCCGGCCCGTGCCTTGCCGGCGGCCTCTGCCGCCGGCAGGCCGTTGGGGATCACCTGCAGCTTCTCGGCGCGCACGCTGGCCTGACGGTGCAGGGCCGCGATGCTTTCGGCCACGCACACCACCCGGTTCACCGAGGCGGTGCGGCACAGTTGCAGGCTCAGCCAGGTGTAGAACTTCTGCTTGCGGCTGCGCGGGGTGAAGCCGTGCTGGGTGATCACCAGCGGCAGGCGCAGCAGGGTCGCGGCGAGCCAGCCGAACAGCAGCCCCTTGAAGTTGTGGGTGTTGATCAGCGGGTATTCGCCGCGCCGCTGGCGCAGGTGCCGCAGCAGGGCGGTGAAACCCGCGCAGCCCTGCGCATCGACCCCGGCCTGGCGAAAGCGCGTGATCAGCTCCGGCGGCGCGTCGAGGAACATCACCTGATGCCGACCCGGCGTGGCCACGCAGTGGTCGAGCAGCATCCGCTCGGCGCCGTAGAACCCGCCGCTGCTGAGCAAGTGAATGATCGGCAGGGCGGTGTTGGCTGAGGACGGCGCGTTCAATTGCGCACCCAATGCAGGAAGCTCGGCACGGTCCAGTTCTTGTGCGGGTTGCCCGGCAGCGCGTTCTGGTCGTTGATCACCAGCAGCACCGGCACGCCCAGTTCGTGGCTGATCTGTGCAGGGTGCTTGAAGCGGTGGTCGAAGAACTCACGCACATAGACCAGGGCGATCGCCAGCAGCAGGCCGGTGAACAGGCCGAACGGAATGATCAGCAGCGGCTTGGGGAAGGCCGGCTCGGTCGGCTCGAACGGCGGGCTGAGCACCCGGGCGTTGGACAGGTCGTCGTTGAGCGAGCGGGTGGTGCTGCTTTCGGCGAAGCGCTGGGCGTAGGTCGAGAACGCAGCGTGCAGCGCGTCGATCTCGGTGTCCATCTGGCGCAGCTTGCTCTGGGTCTGCTGCAACTGGCGGATGCGTTCCTTGAACTGGGCGATGCGCTCGGTCTTCTGATTGATGACCTGAGTGACCACCGCCAGGTCGTTGGTGCGCTCCTGGATGCGGTTGCTGACGATCTTGAGGAACTGCGCGCGGGTGCGGGCGATCTGCTCGCGGGTCAGCAGCATCGGTTCGCTGCCGGGGCGGAACACCGCCAGGTCGTTCATGTAGCGGCTGACCTGGGTGGTCAGTTGCTCGCCCAGCTGTTTGATCTCGCGATCCTCGAACGCCACGTTGTCCACAGTGGTGGTGAAGGTGTAGGGGAACGAGTAGTCATCCAGCTTGTTGCTGCTGGCGGCGGCCAGGGCGGTCTTGAGGTATTCGAGCCAGCGCTGGCTTTGCAGCAGGCGGTCCTGGTAGAGGTTCAGCGCTTGCTCTTCGGTGTTGATCGCGTTGAGGCGGAAGGTGATTTCCTCCTTCGGGTCCGACGAGCCGACGCTTTCCAGCAACGCCTGGCGGGTGCCTTCGAGGCCGTCCAGGCGCACCTGGTACAGGTGCTTCTTGGACTCGTAGAACGATTGCGGCAGGTCGATCGACTGCAAGGCCTGACGGCTGACCAGATAGTTCTGCAGCAGGGCGGCGACGAAGGTCGTGCCTTGGTGCGGATCCGGGAAGCTGTAGATGACCGAGATCACGTTGGAGCCGGGCAGGGTCTCGATCTTCAGGCTATCGATGGCTTGCTGGGTGAGCGCGTCGAGCGCGGTGTCGCGCACCGGATCGGTCTCAAGCCCGAGCAGGCCGCGCAGCGGGTTGATCACATGTTCGCGCAGCGGCGAGCTGACGTAGCGCTTGAACGGCTCGCTCACCAGGCGGTTGAACATCCCCGGCGACGGGGTGTACTCGCCCTTGTCCCGCAGTTCGCCGATGGTCTGACGGATCAGCGCCGGGGAGCGCAGGATGTTGCTCTCGGTCTCCATGTCCGCCAGCGACGGCGGAATGAACGTGGCGTTGTCCACGGTCAGCGATGTGGAGGCGTCGCCCTGGGAGAGCTTCTTGGACTGCACGATCACTTGGGCCGTGATGTCGAAACTCTGTTTGAGCACCAGGGGCAGCGCCAGGGCGATCACCGCGAAGATCAGGAAGACACGCTTCACCAGCCGCTTGTTGGCGAAGAAGATCCTGAAGAACTCATGCAGGTAGTTTTCCTTTGGATTCATGGCCGGTCACCCGAGGGTCAGTTGTTGCTGTTTTTGTTGTCGACGCGGTAGCCGAAGCTGAACCCCACGCCCTGGAACAGCACCACGTCGGCCAGTTGCCGGGCGAGTTCGCCGGCGCTGGCCAGTTTGGTCTTGGGCACGTAGAGCATGTCGTCGGGCTGCAGGTAGGCGATCTGCGACGCGTCGCCGGCCAGCGCCTTCTCGACGTCGTAGCGCACGGCCTGCACCTGGTTGCCGTTGCGGCGCATGATCATCACCGAGTCCAGGCGCGCCTTGACGTTGGTGCCGCGGGCCAGGGTCAGGGCCTCAAGCACCGAGACCGGCCGGCGGATCGGGTAGGAACCCGGCTGGCCGACTTCGCCCAGCACGTAGATCTCGTTGCCGGCGGTGGACTTGAGCAGCACGTCCACGGTCATCCGGCCCGGCAGTTGCGCGTACTTCTGGTTGAGGAAGGTCTCCAGTTGGTTGACGGTCATGCCTTGCAGCGGCACGGCGCCGATCTCCGGGAAGCTGGCGTAGCCGTCGGTGCCCACGGTGATCTCGCGGCTCATGCCGGTGGCCGGGTGGTTGAGGGCGCTCTTGAGGTTCTGCTCGTTGGTCAGCGGGCTGATGACCTGCACCGTCAACTGGTTGCGGTTGGGCTGGAACAGCGCCTTGCGGTTGTAGGCGCGCTGGATTTCCTGGCGGGCCTCGTCGCTGGTCAGGCCGGCGATTTTCACCTGGGTGTTGGCGCCCGGCAGTTCGATGGTGCCGTCGGGCAGCACCAGTTGGTTGCCGTTGAGCTGGCTGGCGGCGGTGAAGTTCAGGCCGATCTGGTCACCGGACTGGATGCGGTAGGCGTCCGAGCCGCTGGTGCTGATGTGGAAGATCACGTCCAGCACATCTTGCGGGCGCAGGGTCTGCTCGACCTTGGGCATGTCGGTGGCCTGGGCGTTGGCCGGCGGCGCGGTGAGGATGTTCACCGGCATGGTCAGGGTGTCGGAGGTGCTGGAGCAGCCGGCGAGCGGGAGCAACAGCAGCACAAGCATTTTTGCGTTCATGGCGTCATCCCTCGCAGTGGCTCACAGGTTTTTGTACAGCCATTTGGGCATGTAGTACTTGCGGCGGTTGAACACGCTGCCGACCACTTTCGCCCCGGCCTGGGTCAGCCGCTGCACGGCGGCCTGGGCCACTTCCCAGCGGGTGTCTTCGGCCCGCACCACAAACACCACGCCGTCGGCCTGGGTGCCCAGCACCAGGGTGTCGGCGGCCGAGTACACCGCGTCGCCGTCGATCACCACGAAGCGGTACTGGCTGCCCAACTGATCGAGCAGCGGGCCGAGGCGCTCGGGGGTCAGGCGCTCCATGGTGCGGATCGGCCGGCCGTTGGGCAGGACGTGGAACGGCAGGCTCGACACCTGCACCACGCAGTCCTGCAGCAGCGGCGGGTTCTCTTCGTTGAACAGCAGTTCGCGCAGGCCGCGCTCCTTGCCCAGGTTCAGTTGCTGGGTGAGATTGGTCGCCGACTGGCTGGCGTCCACCAGCAGCACCAGGCCGCTGCTCATCTGCGCCAGTTGGCTGGCCAGCGCCAGGGCGCTGGTGGTGGTGCCCGCACCGGGGTTGGCGGCGGTCAGGAACAGGATCCGCAGATCCAGGTCCAGCACGGTCGAGGTCAGGTTCGACTCGCTGGGGCTGGCAATGCTCAGGCTTTTGTTGGTTGAACCGTCCATTAGCTTGCTCCGTGGCCGCTGAATACTTTGAAGGGGGTTTTCACCAGGATCTTCAGGTCAAGCAAAAGGCTCTGCTCGGCGATGTAGCTCAGATCCATCTCCACACGTTGGTCGAAGTCGACGTCGCTGCGCCCGGAGATCTGCCACAGGCCGGTCATGCCGGGGTAGATGCTCAGGCGCGCCAGGTGGCTGTCCTTGTAGCGGTAGGCGTTGAAGGAGGTCGGACGGGGGCCGACCAGGCGCATGTCGCCGGTCACCACATTGAACAGGTTGGGCAGCTCGTCGAGGCTGCTGCGGCGCAGGAAGCCGCCGATGCCGGTGATGCGCGGATCCTTGTCGATCTTGAAGTCGATGGCGTCGGCGCCGTGCTTGTTCAGGTGGCGCAGCGACTCCTTGAGCTCTTCGGCGTTGGCCACCATGGTGCGGAACTTGTACATGCCGAACTTGCGGCCGCGGTAGCCGGTGCGCTTCTGGACGAACATCACAGGCCCTGGGCTGGTGAGTTTGATGGTCAGGGCCAGGCCCAGCAGCAGCGGGGAAATCAGCAGCAGGATGACCAGGGCGCCGAGGCAGGCGACCACGCGGTTGGTGCGCGACAGCGTCCAGGGCCGTCCGCCCTCGCGGCCGGTGACCCAGCCGCGCCCCTGGCGGTGGATCGCGCTGTCCAGGCGCATTCGCTGTTCCGGATCCATGCGCTTGTCGCGGTAGAGCTGTTGGATCGGCACACCTTTCTCATGTCCAGTCATGGATTCCTCCGCGGATGATCAGCCGCGCGCGGCGCGTGGGCGATAGGCTGTGGGGTAGTACTCGCGGAACCAGGCGATGAAGCGCCCCAGTCCCTCATCCAGCTCTATCCGGGGCTGGAACCCGGTGGCCCGGGCCAGGTCGCTGGCCTCGGCGCAGGTGTTGAGCACGTCGCCCGGTTGCAGGGGCAAGAGCTCGACCACGGCCTTCTGGCCGAGATGCTTCTCCAGCAGCGCCAGGTAGGTCTTGAGCTCCACCGGGTGCTGGCCGCCGATGTTGAACAGGCGCCAGGGCGCCATGCTGCTGGCGGGGTCGGGTTGCTCGCGGTCCCAGGCGCCGTTGGCGTGGGGCGCGCGGTCGATCAGGCGGGCGATGCTCTCGACGATGTCGTCGATGTAGGTGAAGTCGCGCTGGTGCCGGCCGTAGTTGAACAGCTTCAGCGGCAGCCCTTCGCTGATCGCCCGGGCGAACTGGATCGGCGACATGTCCGGCCGGCCCCAGGGACCGTAAACGGTGAAAAAGCGCAGACCGGTGCAGGCGATGCCGAACAGGTGGCTGTAGCTGTGGGCCATCAGTTCGTTGGCCTTCTTGGTGGCGGCGTACAGCGACAGCGGGTGGTTGACGCCGTCCTGCACCGAGTAGGGCGTGTGCTGGTTGGCGCCGTACACCGAGCTGGAGGAGGCGTAGATCAGGTGCTCGACCGGGTGGCGCCGGCAGCTTTCCAGAATGTTCAGGAAACCTTCCAGGTTGCTGTCCAGGTACGCCCGCGGGTTCTCCAGCGAGTAGCGCACCCCGGCCTGCGCAGCGAGGTGCACCACCACCTGCGGCCGTTCGCGGGCGAACAGCGCTTCGATGGCCGGAGCGTCGGCCAGGTCAGTCGTCACCAGGGGAAAATTCCCGGCCTCGTGGCGCACCCAGCGCACGCGGTCGTGCTTGAGCTGCGGGTCGTAGTAGCCGTTGAAGTTGTCCAGGCCGAGCACGTCGTGCCCGTCGCGGATCAGCCGCAGCACGCAGTGGGCACCGATGAAACCGGCCGCGCCGGTGACCAGGACCTTCATGGCTGCAAGCCTTCGGGGGCGATGTGGCGCAGGCCGATGCCGCTGTAGTGCAGGCCGGCCGCCGCCACGTGTTCGGGGTTGTAGAGGTTGCGGCCGTCGACGATGACTTTCGCCCTCAGCTTCTCGGCCAGCAGGTCGAAGTCCACCACGCGGAAGTTTTTCCACTCGGTGCAGATCACCAGGGCATCGGCGTCTTCCAGGGTGTCGTCGCGGGTGGCGCACAGGTGCAGGTCGTCGCGGAAGCCGTAAAGGCGCCGGCACTCGGCCATGGCTTCCGGATCGTAGGCCTGCACGCTGGCGCCTTCGGCCCACAGCGCTTCCATCAGGTAGCGGCTGGGCGCTTCGCGCATGTCGTCGGTGTTGGGCTTGAACGCCAGGCCCCAGATGGCGACGGACTTGCCGGCCAGGCCTTCGGGGAACTGCGCCTTGAGCTTGCTGAACAGGATGTGCCGCTGGCGGTCGTTGACGTCGGTGACGCTGCGCAGCAGTTTGAGCGGCATGCCGTTGTGCTCGGCGGTGTGCAGCAGGGCGCGCAGGTCCTTGGGAAAGCACGAGCCGCCGAAGCCGCAGCCGGGGTAGATGAAGTGGTAGCCGATGCGCGGGTCGGAGCCGATGCCCTTGCGCACCGCTTCGATGTCGGCGCCCAGCCGTTCGGTGAGGTTGGCGAGTTCGTTCATGAAGCTGATGCGGGTGGCGAGCATCGCGTTGGCCGCGTACTTGGTCAGCTCGGCGCTGCGGTTGTCCATGAACATCAGTTTTTCGTGGTTGCGGCAGAACGGTGCGTACAGCTCGCTCATCTGCTCGCGGGCCTGGGCGTCGCGGGTGCCGATGATGATCCGGTCCGGGCGCATGCAGTCGGCCAGGGCGCTGCCTTCCTTGAGGAACTCGGGGTTGGACACCATCCGCACCTTGAGGCTGCCCTTGCCGCGCCGCTGCAGCTCTTCGGCGGCGGTGGCCGCCACCTGATCCGCCGTGCCGACCGGCACCGTGGACTTGATGATCAGCGTGCGGTCGGCCTCCATCACACCGGCGATCTGCCGTGCCACATTGAGCACATGGCTGAGGTCGGCGGAGCCGTCTTCGTCGGCCGGGGTGCCGACGGCGATGAAGATCAGTTCGGCATGTTCCACCGCATCGCTGGCCTGGGTGCTGAACAACAGGCGACCGCCCTTGATGTTCTCTTCCAGGGTCGCCGACAGGCCCGGTTCGCTGATGGGCGGCACCGCCTGTTGAAGTTGTTTAATTTTGTTCGGGTCAATATCGATGCACAAAACTCGATGTCCGACATCGGCCAATGCCGCTGCTTGAATCAGGCCGACATAGCCCGTACCGAATACGCTCACGTCCATATTGGCGTGCCTCGCAAGACGCTGGGGAAGATCGAATTGGAACTGTCAAAAGGGGTATAGCGCAGCGTTGGAAAAGCATGTCAGCAAAATGACATGTTGCACGTGTATAACACCCCCAGTTTTGGGGGCTAAAGGCCATCAAGTACTTGCTGTATCTGGGTTTGTCCCGTCCTTGACATGTTTTTCACATTTCAAAGAAAACGATAAACGGTCGTAGGCCACAAAATTCAAGGCCTGTAACGACTTGGGTGTGTCAGTTTTGAGTCAATGTTTTTTTGACGCTTTGAGCAAAAGTCCGGCACTTCTTGCGCTTTGATGGCCTGCTGCTAGTGTCAGAAATTGACCGACAAACTATTGACCGGTGCCCGCCGATATCCCCCGGAAATGCCATGTTCAGATATTTGAAAGAACTGCTTTTAATTATCTATCTGCTGCTTTATTCCGATTATTACCTGGATCGGTTAAATGCTATCGGGGTCGGTTTTGCGGTAGTTCTTTTTGGCGTTATGTTTTTGGCGCTTACTTTCGCATTACTACTTACGGCCTATATACGTCAGTCTTTCATTCGCCATTTGTTCGCATTGGCGATGTTCATCTCGGCGGTGTTCTTCGATGTGTACATGCGGGTGACCGCCGACTACCTGACCTACAGCGGTTTCGTGTCGCTGGTGTACTCCGGCGGCTTCATCCAGGAAGCGGCGTACCAGTACCGGGATGCGATCGTGCACGGCCTGCTGAACGGCGTGCCGCTGTTGCTCGGCATCGGCCTCAAGCCACGGCGTCCGTTCCCGCTGCCGAATGCGTTGCGGGTGGCGGCGCCGCTGTGCGGGGTGATGCTGCTCAGCGCCGTGCTGTTCGTGCGTGCCGGGGAGGGCGCCCGGGGGCTGCCGGTGATGTACACGCCGTTGGCCTACCTCAACCTGTTCGCCTACGAGGCGCTGCACAACACGGTCGGGCCGCGGGAGCCGGTGTCTTTGGCGCGCAATGGGGCGGCGGTCGGCCACGACATCGTGCTGATCATCGACGAGAGCATTTCCGGCAACTACCTGGACATCAACGCGCCGTTCGGCGTGCACAGCAACCTCAAGGAGGCGCATCCCGGCGTCGCGGTCTTCAACTACGGCTACGCCGCGTCCATCGCCAACTGCAGCGCCGACACCAACGTCACCCTGCGCTACGGCGGCACCCGCGCCGACTACCGGCGGATCAACAGCACCCTGCCGTCGATCTGGCAGTACGCCAAAGGCGCGGGGTTGCGCACGGTGTACATCGACGCCCAGCGCACCGGCGGCAACCTGCAGAACCTGATGGACGGCGCCGAGAAAAAGGACATCGACGAATTCGTCCAGTTCGACCAGACCAGCGTGCGCGACCGCGACATGGCGGCGGCCGCCAAACTGGTCGAACTGCTCAACGACGGCACGCCGCAATTGGTGGTGATCAACAAGGTCGGCGCGCACTTCCCAGTGCACGACAAATACCCCGATGCGTTCATGGCCTACCGTCCGGCGTTGCCGCGGGGCCAGTTCACCGACATCGCCGACACCGGCAAACGCGACGGCTTCAACGGCCAGCCGGACGACTGGGCGCTGTACCGCAACGCCTACAAGAACACCGTGCTGTGGAATGTCGGCGAGTTCTTTTCGCGGGTGTTCGCCCAGGCCGACCTGAACAACGCGGTGCTGATCTACACCTCCGACCACGGCCAGGACCTGCACGAGCGCGGCAACCCCGGCCTCAACACCCATTGCGGCGGCGACCCGGCGGAGGAAGAAGGGTTGGTGCCGCTGGTGGTGATCCAGGGCGAGCGCCTGCAGACCCTGGACTGGCCGGCCCAACTGGCGGCGAACAAGGACCGTTCCAGCCACTACAACATTTTCCCGACGCTGCTGCAGTTGATGGGCTACGACCTGGCGGGCATCGAAGCGGTTTACGGCAAGCCGCTGAGCGTGCCGACAGCGGATGACTTCACCTTCAATTACCGCTTCAACGCGCGGCTGGGGGCCAAGCCCGAGTGGAAGCACATCGATCTGGGCAGCATCGTGACGCCGGGGGAGGCGGGCACCAGCGTGGCGGCGGGGCAGTAGGGCCTTTGGGGCTGTGTCGGCCCTATCGCCAGCAGGCTGGCTCCCACAGGATTCAGTGACGCTCACAAAAGCGGTGGGCAACCGCAACCCTTGTGGGAGCCAGCCTGCTGGCGATGAGGCCGGCCCGGTCGCCGCCGGATGCAGATCCGCTATCCTTGCCCCACACGGATCGCCCGGATGCCGGCATGCTCGAAGTTCAAGACGTCTTCAAAAGTTATCCCACGCCCCAGGGCCTGTTGCCCGTGCTGCAAGGCGTCGACCTGTCGCTCAGGCCCGGCACCAGCCTGGCGCTGATGGGCGAGTCCGGCAGCGGCAAAAGCACGTTGCTGCACCTGATCGCCGGGCTCGACAAGGTCGATCGCGGCCGCATCCGCAGCGGCGGCCACCGGCTCGACGAGATGAACGAGGCACAGCTGGCCCGCTGGCGGCGCACGGAAATCGGCCTGGTGTTTCAGCAGTACAACCTGATCGGCAGCCTGCGGATCGAAGACAACCTGGCGTTCCAGGCGCGGCTGGCCGGGCGGCATGATCCGCGCTGGCAGAACCACCTGGTGCAGCGCCTGGGCCTGGGCGGGCTGCTCCTGCGCTATCCGGAGCAACTGTCCGGCGGCCAACAGCAGCGGGTGGCGTTGGGCCGGGCGCTGGCGGCGCAGCCGACCCTGCTGCTGGCCGACGAGCCCACCGGCAGCCTCGACGAAACCACCAGCGACGAGGTGCTGCGCCTGCTGCTGGAACTGCTCGACGACACCCCCACCACCTTGCTGATGGTCACCCACAGCTCACGCGTGGCGGCCCGGCTGGCCGAACGGGCGGTGCTGTCCAACGGTCGCTTGACGTGACGGTGCTGCGGTACACGCTGGCCGCGCTGCTCAGCCATTGGCGGCGCCACCCGGTGCAGTTCTTCAGTGTGTTGACCGGCCTGTGGCTGGCCACCGGGCTGCTGACCGGCGTCGAAGCGCTCAACAGCCAAGCCCGCGACAGCTACGCCCGCGCCAGCCGACTGATCGGCGGCGAACCCCAGGCCAGCCTTGCCTCGCCGAACGGCGCGCCGTTCCCGCAGCAATGGTTCGTCGACCTGCGCCGCCAGGGCTGGCCGGTGTCGCCGGTGCTGCAGGGCCGTCTGACCCTCAAGGGCCACGACAGCCAGCGCCTGCAACTGATGGGCATCGAGCCGGTGTCGTTGCCGGCGGACAGCGCCGTGGCGGGGCAGGCGATGCCGATCGAGCGCATCGTCGAATTCTTCAGCCCGCCGGGAAGCACCTGGATCGCGCCTGAAACCCTGCACGCGCTGAACCTGCAAGAAGGCGACACGCCCCAGGCCGAGAACGGTCGGGCCTTGCCGCCGCTGCAAGTCCAAGCGGACATGGCCCCCGGCGTGCTGCTGGTGGACATCGGCGTCGCGCAAACCGTCCTCGACCAGCCCGAGCAACTGACGCGCCTGTGGTTGCCCGCCGGTTTCCAGGGCGATCTGCCGGCCGGCTTCAAGGGGCTGCTGCAGCTCAAGGGCAGCGGCGAAGAAAACAACCTGGCGCGGCTCACCGACAGCTTTCACCTGAACCTCGACGCGTTGGGGTTCCTGTCGTTCGTCGTCGGCCTGTTCATCGTGCATGCCGCCATCGGCCTGGCGTTGGAGCAGCGCCGTGGGCTGCTGCGCACCCTGCGAGCCTGCGGGGTCAGCGCGCGGCTGCTGATCGCCGGCCTGGTCATCGAACTGGGCGCGTTGGCGCTGGCGGGCGGGGTGTTGGGCGTGGTCAGCGGCTATTGGCTGGCGAGTGTGCTGCTGCCGGATGTGGCGGCCAGCCTGCGCGGATTGTACGGGGCGGAAGTGGCCGGACAGTTGCGGCTGAGCCCCTGGTGGTGGTTCAGCGGGATCGGCCTGAGCCTGCTTGGCGCGCTGTTGGCCGGGGCCAGCAGCCTGCTGCGGGCGGCGCGCCTGCCGTTGCTGGCGGTGGCCGATCCCCAGGCTTGGCATCAGCAGCATGCGCGCTGGCTGCGGCGTCAGGGCCGGGTGGCGTTCGTGCTGGGGGCGGTGGCGCTCGGCGCATTGCTGTGGGGCGACAGCCTGGCCAGCGGCTTCGTGGTGTTGGCCGGTCTGCTGCTCGGCGCCGCGTTGGCGCTGCCGGTGTTGCTCAGTGCGCTGCTCAACGGTTTGTCCGCGCGCAGCCGTTCGGTGCTGGGCCAATGGTTCGTCGCCGATTGCCGGCAGCAGTTGCCGGCGCTGAGCCTGGCCCTGATGGCCTTGCTGTTGGCCATGGCCGCGAACATCGGCGCCGGCAGCATGACCGCCGGGTTCCGCCAAACGTTCAACGACTGGCTCGAACAGCGCCTGACAGCCGAGCTGTACTTGAGCCCGACCAATCCGGCCCAGTCCCGGGAGCTCTACAGTTGGCTGCGCCAGCGAGCGGAGGTGACGGCAGTGCTGCCCAACTGGCAGGTGGCGGTGACGCTGCAAGGCTGGCCGACGGAGGTGTTCGGCGTGATCGACCATCCGCACTACCGCCAGCATTGGCCGTTGCTGGAGGCCAGGGGCGACGATCCCTGGGCATCGCTGGCGGCGGACGACGCGGTGATGCTCAGCGAGCAGCTGGCCCGCCGCCTCAAGGTGCGCCCGGGGGATCGCCTGACGATCCCGACGTCGGGCGGGCCGTGGTCGCCGAGGGTGGTGGGCATCTATGCCGACTACGGCAACCCCAAGGGCCATGTGCTGGTCAACAGCGCTCACTTGCTGCGCAACTGGCCGCAACTGACGCCGAACCGCTTCAACCTGCGGATCGATCCGGCGAAGATTCCGGCGTTGCTCGACGCCTTGCAGGCGCGGTTCCGGCTCGACGATTCCCGCATCGTCGATCAGGCGCGGCTGAAAGGTTGGTCGGTGCAGGTCTTTGAGCGCACCTTCGCCGCGACGGCGGCGCTCAACAGCTTGACGCTGGCGGTGGCCGGGGTGGCGCTGTTCATCAGCCTGCTGACCCAGAGCCAGAGCCGCCTCGGCCAGCTCGCACCGCTGTGGGCGCTGGGCGTGACGCGGCGCGGGCTGATGCTGCTCAACCTCGGCCAGACCTGGCTGCTGGCGGTGTTGACGCTGCTGGTGGCGTTGCCGCTGGGCATCGGGCTGGCGTGGTGCCTGGACGCGGTGATCAACGTGCAGGCGTTCGGCTGGCGCCTGCCGCTGCGGGTGTTTCCGCTGCAGTTGCTGCAACTGACGGGGCTGGCGCTACTGGCGACGCTCTTGGCATCGGCGTGGCCGTTGTACGCGTTGTACCGCACGCAACCGGCGGACCTGCTGAGGACCTTTGCCCATGAGGATTGAGGTGGCGGTTCTGCTGTTCGTGGTGTCGCTGCTCGCCGGCTGCGGCGAGCCCGCGCCGGAGCAAAAGGGCTTCGCTGGCCTTGGCAACCAGGCGCAGGGGTTCACGCCGGTGGTGCCGGGGCGAGTGTTCAGCTTCCCGGTGGATCATGGCCCCCACGAAGGGTTTCGCATCGAATGGTGGTACGTCACCGCCAACCTCAAGGACGGCCAGGGCAACGAATTCGGCGTGCAATGGACCTTGTTCCGCAGCGCCCTGAACGCCGCTGCGCCGCAGCCGGGTTGGGCCAACCAGACCATCTGGCTCGGCCATGCGGCGGTGACGTCCGCCAACGTCCACCATGCCGCCGAGCGCTACGCCCGCGGCGGCACCGGGCAGGCCGGGGTGCGCCTGGCGCCGTTCGAAGCGTGGATCGACGAGTGGCGTTTCGCCGAGCAAGCGGGGGAGGCGTTGAACGACCTGCAGCTCAGCGCCCAGGACCAATCCTTCAGCTACCGGTTGCACCTCACCACGGATCGTCCGTTGGTGTTGCAGGGCGATCACGGTTATAGCCGCAAGTCTGAGCAAGGCCAGGCGTCGTACTACTACAGCCAGCCGTTCTTCCGGGCCGAAGGCACGCTGCAGATCGACGGCCAGCGCTACACCGTCAGCGGCCCGGCCTGGCTCGACCGCGAATGGAGCAGCCAGCCCCTGACCGCCGACCAGACCGGCTGGGACTGGTTCTCCCTGCACCTGGACAGCGGCGAGCAGGTGATGCTGTACCGCATGCGCCAGAAGGACGGCGCGCCGTACCTCACCGGAACGTGGATCGGCGCCGACGGCCAGCCGCAGACGCTGTCCGCCGCGCAGATCGTCCTGACCCCCAAAGACACGGCGAAGGTCGCCGGCCGGGCGATGCCGGTGCGTTGGACGGTGGCCATACCCGACAAGCGCTTCGACCTCACCCTCGACGCCCTCAACCCCAACGCCTGGATGAACCTGCGCATCCCGTACTGGGAAGGCCCGGTGCGCCTGAGCGGCAGCCACGGCGGGCAGGGTTACCTTGAAATGACCGGGTATTGAGGCTGCGCAGGGGAAAACATCACACAGGCGAGCGCCCCGGAACCTGTGGGAGCCAGCCTGCCGGCGATGGCGTCGGCAGGGACAGCGTCTATGCTCAACCCCACGCCCGACGCCGGGCGCTGCCATCCATCACAGGGAACGTACCGCCTATGAAGCTCCACGCACTCACCCAAGCCATGGCCCTCGCTGCCGTCCTGTCCACCGCCGGCCTGACGGCGCACGCCGCCGATATCCCGCTGTCCGCTACGGTCGAGGCCGATCAGGTCACCACCAAAGTGCTGGCGGTCGATGCGGCCAAGCATCAGGTGGTCCTGGAAGGCGCCGAAGGCCGCGAGGTCCACATCCAGCTCAGCGACAACGCGAAAAACCTTGGCAACCTCAAGGTCGGCGATCAGGTGAACCTCGAAGTCACCCATTCCGTCGCCGCTTATCTGGACACCGATGTGGATAAAGGTCTGCCTGGCGCCACCGAGCGCACCGGCGAACTGCGCAACGCCCCGGGCACCCCCAACCCCGGCGGCGAGGCGTTCCGGCAGGTGCAGGTGGAACTGAAAATCACCAAAATTGATTTGGCGAAAAATCAGGTCACCCTGGAAAACCCGTCCGGCCAGTCGAAAACCCTCAGTGTCGAAAAGCCTGAGATCCGGGCCAAACTTAAAAACCTCAAAGTCGGGCAAAGCGTCGTGGTCACTTACACCGATGTATTAAAAGTGACCACCGAACATGAAAGTTGAGTATTGACTCTACAAGATGACTGTTCTTGTACAAGTAATGGTATGAGAACAGTCATATGAAAATGTTCCAACCGGTGAGTTAGGCAAGTTTTCCGGTAAATATCGACGATTTAACTCCGTTAACTTTTTCGTACATAAAATTCATGTTCAATCAGCACGACATATCCGCCAAATTCCATTAAAATCCTTCCCGTTCGCCCAGTGTCAGGGCTCTTTACCGGTGCAAGGATTGCCAGGCCATTACACTGGGCGAACACCTCGACCGGCATTGACCGTCAGGATTTTGTATACAAAAAAGGGCGACTGAACAGTCGCCCTTTTTATTGGCCTCAACTTTTGGCTGTCCCCAAGCCTTGTCGCAACTCAAACCGACTCAGCGCGCTGTGATACATCCTGGTGCGCCGGTGGCCGTTGCCGTAACGGCCCGAAGCCGCCACCGTGCCGGCCTGGATATGATCCAGATAGCGGAAGACCGTGCGCGGCGACAGAAACTTCACCCCGTATCCCAAACCGACCATGCGGTCTTGCAGGGTATATCCAGGCACCCGGTCATCCATTGAGAAGTGCAGTGCGTTGGCTTTGATCAAACGCGCATTCCACAAGGTGCAGAAACTCTTCAAGTGCGTTTCCCGGTAGGGCTTGGGTTCTCTGGAAGGCAAACCGATGCGTTGTTTGGCCCGGCGTAAGTAATGCTTTAAGTAACGCGACGATAAACGCCACGCATCCCTGAGCGCACCCCGGTCGATCTGCTCGACGCAACCGACTGCCGCCATCTCCGGCAACTTGGTGCACTCGCGCATCATCAACGGGAAGATGGCGGGGTCGTAGACAAAAGTGTCGGTGTGCAACAGGAACAGATAGTCGGTCTGCACTTGCGCCAAGGCGAGATCAAGTGCCTTGCCGTGGGCGATATGGCCTGGCTCAGACGGCACGGCAGGGCGTTCGATCAAGTTGATCCAGTCGAGCGAACGCAAGTAATCGAGGCTTTCGTCCGCGGAGTCGTTATCGACCACCCACACCGGAATCCGATGTTCAACGACGTGCTGGCGCAGAAGCTCCAGGCACATCCGGGTGATGTCCGGGGTCTTGTAGTTCACCAGTACAAGGCTGAAATCCGAATGCTGTCCGGCGGGCAAATCCAACGCGCTCATCATGACGACCCATTTGAAAGGCAATGGCAGGGTGGGCGACGGCCGATTCGTTCATGGGCGCCGCCTTCTGGAGCGCAAGGTAGCGGGGCAACCTTAGTTCAAACTTAATTTTGCGACGCCGGCGGGCGCCGCAGATGTTACGGCGTTTGGCGGCCGGGCAGGGCGGTGCGTTAAGATGCGCCGCCCCATTTCAGCTCAAGGAAGAAAACGGCCCATGCCGTTGCGTCACGGATGAAACCACTGTCCCTCTACCACCCCGTCCTCTACTGGCTGCGGGTGTGGCAAAAACGTCTGTTCCGCCACATCGCCTGGCACTGCTCCAGCCGCAGCTACGCGCAGCGGCGCACCGCTGATCGCCTGCCGTTTCGCCACCTCAAGCACACCTCGAAACTGATCCGCAAACTCGGCGACTCGGATCTAGTCCTGCAGCACAATAAAGTCATCAATCTGAGATTGGCGGTCGCGTCCATCGACGGCATCGTCATCGCCCCCGGCGAACACTTCTCCTTCTGCCGCCTGGTCGGCCGCCCGACCCGCCGGCGCGGCTACGTCGAAGGCATGGAACTGTCCTTCGGCGAAGCCCGCCAAGGCGTCGGCGGCGGCATCTGCCAACTCAGCAACCTGATCCACTGGATGGCCATCCATTCCCCCCTGGTGGTCACCGAACGCGCCAACCACAGCTTCGACCCCTTCCCGGACGACGGCCGCATCCTGCCCTTCGGCTCCGGCGCCGCCATCTTCTACAACTACATCGACCTGGTGCTGCACAACCCCACGGACCGGCACTTTCAGCTGAAGCTGAACGTGGGGGAACAGCAATTGGAAGGGGAGTTGCTGTGCGACCGGGAACGGGCGTTCCGGTATCACGTGTTTGAGCGTGGGCATCGGTTTGTGCGTGAGGGGGGGCGGGTGTTTCGTGAGAACGAGATCTGGCGGGAGGTGCGGGAGAAGGGGCAGGTGGGGGCGTTGGTGGAGAGGGAGCGGCTTTATCGGAATCGGGTGGTGGTGAAGTATTTGGTGGAGGGGGAGGTGTTTGAGTGACCTGGCGACATGAGTTTCAGAAGTGGAAAAATATGCCGGTATCCATTTCTATTGCTAGCGCTGTAAGTTTCTTTAATTTTTCTATGGCTTCGGATTCTGTGTTTTGGGAAACGCTATCCAGTATTTGCAAGGTGGTCATAAGGTCGCGCTGTCCTGAAATGCACTCGTCTTCATAATCGTCAATGGATTTTTCAAGGGTGATGTTTATTGTGTCAAACACTCCGGATCGAAAAAGTTCGTAAAGTGTTTCGTCAGAGATGAGGAGTTCTTCGAGGTCTCCGGGCAAACACTCATCAAGATCGAGTCGGTGCATTGCTTCTATGGAAAGTGGTACTGATAGGGTCTTCATTTCGTGTCGTCCGTCAGGGAATCTATGGTTTTTGTATTGTTCTGGCGTGTCGTTTTTTCAATTTTTCTTCGCTCCAGCCCAGTTCGGAAATGTCAGCTATTGATACTTCGATAAACTGGTTTTTCAGAAGAAAATAATTTGCATGTCGTTAATTTCATTGCCTTAGTATAGGTGCGTTGGAAGGCGTGTCTCTGTCAGGTGTGATTTTTGTTTGGTGGAAACCACTCGCAATTACTGTGAGTGCTGGAATTTGGTGCCATGCACAAAGAAATGTGTATGTTTGTAAATTAATCGTGGGTTCGTTTGTTGTGGTTGTTTTAAGGGTTTCTAAGGTGTTTATTGTTATTTCGGAGATTTCTGCTCCTTCTGCGCTAGAACTCAGAAAACTAACCACATTCTCAAAAGTGAGCATCCAAAGCTGCTCTTTCCAATCAAGAAACTCAACGGAAATCTTCCTCGGTGTACTTGTTATTTTCTTTATCGTGCCATCGATGGCGGAAAATTCATTCATTTTGCTATTCTGGGCATTTTAGTTGGGGTGAGTAGTTAGGTATTAGCTTTCCGCATTGTAGTAGCGGCGGTGCATTGTTGATACTGTACCAGCAAAATTTACAGAGGGGATCTGAAAGGTTAGTTGTTTTGCTCTTCTGAATTTTAGGTGGTATGTGTATCCATAGCATACTTAAGCCAATCATCAAGGTTTTTCTAAACACTATGAAGTCTCCAGCCCTCTGCGGCGAAAGAGTGGATGATGAATACCTGATGGTTCTGGGAATAGTCGTTTATATACAGTTACCACTACTCAGCAGGCTCCACTGATTTATATTCATACAGCGCACAGGTTAACTACACTTGATGCTGGTCTGGCAAGGGTCAGATTTTATCCACTTGTTTAGCGGGAGTGTATTGAGTTTACTCCTGAATGCATCTCTTGCTTCTTGGAGAGTCATGTGGTTGGGGGCTGTAGGTGTTCGGATCGGTTACTCCGCTGTCTTCCCAGTTACACAAAGCGCAAATCTCATACTCTGCAATTGAGGAAAGTGTGCGAAACCCACAGCAAGGGCAGGCTTCCAGTTGCTCAGTTTCTCCATGAACAGTGTAGTTCTCAATTTTTATATCATTTAATATTTTTGAGAGGTATTCATTGGTGGTGCCCCTATATCTGGATTTTTGAGCTATGAGGATTAGATGGTCATATAAGCTATTCTCTATGTCCCTTGGGTGGTCATCATTGTCTATGATTAACTGCTTTAGCTTTTGGGGTAGGCTGTTGAAGTGTTCGTTGCTCTCATCTATGCCCCACCAATCTAAAATATACGACTCGCGATCCTCGTTGGTTAGTCGTGTTATTTCGTCTGATGTGATTTTTTCAATGGCTTCAATGCGATTGATTTTTTTCATTTGAAGTCCTTTTCACTTGATTTTTTCTAGTGCTGCAATAATGGCTTTATCAAGCTCTTCCCAGTTTTTTGCTCTCTTGCTGTAGATAGGTATCTCCCAGTTAGAGTTTTCAATGAGGGTGATTCTGAACGATCCGTACTCACTGAACTCGGGATACCATCCGATATCAATTGTCATGCCGAGTGGGAAGGATGCTTGAAATAGGTTCTCTTTTAAATCATCGATCATGAGTGATATGTCAATGGTTTTGTTGAGTTTCGATATGTCATCAAAGGTGATTGTTCCACCGAGCTTCTCTATTTTGTCAAGTCCATAGGTTTTCATTTTAGTTAAGTCTGTCCTGAAAGAGAATTTATTTGCTATGGCTTATCTGTCTGTCATTGGCTTGAGCTTTAAATTATATCGCGCCGTCGTTATGGTATGCCTTGATATTTGCTATGGTAATGTTTTCTGCGTTACACACGGCTATGCATGAGTTTGCAAACTCGAGTTTGACCTTGTAGCTTGAATCGGTTTGTGTAATTGTTAAGGTAGTGGGGCCGCTGAAGTTGAAATTTTCTACCTTAAAGTCTTCTATGCTGACTATGTATAGGTTGAATTCGTATTCGTTATATTTTTCTAGCCATTTCTTTGGTGCGGAAATTGGTTCTATTTTGTTGTGCAGTTTTAAGCATATGGAGTTTCCGTCTAGCATTGCATACGAAATATGCATGCTGGCAGGTGAGTAGTCTTCTCCAAAGGTAGAAGTCCACATTCTTTTGTTTGATATTGATGATGTCCACATTTCAGGTTACTCAAAATACCTAATGGTTGCTTTCTTCAGAAGTTGGCCGTTGAGGTCGTATTCGTAGGCGGTGAACTGCAGAAGCGAGTGTCATAGCGGTAGCGCAGTTGGCTACCAGTCGGTTAGTTTCACGGTCGTCATAGCCCTGTTTGTTGAGGAGAGGAGCTGCAAGATTAATATGTTTAAGTGTGTAAGATGTTCTTTAGCTGTTTTGTTTGTGGCTCGAGTTTGTGATATGGGTGGTTTTTTAGTTGTGGAATTACCACGTTGTAGGGTCTTCAGATTCAGCCTTTGAAAGATCTGCTTCCCAGGTTTTCTTAGCGACTTGGTAAATATCCTCAAAAAAACCACGTGGAGTGTCGATCTCGTCTGCGGGCCATGGAGATGCTGAAGATTCGTCAGTTTCGTAATCATACTCAAAGGATGTTGAAAAATCATAGTATTTGTCAGTTATGGCTTTTTCTAGCTCTTTTATCAATAGGTATTTATGTTTGTATGATAGGTGTTCCTGGTCTTTTATTATGTAGTTCTTGATAATGGTTTCTCTGTCGGCTCTGTTGTTTGGGTTGAGTTTTAATAGTTTTGATTTGAAGCTGTCATCTTTGTACTCTGTGTCGAGTCCTGCTAACAAAGAGTCAACAGTTGGTTTGTAGGGTAGGTCTGTAAACGGAACTTTAAGCATGGTTGTTTTTGAGGTGGTTAACATTAATTGATGAGGAATGCGGTGAGCGGTCGATTCGTGTCAAATTTTTCGAGTTTTATTTCTACGCTGTTAATGTTTTGAGCATCTCTTCTATTTGACTTGTAACTCGACCTGCAACAGGCTGCTCTACTTTGACGATAGGGCTTTGATTTCTATCGTATCTTGCGTGGGCGGGCAGTCCAGGGGGGGCTTATCCTTGCTTCATTAGAGCATCGTAGCGATGCACGGTGACGAATTTCTGGCCGGCACCGCGGCGTTCGCGGATCAGGTTGACGTGGGTGTTGTGGTTGTAACGGCGTTGTTTGATTGTAAAAAGTATAGGTTTGAAGTTGAGTTTTCGATTTTTTGAATTATTTTTTGTTCTTCGTATTCTTTCAGTATGGTTTCGATTGTTCTGAGGTTTGTATAGGAGGCGTATTTCTCCGGGAATTCGCATGCGTAATTATATAGACGCCATGCGTCAAAACCATCGGTTCTTTCATCTGGGGCGAAGTCAAAATCGATACAGTAGTCTGGATGTTCTACCATGCATCCATTTCCATGTAGCTGGTAGCTGATTGTGTCGGTGATCTCTCCTCGTTGAGCTATTTTATTTTGTCGACATAGTTTTTGAAGCTCGCGTGAGCCAAATTTATCTTCAAGGAGTTTTAGGGAAGACTCTACGCTTTCTAGAAAGCTAGCAATTAATGAGCTGAAGTCTTTGTCTGTCATCTTCTTGGTCGCTCTAATCTATTATTTCCAACATTTCTGGCTGATTCTAATATGTCGTCCATCGCTGCGTAGTTTTTGTTGCCGTATTCTTTCAAATCGGTGATCAGTCTAATGCTAACGGGCGTATGCGTTCGCCTTGCTGCTGCCGCTCGATGATGTCCGTCAATAATGTAGTAGCTTCCCGCCAGCTTAATCGGATCCGGCGTCAGGAACCGTCCAGTCCCCGGATTGTAGTAGCGATGGCGGTCGTAGTGTAGGCGCGTTTCTGAGTCGAAGTATTGCGCTGGAAGCACAGCGGGTTGTCGATTTCGGCCACGTCGAGGGCGGCGAGGTTGCCGTAGGCGCGGTACCTGGCCGACCACATTATCGGCGCTGTACTGGTGACTGTTGAGGCGCGAGCCGTTGAGGTCGATGTAGCTGAGCTTGCCGATGCTGTCGTATTCGTTGCGTAGGGTTCGCCCACCCTGGCGTGCGGCAATCAGGCGATCCTGCAGGTCGTATTCATAGGCGAGGAGCCAGTGGTCGTCGCCGACGTTGACTAGGCTGCCTCCGGCGGCGCGCTGGTACTCGGTCACCGGTTCGCTGGAGCTATCGTTGAATTCGGTTTTCTTCAGTGATTGTGGGAGAAAATAAAAGTTCAATAGACTTCAAGTCAGGGCTGGCTCCTCTCAAAGTTTTTATGAGGATAAATTGATCTAATGTTTTTTGAGGCTGTGGTTTAAAGCTTTGAGTGCTGTGCTTTTTCTAGCAGGCTCTCAAGCTCTGGATAGGATTCGAGGTCTTCACGGGTTAGTGTATTAATAATTTCTTGTATTCTTTCAAGGTATTTGCTCTCGATTTGAGTGTCGGCCCAATCCAGTTCTGATGCTGCAGCTATTGATACTTCGATGAATGAAGAGTCTAAAAGTCTCTTTAAGATTTCAATTGCATAAGTCGAACGCTGCTCCCCAAGTGCAGCAGCACTTCTTTCCTGCCAATATTCTTCTTTTGAGAGAATCGAATCATTTAGTTGTTTCCAATCGTCAGTACTGAATTTTTCCAGTACGCCTTTAGCTACCTGCTCTGTAATATACTCATTCCAGTTGCTGTCTTCGTTTGGCCCAAGCCAATAGTTGTATTCTTCATACGCTTTGCTGTTCATGGTTTGCCTTAGATTTGTTTTGCGTGAAGGTATAAGGCGTTAGAGACTTTGAATTGCCTCGGGGATTCTGATCGAATCAATTTTCTTTAGTCTTAGGTTGTTAAGAGTGTCGTCTATTTTGTTGCTGTAGGTTGATGGTGTGATAATTTGTGCTGCCGAATGAGTGTCGCTTTCAATGAAGCGAGCTATAAGTGTTTCATGCTGCTCTAATAGGAAATCCAGTAAGCCTTGTGAGGTGATGCCGTTGTCATTTTTGCATAGTTTTTCCCATGTGGAACGGATATCTACATTTTCTTTCGTAAGGATTATTATGGTGTTGCGGTGCTGTGTAAGTTCGTTTGGGTTGAAGCTGATGCTCTGCGTTTTGTTGAGTTGAATGTATGAGTATATTTTGGTGGCGTCATTCTTTTCCAGAAGATCTGCTTTTTCTAGCGTTTTTTCAATCTCTTTGCGTAAGCGTAGTTCTTGAACTTTCTCTGATGCTATAGAGTAGCCTACAGTCCGCCATTTCATTAGTGTTGGCCATTCGGAAGCTAGTGGAGTTGAAAACTTTAGCCACGTCTCCCAAATCTCCGCAATAGAGGAATCAATAAGTGAGAACGTTACAAATACAGGTGTTGCAAGGCTTGAGGGCTGCTCCCAAAGCTTAATTCCAGGTTCGCAGGCATAGAGTGTTTTCATGTTATTTTTTTATAAAGTAAATGTGCGAATTGTCGCCTTCTTTTAGTGCGGTCTTTGTAACCGTTGCACCAGTTTACCCGCCCGCTTGATCGGATCCGGCGTCAAAAACCGTCCAGTCCCCGGATTGTAGTAGCGATGACAACATAAAGGACTCAATTTTGCTGATGAACTCAGCAGTGTCTTTTATTCTAAATGTTCCTAGAGATTCTTCAGAATTGCTTGAGGCTGTATTTTTAGTGTTGGTGCATGTCTAGACTGTCATTGGAAAACCTAGCGAGGTTGTCTACCAGAGATCAATTCGTCCACAATTAAACTCAATTAAGTCATCTTTCTCTATTCCTCCGGGCAGGTGATCTTCAATGACTAGATTGATTTTTCCGACGGCAATAAGTTGTTGGGTGGTGTCTGTTACTTTGGCAACAACTCTTCTGGAAAGTCCGGAGTTTTCTATATTCCAAATTCCCACAGTAGGTTCGTTCTCGCAGATCATCGCATCCCTCATGGAAAAAACGTGCAAGGGTTCATCTATTGTCTCTCCAATAGTTCTATCGCATGGCTGGGAGAAGGCTACGCAGGTGAACTCTCCATCGCTAATTTCAACCTCTGCTTCCTCAGCACTTTCCGATATCCACTTGATATTTTTAACTATCATTTTCATCACTCGGCTTGTTTTCCATATGGAGACTTCCATCCAACCTGTGGGTTAGGCCCAGTTGTATCTGTTTTGGCTGACTTTGGCTGAGCCTTCCAGCCTAAACTTGGAGCCTTGTTTTCAAAAAATGAAATTGATTTGAGGTGCATTGTGGTGATTTCTCCTGTGGCTCTATCGACGCCAACAAGTAGACCCTTAGCACTGCCCGTTCCTCCTGGAATTGCGACGTAAGCATTTAGCTCGGGAGCAAATGTCCCATTGCGAATTACTGAATTTGCGTCAGCTACATACTGTTCAAGTGTATAGTTGTCTTCGCCTAGTGTTTGTTTTATTTCCTCACCATGCTTTTCAAAATGACGTACGTCTTCTCCTGGCTTGAATTTTTTGTCAGCAACCGGAGGCGGTGGAGTTCCATCCTTAACTTTAGCTTTCTCTTCAGGCCGCGATGACGCAGAAGCATTGTTCTTTCCTCCTGGGCACTCACTTTGGCCCAGTGGATCCACCCAGCCAGTAGGGTTATGCACATACCGATAGTTATTCAACCCACCCGCCAGCTTGATCGGGTTCGGCGTCAGGAACCGTCCAGTCCCCGGATTGTAGTAGCGATGGCGGTTGTAGTGTAGGCCTGTCTCCGCGTCGAAGTACTGGCCCTGGAAGCGCAGGGGGTTGTCGATTTCGGCCACGTCGAGGGCGGCGAGGTTGCCGTAGGCGCGGTACTTGGCCGACCACATGATCTCGCCGCTGTAGTCGGTGAGTTCCTGC